>JAFSSN010000131.1 GCA_017450985.1 Bacteroidaceae bacterium
GGTAATGCCGCACTCAGCAAGAACAAGATAAAGGACTTCGACGAGTATGTGGAAACATACGACGATTCATGGAACCCGCTTCCTATGACTGTCAACCATTACAACAATTCTACGCTTGCCTTCTCGCCAAGCACTATTCTCAACGGTTTTGTGAACTTCCACTACAAGGGCTTTGAGGGTGTATGGCACACGAACTTCGTGAGCCGTCAGTATCTCGACAACACAGAGAACACGGACCGTTCACTGCCTTCATACTCGGTTACGAACATATATCTCAACTACACTCTTAACTGCCAGAGCGAGTTCATCGGTATCAAGGAGAGCGTGTTCGGACTTAACCTCAACAACATCTTCGACCGCCACTACGCTGCCAGCGGATGGGCATACTCAGCTATTGTGGGTTCTGCTCACCCTAACGACAACAGATACTACCAGCTCGGTTATGTGCCAATGGCGGGATTCACCGTCATGGGTAGCGTAACGCTCAGATTCTAACGCGTTTGATATGATAGAGTATTTGACGGACAACTGGCTTGAGGTGCTTGGCACTGTGGTGGGCATTGCCTACCTGTGGCTTGAACTGAAGGCTAACATCTATATGTGGATAGCGGGCATCATCATGCCTGCTATCTCCATTTTTGTCTATTACAACGCAGGACTGTATGCCGACTTTGGCATCAACATCTATTATCTTGCCGCCGCCTTCTACGGCTTTGCCGTGTGGACGATGAGAGACCGCCGTCACACGGGGACGAAGCGGCGTGAACTGCCGATTACGTTCACCCCTCGTTCGATGTACGTTCCGCTCGTAGGAACCTTTGCCGTCACTTTCGTGGCAATAGGTTTTGTGCTTGTGCGCTATACGGACAGCAACGTGCCGTGGTGGGACAGCTTCACGACGTCGCTGAGCATTGTTGGAATGTGGATGCTGGCACGCAAGTGGATAGAGCAGTGGTGGGCATGGATTGCAGTCGATGCTGTGTGCTTCGGGTTGTATATCTACAAGGGAATTTATTTCTATGCCGTTCTCTATGGTCTCTATACAGTTATTGCCGTGTATGGTTACTTCAGGTGGCGTGCCATGATGAAGGAAGATACGGGCAGATGATGTTTTTCGGTTTATTCACTTAACAACGTGTGATGATATGGATATTGAATACGATGCTGTAATACTTGCCGACGGTAGTTTCCCCGTCGAAGGCCATGTTCTTGATGTGTTGAACAATGCCAAGTATCTGTGTTGCTGTGACAGCGCTGGCATGGAGATGGTGAGGCGCGGGCGTGTGCCTGACGCGATAGTGGGTGACGGTGACTCTATGACGGAAGAGTTCATGGAGGAGTATCGTGACATCATACACATTGTGAGTGAGCAGGAGTACAACGACCTTACCAAGAGTACGCAGCACGTGGCGCGTCATTTGCGCAAGAGCATTTCCGACCGTCCTATACGTATTGCCTATCTCGGCTGTACGGGCAAGCGTGAGGATCATACGCTGGGCAATATTTCGCTCATGGCTTACTATATGCAGGCTTTCAGCATAGAGCCTTACATGCTTACAGACTATGGTATTTTCATGCCTGCCAGCGGTACATGTACTTTCCCGTCTGCTCCGCGCATTCAGGTCAGCATATTTAACATGGACTGCACGGAGTTGAGCTCGACGGGGCTTCGCTGGGCCTCATATCCTTACCGTCAGTGGTGGCAGGGTACGCTGAACGAGGCTGTGGGCGACTCTTTCACGCTATGCGGCAACGGTACGTACATAGTGTATCAGACGTATTTGCCTAAGACGCAGAAGCCGGCTGGTGAATAGGTACGTTATGGCGGTTGCGTGTGCGTCGTGAGCGATGCCGTGCAATCTCGGTTGCGTGTAATGGCCGATAATTGTGGGGCTTGCACCTTAAAATGCTGTGAAAAAGGCATTATTTTTGTTATGAAAAACATGGTTTCCAATATTATTCGTACCTTTGCGCGAAGTTAATGAATGGAAGGATTATCGGATGGAAACATATGGCCTCGCGGGCCTGTTTTTAGGATTCATAATCATTTTTATAAATATATTTTAGGGAAATGTTATTTAATTCGATTGCTTTTTTGCTGTTCTTTCCTTTGGTGTGCATATTGTATTATGCCATACCGTCAGGACGTGTGAGGGAACGTAATCTGTTCTTGCTTGTAGCAAGCTATTATTTCTACATGAACTGGGAACCGGTTTATGCTTTGCTGATTTTGTTCTCTACGGTTACGACGTACTTGTTTTCGCTTGCTATCGTCAAGAGCGAGACACTGAAGCGCAGGAAGCTGTTCCTCACGGTGTGTATTGGCAGCAACTTGGCAATATTGTTCGTGTATAAGTATCTTAACTTCGTGACGGAGAGCGTGTACGGTGCACTTGAGATGTGTGGGATGCGTATGGATGTTCCGCATTTCAATCTGTTGCTGCCTGTGGGCATATCTTTCTACACGTTCCAGGCAATAGGCTACACGATTGACGTTTATAGGAAGTCTATTGAGCCGGAGAAGAATCTGTTTACATACGCTTTGTTCGTGTCTTTCTTTCCTCAGTTGGTGGCGGGTCCTATCGAGAGAGCGAAATCTCTCCTGCCGCAGTTCCATCAGGTGCATAAGTTCAACTCGGACGAGAGTGTCGAGGGATTGAGACTCATGGTGTGGGGCTTCTTCATGAAGCTGTGCATTGCGGAGAATGTAGCTTCTTATGTTGATGCTGTGTATAACAATCTGCCTAACCATACGGGTACGAGCGTGTTGCTTGCTACGTTCTTCTTTACGTTCCAGATATTCTGTGACTTCGGCGGTTACTCGCTCATTGCCATAGGTACGGCACGTTGTCTCGGTTTCACCTTGATGCAGAATTTCGCTCATCCTTATTTGTCATGTTCGATGAGGGAGTTCTGGAGACGTTGGCACATTTCCCTTTCAAGTTGGTTCAGCGACTATGTTTACATTCCGCTTGGCGGTAGCCGCTGTTCAGAGGCGAAGCATCAGCGTAACTTGTTCCTGACGATGCTTGTCAGCGGTGTGTGGCACGGTGCAAACTGGACTTTCATTGCATGGGGCGGAATACACGGATTATTGTTGTGTGTCACCAGCTTTATTGAGAAGAAAGTGATGCCTATAAAGCGTAATGTCGTGAGTGTTGGCGTGACATTTGTGCTGGCGATGTTCTGCTGGATTTTCTTCCGTGCCAATAATATGAGCGATGCTATGCTTGCGATAAATAAGATTATCTTTGAGCAGGGACAGTTGTACAATGGTGCCGGCAAGCCAACACTTGCCTTGTCAATGCTCCTCATTGCCTTGCTAATGTTTAAGGAAATGAAGGATGAGTATTGCAGCAAGCCTGTTAGGTTTATGCACAACTCTAACATTTATGTGAGTGCATTTTGGACAGCGATGATGATTGTCGTCATTTTGTTGTGTGCGCAGTTTGATAGTAACCAGTTTATTTATTTCCAATTCTAAGCTGTATGAAGAAGTTTGCGATATATATAGTTTCGGTGGTGTTGGTCGTTGCCGTGATAGATGTGTCTTTCGGTCTCGCCAGCAGTTTCTATGTTAAGAACTATCGTCTGCCGGGCGACTATGGGTCTGTCGATTATTTGATGAAGGATTCGAAGGACGACATACTGATTCTGGGCAGTAGCGTTGCTATGAATAGTATGCGCCCGGTTGTCATTGAGGATAGTCTCGGCATGTCTTGTTTCAATGGTGGTGCAAATGGTCAGCAGGTTATCTATTATCGCACGATGTTGGACTGTGTCCTGAAGAAGCATACGCCAAAGTTGGTAATTATTGGTGCTAAAATGACGGAGTTGAGGGACGGCGGCGATGATCGTTACAATTTCCTTACTCCGTATTATCACACGGGATATTCTATTATTGATTCTTGCCTGGAGAGCAGGGGCGAATACAATAAGTTCTTTATGCGCTCTAACCTCTATCGTTATAATCAAAGCTGGTTCCGCATTCTTCTGTATCATTTCATGACTGCAGACGATGCTCCTGAAAAAGGTTTTATAGGAAAGTCGAAGCCGCTTATCCCTACTGTCATGACGGAAGAGACAGAGAAGGGTGGTGTTACTCCGCAGTTGTTTTCTGATTTCAAGAGCATCATTGAGGAATGTAAACATCGTGGCATTAAGGTCATGGTCTATTTCCCGCCGATGTACTCTAATTTCGTCGTTATGCCGGCTTCGGTCGATTCTGTCACGGAATACTGTCATGCGAATCATATTCCATTCTATAATGACCTTCAGGATAGCACGTTCCTTGCTCACAATGAGTATTTCCATGATAACAAGCACTTGTCTGTAGAAGGTGCAACGGTTTATACTGCCAATTTCGTGTCTCGAATAAAGAAATGCTTGAAACAATGATGAGGTGGTGCCTGTCATTCGCTTTCCTCGTGGCAATGGTGATGCCTGTGGGGGCGCAGTCTTACTTTAGTATCGTGGATGACGATGCCGACAATGTTGAGGCTGTGTCGTCGGTGAAGCGCGTTGCCGACAGGAGGGGTGTGAAGGTCTCTTTTGCCGTTATCGCAGAGAGGTTGCGTGATAAGGAGAAACTGATAAGTCTGTTGCTGGATTATCAGAAACAGGGACATGGCATCTGCAATCATTCTTTTAGTCATAATATTGACTTTTGGAGTCATCCTACGGAAGAGAAGGTTGAGTGGGAGATGGAACGTAGTGAGGCGGTACTTGATAGTCTCGGGTTTCGTCACCATGACTATTTCGTATATCCGTTCGGTACTTTTCCTGCATCTACGTATCAGTGGCTCGTTCCGCTTGCCAGTGCGCATTATCGTATGGCGTTGGGGTGTCGTGGCTACGGCAATGATTTGAATGCTACTAACCGCTATAATATTGCCAGACTGCCATTACGCAAGCATGACAACATGTTTGTTGTAAAGCATATCATTGATGAGGCTGTGGAGAAGAATCAATGGCTCGTGTTCCTTAATCATAGTGGCATGGCTCGTGACTACAGCGAGGAACGGCTTGACGAAGTCATTGCCTATTGCCAAGCTAAAGGCATGAAGAATGTTACCATATATGAGGCGGACAGTCTGAATATATTGAAGGGCAATGACGCTTCGGTGTCGGTTTGGACAAAGGGTAACGAAGTGTTTTATCTTTTATATATGCACGTTGGATGGGTCCTGTTTGCTGCCGTGATTTGTGTTGCAGGCGGTTTGTACGTCTGGAAGTTGAGGAGAATATAGAGAAACTTATATATAAATAAGGCAACGGGGATGTATGGTAAATAGCCATACATCCCCGTTGCCTTATTTATATTGACCGATTAATAATCATTTCACTACGTGAGTGCCGAGAGAGAAAGCTTTCTCCATGTTGCCTGTAGTGTTGAATATGTCGGCTTTGGCAGAAAGGTTGTCGAGATATGTTATGATTTGGGCTTCAGGAATGCAAGGAAGTACCGGACTTCCATATTCCATTGCGCCGTGGTGGGCAAGGATGCAGTGAATGATGAAGTTAGTCTCACGCTTGTCGATACCTGCATCACGAAGTATGCCGTTGAGGTAGTTTGCTGACATGTATATGTGGCCGAGGAGGTACATGTTCTCCGTCGGGTCGCCTTCTTCCTTGTATTCGCATAGCTTGCCCCAGTCATGGAACATGATGCCGATGATGATGCGCTCTATCTTTATGTCCTCAGGGTAAGGATAGCATGGATACAGGCCTTCAAGCATGTGGAGCATTTGGTATGTGTGGTTCAGCAGACCGCCGGGGAAAGCGTGATGCACGCTCGTGGCTGCCGGATACTTGCTGTAACGTGGAAAAAGGTCATCGGCATATTGCTTGATGATGTCGATGAGCTTCTCGTCCTTGCACAGGCTGATGAGATTGCAGAATGTCTTGTCCCACAGCTCTCGCTTTATAGGACGTGGGAGAAGCTTGTAGAGCGGATGCTCGTCTGTAGGCATAGTGCCCGGCACCATGTCGAGTTTGCGTGCAGACTTCTTCCCCTGGTCGTCGCGTATTGACATGAAGTTGACAAGCTGTCCCACTTTGGGAGGATCGTTCTTTGCCACGTCCCATACGCATAGCTGCTCATTGCCATTCTGACTTGCTATTTTGAGATTGACGTAAGGAGCACCTGTGCGTGCGATGCAGTCCTGTCGTGAAAGTACTATATATTCCATGATTTAATGATTCAATTGTTGTAATGTACTGCAAAAATACGCTTTTATTCGTTAAACAAAGTGAAAGAGTGATTAAAAAGTGAAACTTTTCATATCTTTGCGGTGTTTTAACAAAATAGAAAAATAATTATTAAGATTATGGATACTTATGTACGTGACTACGCATCGTCACAAAACTATTCTTTCGCTGATGCTTATTCAGTCTTGATGCGTAAAGTTTATGTGTGGATGACGCTTGCTCTCGTTGTGACAGGCCTTACCTCTTACTATGTGGCAACAAGTCCGTCAATGCTTTACACTATTTTCTCAAATCGGGCTATTTTCTTCGGATTGATAATTGCTGAGGTAGCAGTGGTTGTCTGGCTTAGTGCACGTGTTCACAAGTTGTCATTCCCTGCCGCAGCAGGTTTGTTCACTCTGTATTCTGTTCTCAACGGAGTTACCATGGCATCTATCTTTGTTGTCTATACAATGAGTTCCATTGCAACAACGTTCTTTGTAACAGCCGGCACATTCGGAACAATGGCATTTATAGGAACTGTGACGAAGACAGACCTCTCCAAGATGGGCAAGATTCTCATGATGGCCCTCATCGGAGTAATCATCGCTGCGGTAGTGAACATCTTCCTCGGAAACTCAATGCTCGACCTCGTTATTTCAGTGTTAGGCGTTGTAATCTTCACAGGCCTTACAGCATGGGATGCGCAGAAGATTAAGGAAATGCTTGCCCAGCACGGGCAAGAGTTTAATGACGAGACACAGAAGTTGGCAGTTATGGGTGCCCTCACTCTCTATCTCGACTTCGTTAACCTCTTCCTCTACCTCCTTCGTTTCCTCGGAAACAGAAAGTAACAGAAACATACAGATTATTAACCAACCATAAAAAGATGCCTCATTCATAAGAGATTTGTCTCTGTGATGAGGCATCTTTTGTTTTCTTTTCTTATGAATACAAAACGAACACTTCTATTTCTTGTGCTTGCTGGCCAGATATTCGCAGCGAGTGCTCAGTCTAACAAGCACACGGTCACGGCCAAGGAGCGTCAGACTATGGACGGCTTCGGTGCGAGTGACGCATGGAGCTTCTGGCAGATTGGCCAGTGGGACGACACGTTGCAGACCAAGGTCGCAGACTGGCTCTTCTCATGCGAGAATGATGCCAGCGGACAGCCTCGAGGCATAGGACTCAGCATCTGGCGATTCAACGCCGGAGCTGGCAGCGCTTCGCAGGGCGATTCTGCTCAGATTAACTACGACACGCGTACAGAGTATTTCGCCCATCAGACGGGACAGCGACGTTTCCTCCGTCTTGCCAAGGAACGCGGTGTGCCTACGTTCCTCGCTTTCTATAACACTCCTCCCGTACATCTTACGCAGAACGGTCTTGGAACAAATACGGGGCGTGGAGGCACGTTCAACCTGCGCGATGACGCCTACGACGACTTTGCACGCTACATGGCAGACATGGTGCAGACGGCCGAGCGTGAGGACGGCATACATTTCTCATACCTCTGTCCTGTGAATGAGCCTGACGGCCATTGGAACTGGCTCGGGCCAAAGCAGGAAGGTACACCTGCAACAAACCGTGAGATTGCGCGTCTAACCCGTGAACTGTCGGCAGAGTTCGTGCGCCGCGGCATAACAACCAAGATACTCATAAATGAATCGAGCGACTTCCGCTGTATGTTTGCCACACATCAGACCGACTGGCAGCGTGGATATGAGATACAGTCATTCTGGAATCCTGATTCAACCGCTACCTACGTCGGCAATCTGCCAAATGTGCCTCATTTGATGGCTGGCCATTCCTATTGGACTAACACACCGGTTCTGTCGCCGTCGGATGCCAACTATGAGAAAGAAGGACTGTATGCCTATCGTAAGATGCTTGCCGACACCCTTGCACGCTTCGGCACAGACTTCTGGATGACGGAACTCTGCATCATGGGCAATGATGAGGAGATACATGGTGGCGGAGGCTTTGATTTCTCGATGGAGGAAGCACTCTACGTGGCACGTGTCATGCACTTCGACATAACCGTAGCCCAGGCCAAGAGCTGGCAGTGGTGGCGTGCCGCCGGAGGTAACTATAAAGACGGACTTATCAGAATGTATCGTCAGGGAGAGCGTGTCGGAGGACGTCGCCGCTTGGAAATTGTCAAGAACAATATGGTGCGCGACTCCAAACTGATGTGGACGCTCGGCAACTTCAGCCGTTTTGTGCGTCCTGGGGCTGTCCGCCTCGAGGTTACTGACGATACCGATATTACCGGCGTAATGCTGTCCGCCTATCGCAACGTGGACGGCTCCATTGCCGTCGTTGCCATCAACTACAGCAAGGACGACCAGCCGTTAACCCTCGATTTCGACAAGGCGTTGAAGGCAAATAAGAAAAACCTCAAGGCATACCGTACTTCGGATGTCGAAGGCGAGAACCTGAAGCCTGTCAAGTTGGACAAAAACTTGCCTCGTCGCAGCGTGACGACTATTGTCATTGGAAAGTAGGCGGCAGTCGTTTCCATCTACATCTCAAACGGCACTTGAACAGCAGCCAAATTGGCGAAACTGTTCAAGTGCCGTTTGCATGATTATAATCTCAGCCTAATTCGTGTAAAACGCCTGCCGGTTGACCGTTAAGTGCCGCATTTCCCATGTCGTTACGCAGCATGCAGAACTCGTTTACTGTGTGCCGGCTAAATCCCAGACGAAAAAAGTCGCATCAGCGAGCCTGCTTTTTAAGGTGAATGGTGACAGACGAGTCGGTAATCGGTATCCTGTTTACCCATATCTGACCGTTGGACGCTGTGAGCATGGTGGCTGTGCGAGGAACCCAGAATGCAAAGTGCCCCGTGGAATCGGTAGCAGTACCTGTGCCCATCTGCGATTTCCCTTCTATGTGAACCCATGCATCGGCTTGAGGCCTGCCGTCACCGTCCAGAACGTAGCCTTCGACATAGCGCCGAGTCTGCATCACCTCAGGGTGTTCACGCACGTAGGCATCGCAGAGCGTGTCAGGGCTGGTCGTGTATTCAGCGATGATACCCTTTACCTTAACCCCGTATTTGTCTTCTAACGGCTTCTTCTCCTCCTTGTCATAATGATAGCTTATGCTGTGAATCACCTTATGACGCTTGTTGAAATAGACAAGTTCCCCGAAGGTATTTGGCACGTTGATGAACGTGACGGAATCAGCAAGCGGAATTCCGTCCACAATGATGAGCTTGTTCACTGTGCCGGGTTCCAGTACTTCTGGCGGCGGAAGGGTGGTCAGCCCCGTGATAACCTTTTGCGATGTGGCGAAGAGAGAATCTTTACGCTCCTTGTCACCGGCCATGATAGCGTTAACCAGTTCGTCGGTAAACTTCACAAGCACGTTCTTCTCATTATGCGTTTTTGCACGCTTGCCGTTGATGAAATAAGTCCATCTAACACCGTCAAGCATTAAAATCTTTTTGTCCACAGCTGCACTTACGGCAGTCGTCCAGATATTCTTCAAAGCCTCCACCTGCTCGTCGCTTATAGTCATGGAGTAGGTGCTGACGTGAGGAGCCTTATAGTTCTTTGGACGCTTAAGAGGTACAGACTTGGAATGGTGCTTGTCAATCTTTATAGTCTTGTGTGTTGCACGATATGTGGTGTACCAAATGCTTTCCTTTGCAATCTTGTAAACGAGCGCATGAGAGACGGAGTCGTAAGTGAGTGTCCATTCAGGCGTGAACGAAGGAATACATTCCACACCGAACTCCACTTTATTAGGCATCAGAAGACGCGCCTTTTCTGTTTCAAACAGCGGGTTAGCCATCGTGCTTTTCCGCTGCGGCTTTTGTGTGTCGTCCATGTGGATTAGTCTGTCCTGCGCTGATGATGTCAGCGTGGCGAGAACGAGCAGAGATGTGATTAAGGCATACTTTTTCATTGTTGATTATAGTTTTGAGTAGTTGCCGGCAAATATAGGAAAAAGAAATTATAGTTCGGATGATTGTGACATAGAAAAACATAAGCCGTGGTATTTGTTAGCTTCGGAAGCGTATGGCACGCACCTCGTCTATGGTACACGCACCTCCGAGTCGCATCCCGCTGTGTGGAAGGATGTTGCATGACGGAGACGGGGCAGGGAAGCATAAAAGAAAAAGGGGAAATGCCATTGCTGACCCTTCCCCTCCGTCTGTATTATGAATTATGTCTATAAATATCTCTTGCGGTTTGGAAGCACATAGTCCATCTCTGCTTTAAGAACATCACCCACGACGTTGATTTCAAGGAATGATGTCTTAGTTCCCTGCTTACCGCTGCTGAGGTATGCCACCATGTCTGTGTCCTTCAGCACGCCGTCGTCGATGAGCTTGCGGAGGGCAGCGAAGTAGTATGCCTGACCGTTAGCCTTCTCTGGCATGTAGATTGCCTCCACGCCGTATGAGAGAGCGAGGTGACGCATTGTCTTCTCCTTGTAGCAGATGGCGAGTACAGGGTACTTACCGCGGAATGCTGCAAGGTTGCGAGCTGTAGTGCCAGAGAAGCTGTCAGTGATGATAGCCTTGATAGGCATTACGTTTGTAGCCTTCACAGCCTGCTTTGCAAGGAATGCTGTCACGTCGGTATTCTCAGCCAATGGAATCTTGATGTCGTTGTCAGGAAGCTTGTCGATTTCTGCCTGCTTAGCCACCTTAGCCATAGTCTGAACAGCCTCGACAGGGTACTTACCGTATGCAGTCTCGCCTGAAAGCATCACAGCGTCAGTACGATAATAGATTGCATTAGCGATATCTGTTACCTCGGCACGTGTTGGACGAGGGTTCTTAATCATAGTGTGGAGCATCTGAGTAGCAACGATTACAGGCTTCTTTGCGAGTACGCACTTCTTGATGAGAATGCGCTGGATACCTGGAATGCGCTCCTGTGGAACCTCAATACCGAGGTCGCCTCGTGCAACCATTACGCCGTCTGCCACCTCAAGAATCTCGTCAATGTTGTCAACACCTTCCTGGTTCTCAATCTTGGCGATAATCTTTATGTCGCTGCCATACTCGTCGAGAATCTCGCGTATGTCAAGGATGTCCTGCTTTGTGCGCACGAAAGAGTGTGCGATGAAGTCGATGTCGCGCTCAATTGCATACTTGATGTTAGTACGGTCCTTCTCTGTGAGTGAAGGGAGGTTGATGCGCACGCCCGGCACGTTCACGCTCTTGCGGTGACCCATTGAAGCCTCGTTCTGCACCTCGCATACGAGGTATTCGTCAGTCTTCTCAATGACGCGGAGCTCCAGCTCACCATCGTCGATGAGGATGTCTGCGCCAACCTTGAGGTCTTTGACGAAGTTCTTGTATGAAACGGCTATTTGCTCATGAGTTGACTCAACGTCAGGATTGCCGATGATTCTAACTTTTTCGCCGACGTGGAATACGAGCTGCTCGCTGTCCTCCATGTTGGCCAGCTTGGTTGTACGTACTTCGGGACCCTTAGTGTCAATGAGAATGGCAATTCTGTTGCTTACTTCACGTACATTGTGTATGAGTTTGTCCATGCCCTCACGCGTGCCGTGAGCGGTGTTCATACGTACCACGTTCATGCCTGCATCGAACAAGGAACGAATGAAGTCTACTTCGCATCTTAAGTCGGAAATGGATGCGACAATCTTTGTCTGCTTGAGCATCATAAGTTATTTGCTTCTTTCTTAAAAAAACAATCTGTGTATGATTGGTTTTCCTGTCCTCCAGTTGGGGGTATTCCATGCGTTACCAATCAACGCTAATCTTATCTCTTTTATTAAAAACGTGGCAAAGTTAGTGCAAAAGGGTGATTTATGCAACATATTTTGCCGAAAATGCGGTGCCAATATCACAATAACGTGCTTTCAAAGCTCTGTTTTGTACGAAAAGCCTACCTTTGCAGGCAAGTCTAAACTATAAACTAAAATGACAACAAAATGAAAAGATTAATTAAATCATTTGCGCTTGTCTCATCAGTGCTGTTGCTTGCAACTGCTTGCAACGGTTCTAAGTACGAATGTGAGACAGTGGACAACGACCCTATGGGCGTGCAGATTTACACGCTCAAGAACGGACTGAAGGTTTACATGTCAGTCAACAAGAATTCCCCACGTATCCAGACGGCAATCGCCGTTAATGCTGGTTCGAAGAACGAACCGGAGGAGAGTACAGGCCTTGCTCACTATCTTGAGCATGTAATGTTCAAGGGTACGGAGCAGTTCGGAACAAAGGACTATGCGAAGGAAAAGCCGATGCTTGA
>JAFSSN010000132.1 GCA_017450985.1 Bacteroidaceae bacterium
GAGAAGTCACTCGGCATTACCAAGGAGGACATCGGCAAGAAGATTTCTGTTGACGACTACAACGACGCATGCCGCAAGAACGTGATGATGTACACGGACGAGTGGACTCAGCTCACCGACAAGATGGGCTACTGGGTTGACCTCGAGCATCCTTACATCACTTACGACAACAAGTACATCGAGACACTCTGGTATCTCCTCAAGCAGCTCTACAACAAGGGTCTCCTCTACAAGGGATACACAATCCAGCCTTACGCTTCACCTGGAAGCCCTGCATAGTCTTGTATCTGAGGAAAGTGTCCTTGATTGTACGGCCCATCACGTGGTGAATACCAGGGTGACCGTTTGCTGATGGAGGTCCTTCAAAGAAAATGAAGGATGGGCATCCTTCACGCTCTTCAATACTTTTGTGGAAGACATCTTCTGCTTTCCAATCCTTAAGTACATCTTCGTTAACCTGTGAGAGGTTAAGCTTTGCACGTTCTGTAAATTTGCTCATATCTGTTTATCTATACAACGCCTTTTCGCGGTAGCTTCTCCTCGGCGAGGATGACCGTCTTTAAATACCCTGTGGTGTGACTGACCTTGTAGTCGTCTCTGCCCGTAAGGCATTTCCTTCCGCATGTGGAAGGGGAAAAGGGCTGTTCTTAATTATTTTAATTTTATGTTATTCAACTTTTGCTCCTTGCCGCAGTAGCGACATTTGAGGATGTTGTTGTCTTTTACGTAGAAAACGGTCTTCATAGGCTCGTTGTTCGTGATGCACACAGGGTTGGCGCATTTCACGATGTCGGTGAGAGTTTCGGGTAGTGTCACCTCGCGCTTCTCTACCACCTCGTAGTTCTTGATGACCGTGATGCGGATGTTAGGACACACGACAGCGAGCTTTCTAATCTCGTCCTCGGTGAAGAACTTGCCGCTAATCTTGATAAGTCCTTTCTTGCCCATGACCTTGCTCTCCAGGTTGTTGCCGATGAGTACAGGCTCCGTAAACTTCTCAAGGTGCAGGAGCTGTGCTATGGTGAAGAGCTTGTCTGTTGGTATGTGGTCGATGACTGAGCCGTTCTCGAGTGCAGCCACCAGTTTCTGATCTTTGCCCATGATGCTGTGTGTCTTTATTTCTCTATGAAGTTCTTATCGTTCTTAATCTCGTCGAGCGTAATGCCGAGCACGTCGCAGATGAGTGCTTCGCGTGCATAGAGGCCGTTGTGTGCCTGGTCGAAGTAGTAGGCGTGCTTGCTGTCGTCAACGTCATACTGTATCTCGTTCACTCTTGGCAGAGGGTGGAGAATCTTCATGTTGTCCCTGCACTTGCTCAGCATGTCGGCACGCAGGATGTAGGCGTCCTTCACGCGCTCATACTCCATGAGGTCGGTGAAGCGTTCGCGCTGTACGCGTGTCATGTACAGGATGTCGGCATCGGCAATGGTGTCCTCGGTGAAGTCCTGCTGCTCGATGTACTTCACGCCGTGCTGCTTGCAGTAGAGCTTGTATTCCTCCGGCATCTCCAGCTCCTTAGGAGCGATGAAATGGAACGTAGGGGTGTATTTGCCCATAGACATCAGCAGGCTGTGAACTGTTCGTCCGTACTTCAGGTCGCCAACCATGTAGATGTTGAGGTTGTCGAGAGTGCCCTGAGTCTTGTAAATGGAATATAGGTCGAGCATTGTCTGTGAAGGGTGCAGGTTAGAACCGTCACCGGCGTTGATGATAGGAATGTCAGTCACCTCGCTTGCGTAGAGGGCTGCTCCCTCCAGCTTGTGACGCATTACGATTACGTCGGCATAGTTGCTCACCATCTTAATGGTATCCTTCAGCGTCTCACCCTTTGACGAGCTTGTTACCTTTGGGTCGGTAAAGCCGATGACACGTGCGCCCAGTCGGTTGGCTGCTGTCTCGAATGATAGTCTCGTACGTGTTGAAGGCTCGAAGAAGAGAGTTGCTACCACTTTGCCTTTGAGAAGATTCCTGTTAGGATGCTTCTCAAATTCGGTTGCCATGTCGAGGAGATATTGAATTTTCTCTCTGTCGTAGTCGGCAATCGAAACAATGCTTCTATTTCCCATTTTCGGTATATGTTATTGTTTGTTGTTTTAACTACAAATTATCGTGCAAAGATAGTCATAAAAAATGAAGAATGAAGAATGAAGAATAAAGAATTTTGTTAAAACGGGAATTTGAAAGGAGAAAGTGAAATTTTTGAAGGAAAAGAGGATGTGGAAGTTTGCAAAAAAGTAAATGGTGCTTCCCTTCGTGTCATTAGGTTTTGCGGACAGCAAATTGACTGCTATGTTTTGCCAGTCAACAAGAAAAAACATAACTTTCCAGTCTGTCAATTGCCCTTCCGCTATAGAGGACAGATGATAGCTGGCTATTCTCGGTCCCGTAAAAGCGTATTGATGTTAATGGCTGAATTTCAAAGAGCGAAGGTTATCACAATTTGTGACAACCTTCTATATGCTCAAAATTGCATTCATTTGCTAATACACAGAGTTCTCTTAACTGTATTTACGTATCTCTAATACCTTTACTCCTGTTTTTTTATTTCCCAATGGCCGCCTTTGTCAGGACCGATGCGACGGATGATGCCGTTGTCTTGTAGGATTGCGACGGCTTTTGCTATAGCACGTCGAGAAATGCCTAATCGATTTGCCATTTCTTGCGTTGTAATAGTACAATCCTCCGTTATTAGTTCAATTATTTTCTGTGAACTTTTCTGTGAACTTTTTACTGCAATATCTTCATTATTCACCTTTATCGTTAATGCCAATGTAAAGTTTGCCGCCTTGCGCATTAGCAAAGCCGCAGCCCCATTTGACATACTCATCGCGCCAACTTTCCTTGAACTCTGTATTTTGATTTTCTGTATTCATGTCTATATTATGATACAGCTTTGGCATAGTAATGTCCTTGCCATTTGTACCTTCCAACTTTGTTGATTAAGGTCGAAATGTCGATGAATTCTTATGCGTGTATATGTTTTGCTTAAACTACAAATCAAGGTCTAACTTACAATTTGTAATTAACCTTTACCACAAGCACTCTGAGATTCTGACTCTTCTCCTGTGTCTTGACCTTTGCCACGTGCCAGTCACAAGGGAACATTATGTTGAATGTGCCCGGGATGGAGGTGAACTGCTCCAGTTTGTCGGCGTCAAACTTATAGTCCTTGCGGTCCTTGTCGGCATTGTAAGGGTTGGCTGTGGAAGTCTCATGGTCGAGACGTGCGAAACCTTCCGTACCGCGTACCACATACATGAAGTCTATCTTCTGATGATGGCTCTCGGAACCTTTGCCTGCCTTGAGGTCGGCTTGGCTGCACCAGTTGTCGCCGTCCTCCACGCTTACCGTCAGGTTAGTGCCCTCGATAGGTATTCTGCCGGCAGGAACCTTGAGAAGGTCGTTGCTTTGCAGCCATTTAAACAAGGCTTTCCATTCCTCCGGGTTGCGATGGTATTGAATGTAGAACTCTACGAGATTGACCGTAGGTGCAGGTACAGCCTTGTTGAATCCGTTTTTCCATTCGCCTTTCTTGGCCCATTTAGCTGCAAGTTTTTGCAACTCCTTTGGATAGTTGTTTGTGTATGTCTGTGCGCTGGCGCTGCACATTGCCAAAAGCATGGCTGCTATTGTTAGAAGTTTTTTCATATTGTATAGTTGTCAGACTGATTTCCTGTAATAAATTTGTTTTGTTTAACGTACTTCTTGACTTTGTTCTGTTGATATTTCCTGCAAAAAATCTTGCAGGATATAGTGTCATAAGGCTGAGATTCTTGAAACTATTTCGCTGACGAAAACTTTAGGAGCTGTAGTTTTTCGTTGTCTGAAAAACTTGTCTAAAAGTATAAAGCAGTTTGCCTGTTGCATTTTTTCTGCGATGGCATTTAGTGGCAGTTTCATTTTGTCTGCGACTTTGAACATAATCTCGGTGTTGAATTCAACATGCTCTGAGCTGATTCTTTTTGCCTGTGGCTCGCCGTTGTTGCCTTCTTGACACTTGTCATTATATATATTGTTCATATCTTTATGTCTAATTTGAATTGTTGCAAAGTTAAATGTTATTTTCATAACATGAAATTATTTACGGCTTTTTTTTGCTTGACGGTAATTTGTGGATGTTGCAAGGCGGTGGAAATTTATGAAAAAATCTTGAGTGCTGCTTTGTGCGGTGGTAAAATTGTTTTATCTTTGCTGTTGTTATCGTTGAATATGACTGATGTAACGAATGGAAAACATTATGAAAAAGACACATTTCGCATTCGTGTCGTTTGCTTTTTTGCCAACGGCAAATGCTAAGAATATAAAGACAAGAATGTGTGCGTTCGGCTTTCGTGTGTCGTTCGTGGCTTTGCGTCGGGCAATGAAAAGTTTGGGCTTGGCACATGAAGATGTCGTGTCTTTTCCGATACTCCGCCGTGTCTTTTCCGATACTGCTACGGATAGTTTACGGATTTTTTACGGGTCTTCTACGGGTTTTCTCCGAGTACAATCCGTAGAAATGCGTAGAAAATGCAGAGAAAATGCGTAGGGAATGCGGAGCAGATACGAGTGGGGAACGGTAACGGCTTGAAATTTAGTGGGGGCACTTATGTGTCATGGGAAAAACAAAACCACCGCCTTCGTGCAGGGCGGTGGTTGTTGTTTGTAATGCTATGAGCAGCAGCCCGTGTTGCCAGACTGCTAATATTGTTCGTTCTCGTTAGGGAAACTGCCGTCCTTCACGGCGCGTACATAGTCGCCTACGCCGTCGGTAATGGCTGTGTAGAGGTCGGCGAAGTGGCGGAGGAACTTAGGCTTGAATCCGCGGTTCATGCCGAGCATGTCCTGACCCACGAGCACCTGTCCGTCGCATCCGTTGCCGGCACCTATTCCTATAGTTGGTATGTGGAGTTGAGCCGTTACCTTGTTGGCAAGTGCTGCCGGAATCTTCTCAAGCACTACGGCGCAGCATCCTGCCTCTTCGAGAAGCTTTGCGTCGCTGATGAGCTTGTTGGCCTCTGCCTCTTCCTTGGCGCGAAGTCCGAAGCCGCCGAACTTGAACACGCTCTGCGGGGTGAGTCCCAGATGGCCGCATACTGGAATACCGGCGTTGATGATGCCGCGCACGGCGTCGATAATCTCCACGCCGCCTTCCAGCTTCAGACAGTCCACGCCTGTCTCCTGCATCATTCGTATGGCGTTCTTAACTCCTTCTTCGCGGCTAACCTGATATGTGCCGAAAGGCATGTCGCAGATGATGAAGGCGCGCTTTGCGCCGCGGGCTACGCTTCGTGCGTGGTAAATCATTTGGTCGATGGTGATAGGCAGAGTGGTGTCGTTGCCAGCCATCACGTTGCTTGCAGAGTCGCCGATGAGGATGGAATCCACTCCGGCAGCATCCACAATCTGTGCCATGGTGTAGTCGTATGCTGTGAGCATGGCAATTTTCTTGCCCTGCGCTTTCATTTGGGTGAAGCGGGTTGAAGTTATCTTCTTCTCGTCTTCTACTAAATATCCTTCCATTTTGTTTTGCTTTTTAATCTTTTAGGTGGGGTGGATAAGTCTCCACTCCCATTTAGTTTCACTTTCGGGTGCAAAGTTACAAAATATTAGACTAGCTTGAACATTAGGTGCGAAGAAAATAGGATGAAGAATGAAGAATTGCCTGGGGCGGAGTGGAGAATGAAGAGTGAAGAATTAAGAATTAAGAATGAAGAATGAAGAATGAAGAATGAAAGTTACCACAACTGTATAGCCTTATAACCTTACAACCTTACAACCTCACAACCGCATAGC
>JAFSSN010000133.1 GCA_017450985.1 Bacteroidaceae bacterium
CATACATCGAGCGTAACGCCCTCGCTCCTTGGACACATAACAAGACTATTCAAAAGGCTTGTGAAAGTTTCCGTGTGACAGACGAACACAAGGCATTATTAAGAAAGCTAAAAGTATAACACAAAATTTCCAATGGAAGTACAGCTTAACGAACATAACAAGGACGAATACGCACCGGCACATAGTGCCGAGCATCTCCTCAACCAGACAATGATACGCATGTTTGGTTGCGAGCGTTCAAAAAACGCGCATATCGAGCGCAAGAAGTCAAAGATAAACTATAACCTTGCCGAGTGTCCTACTGCCGAGCAGGTGGCAGAGATAGAACGCAAGATGAACGAACTGATAGCACAGGATTTGCCTGTCACTTATGAGTTCGTAACACGCGACAACATTCCCGAAGGCGTCGTTCTCGACAAGCTCCCTGAAGACGCCAGCGAGACACTGCGCATAGTGCGCATAGGCGACTACGATGTATGCGCCTGCATAGGCAAGCACGTCGGTTCCACGCGTGAAATCGGCACGTTCAAAATAACAAGTACAAGCTACAACGACGGTTCATTCAGAATAGTTTACAAAATCATAGAAAACCAGGAATGACAAGCATGAAGAACGTGAAGCAAAGAAAAGGATGATGACAAAGGATTCGTTCAGCAGTCTTCATCTTAAACTTTAGTAACAGATACTCAAAACCACACGTATCAGCAACTTGCATTCCTCATCTCAAATAAAAACTCTTAAATCTTAATTTTAGTAACGATGAAAAAAAGAATCTTATCTTTTGCCTTACTCGCGGCATTATGCTTCCAGAAAGCAAATGCCCAGAATCCGTATCTGCCACTGTGGGAGTTTATTCCCGACGGCGAACCTTACGTCTTTGACGACCCCGACAACAAGGGTAAGAAAAGAGTTTACATCTACGGCTCACACGACAACCTTGTGACCGAATACTGCGGACGCGACCAAGTCGTATGGTCAGCCCCTGTCGAGGATCTTACCAACTGGCGTTACGACGGCGTGATATTCACGTCAACAAAAAATGCCAAAGGCGAACTGATGAACAAGGACGGACTGGGTGACGTGCTCTACGCTCCCGATGTCACACTCGTAACAGGCAAGGACGGCAAAAAGACCTACTACCTCTACCCTAACAACCAGGCATGGGGACGCAACGGCATGATAGCACGCTCGTCACGTCCCGACGGCAAGTTTGAAGTATGCAACTGGAGCAAGGACAATCCAAACGTAAGCGACGGCATTCTCGCATTCGACCCTGCAGTATTCGTCGATGACGACGGACGCGTGTATGGCTACTGGGGATTCAAGCGAAGCAATGGAGCCGAACTCGACCCTGTAACCATGGCTACGGTAAAGCCCGGCACCAAGATTGTGGAAGACATGATTCCTGGCTACGAACAGGACGACGTATTCCGTTTCTTCGAAGCATCATCCATGAGAAAGATAAAGGACAAGTACGTATATATCTACAGCCGTTGGACACGCGACGGAGAGGAAGGACTGCCAGAATCCAACTACACCCTCGCCTACTGCTACAGCAACAATCCGCTCGGTCCGTTCAAGTATGGCGGAACGATTATCGACGGACGAGCACGAGAGAAACAACCTGACGGCAGCACAATAGTCACAGCTACTCCTAACGGCAACACTCACGGCAGCATTTGTGAGATAAACGGCAAATGGTGGGTTTTCTACCATCGTCAGGCAGGAACAGACGAATATTCGCGTCAAGCCATGGTGGCACCGATAACTGTGGATGTCAAGGAAGGTCCTGACGGCTATGTCAAGATTAGCGAAGCCGAATACACTTCCGAGGGATTCATGACCGAAGGTCTGGACCCATTCAAAACATATCCAGCTGGCATAGCCTGCTACTACACAGGTCCAAAACCAGCACATCAGGAATATCCGAATGTAATCTATCCAGGCTCGCACACCGAAATTGTGCGTATCAACTATGACAAGAGCGTAGCACCATACGACGCAAGCATAAACTGCTGCGCCATGGTCAATAACGTCAGCGGCTCGGTTTTCGGCTACAAATATTTCAACCTCGACAAGACCTACGGCAAAAAGAACGTAAGACTGTGGATAGAATATGACAACAGTGCCACAGACGGAACCATAGACATAATGCTCGACAGTCCATACAAGGACCGAGGCGGAAAGAATGTAGGCTCATTGCAAATCAAAGGCAAGTCTGCCGGCAAGAGAAGCATCGATACCGTTCTCAAGGGCATTGACAAGCTAAAGGGTAAACATTCCCTCTTCCTTGTCTTCACATCAAAGGAAGAAGGCAAAAACATCTGCAACGTCCACAGGCTGGGAATGAAATAAAAGAAATGATTATTGCCGTCCGCAAACAGCATTTTTTTGCGGACGGCATTTTTTCATGTTCTTGTGGCATGAAACAAGTGAAGAATAACATCCAAACAGCATTTTCCACTGAAAAACAGCCATATTTCAACATTTGTATCATCGACAATCAACATTCATGTTCTAATCAGAGCAAGGAAAACACGTATTTTTGCAACAGATTTTTGAATAATCTCATAATACATAAACTAACAATAATATGAAACGAAAAGCTATTCTTATTCCTCTGCTTGCTCTTACGGTCAACATCAGTTGGGCGCAGAAGGTTGAATTTTTCACGCCAAGCATCGTTCGAATCGTAAAGGACAACGGACAAAGTTTCGACAAGAAATCGGAAGTCGTAAACGTTGCACCTCAGAAGGTGAAAGTAAGCAAGACTTCCAACGGAGCAGCTACCATATATAAGTCAGCAGCTCTTACCGTTACCGTAGAAAACGGAAAGGTGACTTTTGCCGATGCTAAGGGAACGGTTCTTCTCAAGGAAGGCGAAAGTAAGTTCACCCCTATCACAAGCGGAATCGACAAAGGCTCATACAAGGTTAAGCAGTGCTTTGCCATTGAAAAGGACGAACCAATCTACGGTATAGGTCTTATTCAAAACGGTAAGATGTCACAGCGCGGCGAACACCGCCTCATGACTCAAAGCAACCTTGAGGACTACGGCAACGTGTTCCAGAGCATCAAGGGATACGGTATATTCTGGGACAACTATTCACCAACACAGATTGACGACAATGCCACACTCGAGCTTGAGAGTCAGGTGGGCAAGGTAATCGACTACTACTTCATGTACGGAGGAAATGCCGACGGTGTTATTGCACAGATGCGCTACCTCTCAGGCAAAGTTCCTATGCAGGCTTTGTGGACATACGGTTTCCACCAGAGCCGTGAACGCTATAAGAGTCAAAACGAATTGCTTGAGGTTGTCCACAAGTATCGTGACTTGAAGATTCCATTCGACGGAATCATTCAGGACTGGCAGTATTGGGGAAGCAACTACACATGGAATGCCATGGAGTTCCTCAACGAGGACTTCGGTCAGGCACAGCGCATGATTGACGACGTACACAAGAACAACGCTCACATGAGCATCTCCATCTGGTCATCTTTCGGTCCTAACACCAAGGCTTTCAAAGAACTCAAGGACAAGAACCTTTTGTTCAGCTTCAACACATGGCCACAGAGCGGACTCTCATTCTGGCCTCCACGCATGGACTATCCAAGCGGTGTACGTTGCTACGACGTATATAGCCAGGAGGCACGCGACATCTATTGGAAGAACCTTTCACGCCTCCACAAGATGGGCATTGACGCATGGTGGATGGACTCTACCGACCCTGACCACTTGGATTTCAAGGATTCCGACCTCGATGAAAAGTGTACGTCAGGAAGCTACCGCAGCGTTCGCAACATATTCCCACTCAAAGCCGTTGGCGGAGTATATGACCACCAGCGTGCAGTGGATTCTTCAAGACGTGTATTCATCCTTACACGCAGCTACTTTGCAGGTCAGCAGCGCACTGGTGCCAACACATGGAGCGGAGACGTAGGCTCTTCATGGGACAGCTTCCGCAAGCAGATTCCTATCTGTCTCAACTATACTCTCACAGCCAATCCAAACGTAAACACCGACATAGGTGGATTCTTTGCAGGTTCATACAACACACAGGGACACAACTCTGGTACACGCAACCCACAATATCAGGAGCTCTAGGTTCGTTGGATGCAGTTCGGTGCATTCTCAACAATGATGCGCAGCCACGGTACAGACGTATATCGCGAGCTTTACTACTTCGGCAAGAAGGGTGAACCTGTATATGACGCCCTTGTTGATGCTGTTAAGCTTCGCTACCGCTTCCTTCCATATATTTACAGCACATCATGGCAGGTTAGCAAATATGACGATTCGTTCATGCGTGCCCTCATGATGGACTTCAAAAACGACAAGAACACTTGGAACATGAGTACCGAGTATATGTTCGGACGCAGCATCCTCGTATGTCCTGTTCTCCGCCCACTCTACACAAAGGAAAAGATTGTCAGAACTGACGAGCTCAGCGGATGGAACAAGAACGAAAGCAACGAGGCAAACACAGGCTATCCAAACGTTAATTGGAAAGAGAACAAGCAGTACGAGGTCTATCTCCCAGCAGGAGCATCATGGTACGACTACTGGACAAGCAAGAAGTATGACGGTGGACAGAAGCTTTCTACGGCTATTCCACTCGGACACTCTCCTCTCTTCGTCAAGGCTGGCAGCATCCTTCCACTCGGTCCTGATGTACAGTATGCCAACGAAAACAAATATGCCCACATCGACATCGTTGTCTATCCTGGTGCAAATGCCGAGTTTACTCTCTACGAGGATGAAGGCGACAACTACAACTACGAGAAGGGACAGTACTCTACAATCCGTCTTTCATGGAACGACAAGGCAAAGACACTTACCATCGGCAAGCGTCAAGGCTCATTTACTGGTATGCTCGCCACTCGCACATTCAACGTAAAGATTGTTGGCGGCACATCAAAGACAATTACATATAATGGTAAGAGTACAACAGTAAAATAATCGCATTATATTGTTATTTTAGATTTTTAATCGTATTTACTTAGAATTACCATTTATGGGAAGCAGTTCTTGAACAAGAACTGCTTCTTTTATTGAAATTATCGTTATTTTTTTGTAAACACGATAAAATGTTATTTCTTTGCAAATGATAACAACTCAACCATAACTTAAAACAAAACGTACAAGACATACAGAATGAACCATAAACCAATTCTGTTTTCTTGACATAACAAATTTATCCAATATGAAAAGACTACTAACAATCATGGCTGCTGTTTTCACTTTAGCAGTTCCACAAACCATTACGGCACAAGAGAATAATGGTTATAAGAAATTTGACATAGTCAACGATTTTCAGGACAACGGCTTCCGCTGGTTTGGCGAAGCGCAGCTGCTTGCCGCCGGCAACAAGAAACATAGTAATGCCATGACCATCGGCTGGGGCGGCATAGGTACGCTGTGGGGTAAACCTGCACTCACGGTATATGTGGCAGAAAAACGATACACAAAGAAAATCATTGATGATTCTGAATACTTCACAGTCATGGCATTCGACGATGAACACAAGAACGTGCTGCAATACATGGGTACAAAGTCGGGACGAGACGGTGACAAGGCTAAAGCACTCGGACTGCACACAGAATATACTGCCAACGGCGCTCCTTACTATACGGAAGCAAAGATGGTGATTGAGTGTAAGATTATGTATGCTGCCCCACTCGACCAAAAAGGACACAAAGATGTTCCTAAAAAATTCTATAATCGTTTCAACGCCGGTATTCACACGATGTATATAGGCGAAGTGGTAAATGCTTGGACAAAGTAAGCGCACTCCCCTTTTTTACGCAAACCCACGTCTTGCAAAAGGTAGAAACACATCTTGCAAGATGTGGATTTACTTTTTAAACAGTTACAGTTTTCACGCATCATTATAACAGATTGGACAATAGTTTGAATTAAAAGTTGAGAACTAAGCGAAGTGATTTCGCAGACCTTAGAACGGTAATTAAGATTTTTGTAAACATAGCTAATTTCACTCTTAACTTTTAATTCCGAAGGATGTTCCCTTCAACTACTTGCGAAACATGAAAACAAAAAAAATTACTGGCACAAAACATACAAATCAAATTTACCACGGTTATAATTAGTTTTATTGCATGCGTTGTATTATATTTGCATTTTAGAACCAGCCTAAACAAGTGAAAAAAGTGAAGATATTACATACAAGTGACTGGCATCTTGGTCACACACTCTACAACTACGACAGAACGGAAGAACAGACCGTCATGCTTCTACAGATGGTAAATATCGTGAAGGAACATAAACCCGACGTGTTTCTGCTCTGCGGTGA
>JAFSSN010000134.1 GCA_017450985.1 Bacteroidaceae bacterium
CTTCACAGAGGTCAGGCTCGGGTTGCGGCTGAAAGCAGCAGCGCCGATGGTAGCAAGACCCTCGAGATTGGTCAGGTCGAACTCAGGAACGTTGGTGTACTGGAAGGCCTGCTTGCCAATCGTCACAACGCTGGCAGGAATAGTAACGCTCGTCAGTGCCCAGTTCTTGAAGAATGTCTTGTCGGCAATCTCGGTGAACTCCTCATAGTCAGGCAGAACAGCCGTAGTCAGGGTGGTATTCAGAGCTTTAACCTTTACAGGCTCTGCAGCGTCACACCACTCAACCTCAATGGGATCCTCAGCCTTCACCAGACCCTGAGCGACAGTCTTAACCCACTCAGAAGTCAGAAGTGTCGGAGCAAGCAGCATGGTCTCCAGCGGAGTGCCAGCGAATGCGTCATCAGCGATGTCTTCGTCGCCAAGCTTGTCCAGCTCGTCAACTACGCCGTCGGGGATGATGTTGCCCTCTTCGTCCTCAGCGCCGCGCCAGTCAATAGTACCGGTATTGCTCAGGTCGAGGTTCTTGAACTGAGTGTTGGCAAATGCCTTCTCCTCAATTGCCTGCAGTGTTGCGGGGAACGTGCCGGTGAACTCGGCCTCTACGCAGTTGTAGAAAGCAAAAGCTTCAATCGTCTCAATCTTATCGTTCTCGAAAGCAACAGACTTCAGAGTCTCGTTCTCAGCTTCCAGATCAACAATCAGAGTCGGCTCCGATTCGCTTGTCACAGCAGCTGTGTTATTGAGAGCAGTCAGCTCGCCTTGAGCCGTTGTTAATGCATTCTGAGCGTTGGTTACTGCCTGTTCGGCGGCCGCCTGATTTTCTTGAGCCTTCTCCAAGGCTTCAGTAGCATCATCAACTGACTGAACACCATCCTTTGCCTCGGCGATGTCGCCAGCGGGATCAGCAGCGTCGATGAGAATCTCAGCCTCAGTGTTGTCGTTCAGAGACAAATCCTTCTTCTCACCAATCTTCACAGCAATATAGCTTAAGGCAGTTGCATCGCCTGATGTAACAGGAGCCAAACCATCATTCTCATCTTCTGTAAAGAGGAAATAGTAATTATCCTTACTGTAGCCGGGGGCGTCTTCGGTTCCAACGGTTGCAAGGATGAAGAACTTCTGGTCAACGAAACCAGGAACGGTTTCACCATCGGCACCCTCATTAGTTAAGACTGTGACTTCAGTTGCAGTCTTTTCACCGAATGTTTTCTCTTCACCAACCTTCACCAGACCACTTGCCCAGCTGGTGTATGTAGCATTGCCAATGTAGCCAGGATTCGTGGGATCAAAGTTGTCGTTACTGGGAGCAGGAACGTCATACGACGTGAATTCAAAAGCTTTGATTTCCTGGAGAGTCTGAGGAGTCAGGTCCTTGCCGTAGAATTCAGCATAGGCTGCCTTAACCTCTTCAACTAAAGCCTGGAGCGCAGCTTTATTGCTTGCGTTGTTAAAGCCTACAATGTCAACACCCTCGGTAGCCAGTGTGTAGGCTACGAACCATGTTGAAACATTTGTCACGTTGGTATATTCCTGCACCTTGGGAACCAGCAGATCATCATAGCCAGCACCACCACCGGTCTTGAAGTCCTTGAAAGCAGCGATAGCAGCCTCTAAACGCTCGGCCTGCTGCTTCTTTGTCAATTCAGGTGTGTTCATGAGCTCGGGATGCTCCTCAATCATCTCAGCGATTCGCAGAGCGTCCTCAGCAGCCTCAACGGCAGCGTCGGCATCAACCTTGTCATCCTGAGCTTCCTCCAGTGCATCCTGAAGATCACTAATCTCCGTATTCTTATCTCGTTTGGCTTGATTCAGTGTCTCTTCAGCTGCAGCCTTCTTCTCAGCATCCGGCTCTTCGCCCGTAGTGGTTTCATCTGAACCATAGTAACTCCAGGTGATAATCGGCTCACCGGCTGTGCTGCTTGCGAACAGCTGCTCGGGAATCACAGTGATAGCAGAGTTGGCACCAATCACGAAGTTCTCCACCTGCAGACTCTGGATATCGAGTACCAGATTGTTGTCAATCTTCTTAATCTGCGAAGCGTCGAAAGTCAGCGTGAGGTTCTCAATCGTTTTTGCGTCAATCCATGCAAAAGTAACAATGGTCTGAGAACCAGTACCGGTCTCGGTAGTAGATGACACACCTTCATCACTTGCAGGGCCAGTAGGAACCTGACCTGTGGTGCCAGTTCCACCAGATGTGTTCTGGAAGATTTTGCCCGTCGGTTTCACCCAGTCCGAGGCAATTGCTACCACCGTATTCCCTTCAACCTTGTCGGGAATGGTAATAGCCTTAGTGCTTGCGGCCTTCTTGTTTACACCGACCACCGTGGCTTGTTTCTTAGCAGAATTAATCTGATAGATAATGCCATCCTTAGCGATGTACTGGGCCCAAACGCCACTGCTGACTGAGAGCAAAAGCCCCAGCAGCATCAACTTCAAACTAAAAGTCTTTTTCATTGTCATTTGAGTTTAATTTGTTAATAAATAAAGTGAATTAAAAAATAAAGTTTCATTACGTTTTCTTGTCTCTTGTCCTTCTTCTTACAGTTTTAAATTGTTAATATTTAAGCACATTTCACGCGTACGCGCCCACGACATAGCACGGGCTAAATATCGTCCAAAAAAGCGGGAAATTTTGGGGTTTTTGTGGACAAAACGGCCCGGAAAGGGGCTGTTTTGGGCCTTTCGGCCCCGAAAAGGGCCTTTGGCCCTGCCGCTTTTTCCCCGAAAGTGTGGAAAGTTCTTCGCTTTTCGGCACTTTTGTTACTCGTTTGTTACTCATTGTTACCTGTACTTTTTACTATTTGGTCTGTCACCCC
>JAFSSN010000135.1 GCA_017450985.1 Bacteroidaceae bacterium
ACGGACGTTTGACTGTTTACGGATGCGTTTTAAGCGAAAGAGTATCGTCCTGAGCGAAGCGGTTACTCCTTTTTACTTCACGAAGTTAACTCCTGTTTACTACTTGCGAAACTTCAGTTTATTAACATAAAACAAAGAAACAAGACAATGAAAGCTTTATCAACAACAAATGCACCTGCAGCCATCGGCCCATACAGCCAGGGCATCGAAGCCAACGGCACAGTGTACGTGAGCGGTCAGCTCGCCATCAATCCTGCAACAGGTAAGTTCGCTGAAGGAGGTATCAAGGAAGAAGCTCGTCAGTCACTCACCAACATCAAGAACATTCTTGCAGAGGCTGGTCTCACGATGGCAAACGTAGCAAAGGTTACAGTTCTCTTGGCCAACATCGACGACTTCGCAGCCGTAAACGAGGTATATGCCGAGTTTTTCACACAGCCTTACCCTGCCCGTTCTGCCTTCGCTGTAGCAGCACTTCCAAAGGGTGCTAACATCGAGATTGAGGCAATAGCAGTAAAATAAAGACACGTCATTTCTGACAATACGAACAGACAAGGGACACCACTCCACATGGCGTCCCTTTCTTTATTTCCCATCTGCATACCTACATCATTGGTTTACACAGAGACTCTTTCAAGCAACTATCAAAAACCGGTTTCATACTTGGGTCGTCCATACACTTCTTCCAAAATGCATCGCAAGTATCAACCAATTCAAATATGTTTTCATAAGGTATTACGTGACAACGATTGAATAATTCCACCGCGTCTTTTGGAAAAGTCGCATCCTTTGATTCGCTGACAACTTCTTCAATGAAAAATCTCATATAACCAATCATACGACTCTTTGAGTCAGGAATTCTATGAATGTCAAACGGCTTTACCCAAAAATATCTCGAAAAGAGCGAGCGCATCGTTTCACCACGCCGGAACAAGTCCAATATCGTGCCAACTCGATTTGCAAACGTCAACTCTTCCGAACCATCCCAACCTTCTATAAAGGCTCTTGGAGATTCATAGATGCCATATCTTCTAAAGATATCGTCCTCATGATAAAAAGCCGATTCTGCCGCCAAAATATCTATAGTCCTTTTACAGCGCTTTCCTTCAAAAAAGTAATCCAAAGCGTCGGCTACATATGTATCAGCCTCCACAAGATCAAACAATGTCAGGCAAGACCGCAGTTTCATAGCATCCACGCGTCCAAATATCTCTACAGGATCGCCATTAGACGGAATGGCTTCAATCGCTTCACGCAAACGGTTTCCTAACGTATTTTCATCGAAATAATATGCTTTAGCCTCAAGCAAGGACTTGATGCTATATTTACGAGACATAGCGCTATGCCCCAGTCCATCTATTTGTGGAAATATATACCACATCCAATGCGACTCCTTACGACCAGCCCTTATTTCATTCAATGCCGTTTCGTACATGTCGTTAGCATTCTGCGCCTTCAGAAATCTTTTCAAATTAAAAACATCACAATACATACAATATTCTCCCAAATTTATCGGTTTACATAATAATCAAATTCCTCATTCACCTTCAGCATCCATTCCGGCAGTTTTGCCCTTGCGTTAGCAATAAGCTCCTCAGACATAAACTTATAATAAGCGTATGCCATTGGGCCGGAGATGGCAGCAAGCGTGTCAGCATCGCCACCCAAAGCAATCGAAAGCTTCAAGCAATCAACATAGTCCTTACTTTCCAAGAAACAGATAAGTGCCGCAGGAATAGTCTGTTGACATGTCACATCAAAACGATAACCAGGCTTGATACCTTCATACGTCAGTTCCGTCCATTCAGGATAATACCTTGCCAACACATTCTTCCTTATGAAGTCCTTATCCTCGCCAGCCTTTCCGTAGTATATGGCAAGTGCTGTCGCCACAGCTCCCTTGATGCCCTCAGGATGGTCGTGTGTAGGGAGTGCTGTCCGAGTGGCAAGGTCAATACAATCATCCACGCTTTTAGCCATGAAGCCGGCAGCAGAAACTCTCATACCGCTACCGTTGCCAAACGAATGATACGACGGCTGCAACTTGTCGGCAGTAAGCCACATGAAGAACTGGCCTCCAAATCCACGGCCAATGTCAGAACGGCATCTCTTCCTAAGATTCTCACCCATGTTCAAGCCTTTCAGCAAAGCCTCAGCACAAGCAAAGGTACACACCGTATCATCGGTATATGTATTTGTAGGGAGCAACAGGTCAACGGCATTGTAGTCTTTGGTACGACCATAAAACTCGTAAGGCATACCGGCAATGTCGCCGATAGCAGCACTCAACAACATATTATCCATAATGTCTCTCCTTTCTAAAATTCCAGACGGAACCCCTTTTGTTTCAACTCATTGTAACTTTCCTCATTAAAACTAAACAGATAAGCCTCACGCTTTGGCGTAGGCCACACGGTCTCGTCCAACTGTGTCAAGATATTGAAATGAAGCATCTTCTTTGCAAAGTTGCTTCTGTCAAACCGCACATCCAAGATGGCCTCATAAAGATTCTGCAACTGCCTCAGAGTAAACTTCTCCGGCAAGAGTTCAAAGCCGATAGGCTCAAAATGGATACGCTCACGAAGACGCTTCAAGGCTTCACGCAGAATCATGTCATGATCAAAAGCAAGCTGCGGTACTTGATCCAAGGCAAACCATTCAGCCCTCACGGCATCATCGCCGCCCTTTACATCCTGTTTTCTCACAAGGGCATAATACGCCACGGTGATAACCCTCTCTCGCGGGTCACGATTCGGTTCGCTGAAAGTATGGAACTGCTCAATATAAGTATTAGAGAGCCCCGTCTCTTCCTTCAGCTCACGCAGCGCACCTTCCTCACACGACTCGTCAATCTTGACAAAACCTCCTGGGAAAGCCCACTTACCCTTATACGGGTCGATGCCTCTCTCAATAAGCAGAACCTGAAGTTTCGTACCGTCAAAACCAAAAATCACGCAGTCTGTTGTCACAGACAGATGCGGATATTTATAACTATAAACTTTCTCTTCCATATTATCTGTGGTAAATTTTACACCGCAAAGATATGGAGTTAAAACCAAATGGCAAAATATTTATGGTAAAATTTACACGAGATGCAATGAATTATTATATTATCATCTATTATACAACAAGTTAGCAAAAACTAAATTAAACATCAAAGACTTCCGAATACAAATTTAGGTATTGAACGGTCGGGATGTAAGCGATGATTGAGCACCATTTGTACGACGATTGAGCATCGTTCAAATGCTGATTGAGCACCATTCGAACAGCGATAGAGTACCATTCGAGCTATGCTTAAACAAACATTAAATGATGATTAGATGGACATTAAACGATGATTAAACAAGCGTTAAACGCTTCGCGAACTGCGCCCGAACCGTGAACGAATGGAATAAAGGCGAAGCGTGAACGGCATCAGAACAAATAACGAACGGCATCAAAGAAAACAACGAATGGAGGCAGAACGTAGTGAAGGTTACAGTTCACTTGACTAACATCGACGATTTCGCAACCGTAAACAAGGTATATGTCGAGTTTTCACACAGCCTTACCCTGCCGGCTCAGCATTCGCTGTAGCAGCACTTTCAAAGCGAGATTAAAGCAATAGCAGTGTAATAAAGAGGCGTTATAGTCCCTGACAAAATGAATGAATAAGGGGAGGCACTTCAATATGCCTCCCCATTCTTCGTAATTATATTGTTATCGCTATTTATTGCTTAAGACATAAGCGATTTTTACTAAACATTTCTAAACAACACTTTGCTTGAGCCGTCACTTTGAGGTTCAACGTGAATCTCAAAATCTTGGTCTTGGCTAATTCTTTGTGCTATTTTGCTCGCTAATTTGAACGAAGATACATTTCCCTTGCACGTTCCTGCGTAAATCCATCCTTTGCCCGATGGAACTTTCTTCATGTTTGAGCCCTCATACAACGTAGTATCAATTGTAGTTCCATTCTCCCAGCTCTCTGCAATTTCGCCTATGCCATAGATTAGAACGTCACAGATAATTACGGAATCAGATTGAGAGTCATATACAACGTATCCACCTTCATCGTACTTACCATTTTCGTTCTCAGTGACTTCTTGCACGGCTATCGAAATTCGCTCTGCAAGTTCTTTGTTCTGTGCGATTTCCGCATCGGAAACATTCTCTTCACCATTGCTACTGCATGATAAAAAACCTGCGCACAATCCACATAATAGAATGCTTGTAAAGAAAAAAATCTTTTTCATTGCTAAAAAATTTAGTATTGTAGCACTTTGTTTAGTTATTTTATTTTTGTGCTTGAGTTCTTATTGGCCTTTGTGCTACATTTTAAGGCTATCAGAATTCATTTACGTCGCAAAGTTAGTAAATGTTTTTCCCTTTTTGCAAAAAAACATGACTGTTCAGCTTTTTTAACAGAAGATGCTTATAAATTAACATCTTTTATTATTGAATGACTGCGCACTCTAACATTTTACTTAACCAACCTTATGTAACAACCGCAAAAACCTTACAATATCAATATTATCCTATACCATACACACCCCGCCCAATGTATCCATATAAGAGTACGAAAGCAAGTAATGCGCAATAATCATCTCGATATTGCGCATTACTCACTTCAATAATGCGCATCAGCCATTTTAATGATGCGCAACAATACCTTGGGCATATCATGCTGCAAATAACTTTTGTCCTGCTGCGAACCGTCACACAGCATCAAGGCCGCCACCGTTGACCACCCACAGAGGTCCGTTGCCGCTGCCTATGTTCAGGTCACGCCCCTGAATTATGGCATTGCCGACGACGGTCTTTGCCACAGACACAGCCTCAGCAAGACCATGCCCCTTGGCAAGCATCGACGCAATGGCCGACGACAGCGTACACCCCGTACCATGCAGGTTGCGGCTTTCTATCTTCGACGAGGCATAACTGCACGTCGAACCGTCGGCACAATACAGACGGTCGGTCATCACCGACGACTCCGAATGACCACCCTTCAACAGAAAAGATGCCGAATAACGTTCCACCAGTTCGCCGCCGGCAACGTCATAATCCCGAGGATTGACGATGCGCCTCCCCAACAGCGTTTCCGTCTCAGGCATATTGGGAGTGACCAGCTCGCACAACGGGAAAAGCCGTTCACTGACATAAGCCACGCACTCCTCCTCCATAAGCCGCCGTCCGCTCGTGGAAATCATCACAGGGTCATACACCACAGGTATGTGCCTCACCGACAGCACACGCGTGAGTTCCTCCACGACAACCCTTGCCACACCGCAGTCGGGTATCTGCCCTATCTTAACGGCACGCACATTCAAATCGTCAAACACAGAACGAATCTGCGACCTGACCATCGATGGCGGAACAGCCATGACATCCTGCACCCCGAGAGTGTTTTGCGATGTCAATGCCGTGATGACCGTCGCGCCATAGCAGCCCAGAGCCGTCAGCGTCTTCAGGTCCTGCTGAATGCCTGCCCCTGCCGACGTGTCACTGCCGGCTATACTAAGAACTATCTCCATGCGTCTCCGAGAATCATGGCTCCGCCAAAGCCCATTTGCAACACTTCGTCCACACGCGCAAAGGTCACACCGCCGAGAGCCATGACCCTGCCATTGATGATGCCGCGGCGACGGGCATCGGCAATCTCGTCGCGAGTGAACGCCGCCCTGTATCCCTGCTTCGAAATACTGTCGAACACAGGGCTCAAACTCATATAGTCGAAAGCCTTCCTGCCGCACTCCTCCAATTCCCCGAAGGAATGGCACGATATGCTGACAGAGCCACGCCATCCCTCAAGCGGAAGCGGATTGCGCCCGTTGAGATGAATGCCGTGCAGGCCGTAGTCGGCAGCCAGACGATGATGGTCATGAAGCACAAGGCGCGAATACAACTCCGAAGGAATCTGCTCAATGAGCCGCGCCGTCTCTTCGAGCGTTGCCTGAAGCTTGCGAATGTGCATCAGGTCAACGTCGCCGCGACGGAGCAGCCGAGCTATGCGCTCAGCCTCTCCGTCGAAGAAGTGCGGTTGCGTTATTACAATTATCATACTATCTTGCCGAATAAGTCAAACGAAGCATCCCAGTCCTTCCACACAGGCTCACGCCCCAGCTCCTTCAGTCTCATGTTGATGACCTTGGCAGTACGCTCGTCGCTGACCGTGAACTGCTCAAGTGCCTGCGGATAGGTGTGATAGCCTCCCGGATTAACCTTGCTCTCTGCCGACATGGTCGTGACACCGAGCGTACACATATTGTCGCGTATGTATGCCGGCTCACGAGTGGAATACGAGATATCCACATCGTGGTCGAAGATGCGCATGGCAAACGTCGCCTGAGCCAGTTCCTTGTCCGACATGAAGTAGTTAGGCTTGAAACCTTCGTTCTGCGCCGGACGCATACGAGGAAAATTGACTGAATACTTCGTGCGCCAGTAATGCTTCTGCAAGTAGCGCAGATGATATGCCATCATAGTGACGTCGGTGCGCCACTCCTTCTCCAAGCCTATAAGCACGCCCATGCCGATGGAATGGACACCCGCCTGTCCCATACGGTCGAAGCCGTCGCACCGCCACTCAAACTTACTCTTCATTCCACGAGGATGATAGAGCTGATAGTGCTCACGGTTGTACGTTTCCTGAAAGCATATCACGCCGTTGAGTCCGTGATGCGTCAATTCCAGATAGTCCTCTGCCGACAGCGGCATCACCTCTATCTTGATGTTGGAGAAGTATTTCTTTGCCAAGTCTATTGCCTTTGCCAGATAAGGCACACCTGCCTTGGCGGGATTCTCGCCCGTCACGAGCAGTATGTTCTCAAATGGTGCAAGCTCCTTGATGGCACGATACTCGTCCTCTATCTGCTCCGGAGTGAGAATGGTACGCGCCATGGGATTCTCCCTGTGGAAACCGCAATACACACATGAGTTCGAGCACGAGTTGGTGATATAAAGCGGAATGAACATCGAGATAGTCCTACCGAAACGTTCTTCCGTATATTTGCGCGACAAACGTGCCATGGTCTCAAGGTAAGGCTCGGCAGCCGGCGACAGCAGAGCCATGAAGTCGTTCACGTCGCAATGTGCCTTCGACAGGGCACGCTGCACATCATTGTCGGTCATGGAGGCAATGCGCTCCGTCGTCTCCTGCCAACTGATATTCTTTAATTCGTCTGAAAACATTTCAATTCCTTTTTTTACTGCATGGTTGAAAAGCATATTCCTTCAGCTGAGTTATCGTAGGCTGCTGTCCGCACAGTGCGCAATGCTCGTCGCGCGACGCATCGAACCTGTTCCACTGCATCGTGAGGGCATCAAACGTCAGCAGAGTGTCAGTCAGCAGAGTTCCGACGCCGGCAAGATACTTAATGCACTCCGTGGCCTGCACCGTACCGAGCATGCCGGCTATGCAGCCCAACACACCAACCGTGGCACACGTTTCCACATCCTTCACTGCCGGCGGCTCCGGAAACAGACATCTGTAGCATGCCGAGCCGGGCACAAGAGTCATCAGCTGGCCAGAGTAACGGCTTATGCCACCAATGGAGCAAGCCTTGCCAAGCATGACGCAGGCATCGTTTACCAAATACTTAGTGGCAAAATTGTCGCTTCCGTCAATCACGAAATCGTACTGGCGGATGAGGTCGGCAGCATTGTCCTCGCTCAGATAGACGGGATGCTTCACCACCGTCACATCGGGATTAAGCTCCCTGATGCTCTCCTCAGCCGAATCCACCTTCATGCGTCCCACGTCCTTCGTGGCATGTATCACCTGACGCTGCAAGTTGGTCATGCTCACCATGTCGCCATCCACAAGTCCGATAGTGCCCACTCCCGATGCCGCAAGATAAAGCGCCACGGGCGAACCGAGTCCGCCGGCACCGACTATGAGCACCTTCGACTGCAAGAGCCTCAGCTGTCCTTCCTTGCCGAAACCGTCGAGAATGAGATGACGGTTGTATCGGCGTTTCTGCTCAAGTGAAAGTTCCATGCTACTTGTTTAGTTTTCTCAAGTCGTGAGTAAGCTTGGCAGCACAGAAGTTAGGGCCGCACATAGTGCAGTACTCGCCCTCCGTATGGCCAGCCTCCTCAAAATACTGAAGTGAACGCTCAGGGTCGAGCGACAAGTGGAACTGGTCTCTCCAGCGAAAGTCGAACCTCGCCTTCGAGAGCGCATTGTCGCGTATCGTAGCACCGGGATGCCCCTTTGCGAGGTCGGCGGCATGCGCAGCAATCTTGTAGGTCACCACTCCCACACGCACATCCTCACGGTTAGGCAGGGCAAGATGCTCCTTCGGCGTCACATAGCAGAGCATAGCCGTGCCCAGCCACGCAATCTGCGCACCTCCTATGGCACTCGTGATGTGGTCGTAGCCCGGAGCAATGTCGGTGACGATAGGGCCGAGAGTGTAGAACGGTGCCTCGTGGCAGTGGCTGAGCTGACGCTCCATGTTCTCACGAATCTTGTGCATCGGCACATGGCCCGGTCCCTCGATGAAGGCCTGCACATTCTTGTCCCACGCACGAAGCACAAGCTCGCCCATAGTGTCAAGTTCGGCAAACTGAGCCGCATCGTTGGCATCGGCAGTACAGCCCGGACGAAGGCCGTCGCCAAGCGAGAGCGCAACGTCATACTGAGCCACGATGTCGCATATCTCGTCGAAGTGCTCATAGAGGAAAGACTCCCTGTCGTGGATGAGACACCACTTACTCATGATGCTGCCGCCACGGCTCACGATGCCGCACAGACGGTTGTCGGCAAGATGCACGTTCTGACGGCGTATGCCTGCATGAATGGTGAAGTAGTCAACGCCCTGCTCACACTGCTCGATGAGAGTGTCCCTGTATATCTCCCATGTCAGGTCCTCCACACGTCCGTCAACCTTCTCGAGAGCCTGATAGATAGGCACGGTGCCCACAGGCACAGGACAGTTGCGCACAATCCACTCACGCGTCTCATGTATGTTGTCGCCAGTCGAGAGGTCCATCAGCGTGTCGCCTCCCCACTTGCAGCTCCACACCGCCTTGTCCACCTCCTCTTCGATGCTCGACGTAGTGGCTGAATTGCCAATGTTGGTGTTAATCTTCACAAGGAAGTTGCGGCCTATAATCATAGGCTCACTCTCAGGATGATTGATGTTGGCAGGCAACACGGCACGTCCTCTTGCTATCTCGTCGCGCACAAACTCAGGAGTGATGTGGCTCTTGATGCCCAGTTCATCGCAGTTCATGTTCTCACGAATGGCAACATACTCCATCTCAGGAGTGATGATGCCAGCCTTGGCGTATGCCATCTGCGTAATAGCCTTGCCGGCCTTAGCACGGCGCGGCAGCTGAATATGCTCAAACCTGAGACTGTCGAGTGAATGGTCGGCAAGTCGCTGACGGCCGTATTCGCTCGTCACCTCACTGAGCACCTCCGTGTCGTCGCGCTTCACAATCCACTCCTCGCGCATTCGCGGCAGACCTTTCTTCAGGTCCACCTCTATGTCGGGGTCGGAGAAAGGACCGCTTGTGTCATAAATATAAACAGGAGCATTCTCCTCCGTGTGTGGCACTCCACGCTCGTCTTTAGTAACAGTAGGGGTAAGGTTCACCTTAGTCATGCCGACACGGACAAACGGATAGAGCGTGCCCTGCATGTAAGCCTTCTCTCGCTTTGCGTATGCTTTATTATCGTTAGGCATTGATATGAAGTTTAATTGTTAAGAAATGCTGTAAGCGGACTTGAAGCCTCCGCACAGTCGCTGATGGCTCCGAGGCCTGCCTCGTAGGCTGTACGACCGGCTATGACTGCCTGGCGGAAAGCATCGGCCATCTGCACAGGATTGCCTGCCACGGCAATGGCGGTGTTCACCAGACAACAGTCTGCACCCATCTCCATGGCTTCGGCAGCATGGCTCGGAGCACCGATACCGGCATCGACTACTACAGGCACGGTAGCCTGCTCGATGATAATCTGCAAGAAGTCCTTCATCCTAAGTCCCTTGTTCGTGCCGATAGGAGCGGCAAGCGGCATGACGGTCGCTGCTCCTGCCTCCTCAAGATGCTTGCACAGCGTAGGGTCGGCCTGACAATAAGGCAGAACAACAAAGCCGAGTTTCACAAGTTCCTCGGTTGCCTTCAGCGTCTCCACCGAGTCGGGCAGCAGATAGCGAGGGTCAGGATGAATCTCAAGCTTCAGCCAGTTTGTGCCGAAAGCCTCACGCGCCATCTGCGCGGCAAAAACAGCCTCCTCCGCATTGCGCACACCCGAAGTGTTAGGCAGCAGCTGTATGTTCTTATGCTGAGTGATGTGAGTGAGCAGGTCGTCCTGCTTGTCACCCAATTCGATGCGTTTCATGGCAACGGTAACCATTTCCGTCTCTGACGCCTCGATGGCCTTGGCCATAAGGTCGTTGTTACTGAATTTCCCCGTTCCGAGAAAAAGTCTGGAGTTAAATTCCCTTCCAGCAATAATAAGTTTACTCATTGTTCAATATCTTTAATAGTCTGTTCATTTCATTTGACGGATTGTCGGCATTCAGCACCGTACCGCTGAGGGCAATGCCGCTGACGCCCGTCTGCATGATTGACGGTATGTCGTCGGCTGTGATGCCGCCTATCGCCACAACGGGAATGTGTATGCCGCTTGCCTGCATCTGCTCCACGATGTGCCTGTAGCCCTCCAGCCCAAGAATGGGCGAGAGATTCTTCTTGGTGGTCGTGAACCTGAACGGCCCGCATCCGATATAGTCGGCCGAGGCTTCGTAGTGTCGCTTCACATCCTCGAAGGTGTTGGCAGTACCGCCAATGATGAACCCGTCGCCCAAGTAGCGGCGCGCCTCACCTACCGGCATGTCGTTCTTGCCGAGATGCACTCCGTCGGCATGGATTTCACGTACCAGCTCCACCCTGTCGTCGATGATAAACGTAGCACCGGCATCACGGCACATTCTCTGAGCCTCGACGGCCACGGGACGCACCTCGTCGTCGGTGGCATCCTTCATGCGAAGCTGAACCCAGCGGCAGCCTCCTGCCAGAGCCAGGCGCACGGAGTCGATATAGCCGTAGCGTTCGTTGCTGTGCGATATGAACTGGAGCATCCTGCCACCGACTGCCGACGACACCATGCCCCTTCTCTCTCGTGAATAGTCCTCACACATAGCCTATCCTCCACAAGCTGCGTTGATGATAATGACCTTGTCGCCTTCGTGCAGGGCGGCGTCTGTCCATTCCGTCCGCGGCACCATCTTGCCGCCCACGGCAACTGCGACTCCCTTGGCCGGCAAATTGAGTTCCTCTGCCAAGGCTGCTAACGTGGAAACGGAAGTGTCTGTTTCCTTGTCATTGATTAGAATCTTCATGTGTTATTGTGTTTTATTGAATTAAACCCGGCGACAGCCCCGATTCAACCCTACGGTATTATGCTAATGTATGGAAATATGCTTCAGTTATCGGCAAAAAAAAGAGCAGCCAGTATATTTCAACTGCTACTCGAGTCCTATCTTTTTACCTATAAATGTCAGAATGAGTCTCTGGCTTTTTTCCTACGACGGCATTACCCGCATCAGGTTCTATGGGTATAATCTCAGCCTCTGCCCTGTGGACATCAGCACCCCGAGTATTGTTTGTTGCTGCAAAGGTAGGTATTTTCACAACGCGGCAATGCACCTGCCATGCATAATTTACCATTTACGCACAAAAAAGGGCGGAAAAATGATGATGTAAGTCATTTCCGCACGTTCCAAGTTGCAGTCGCGCGCTCTTTTGCCAGTCGTACATAAGAAACCGCGACTTTATCAAGACCATTGTTTCGACAGTCAGAAGGAGTAAACATCATGGTACAAAAGGCCGTTACCACTTCGCCCGGACGGCATCCTGCCGTGCAGCGACTCATGAAGCCCCGCCGCCTCACTTGCGCATCTTGCGCTTCAACTGCTCACAGGCGCTGCGCACGCCGGGGCTCATCGGCTGGCTGGCAAGCAGTTCAAGCACCTGCAACAACTCGCCCATCAGTTCGTCATAGAACACACACTGCTCATAGGCAAGTTTCAGGCACAAGGCACGCACGCCGCTCGGCTCTACTGCCGACAGCGACTTCTTCAGACAGAAGTCAAGGAAATCCGTTCTCAACGTTTCCTCGTCGAAAGGCTGCCTCAAAAGCAGGTTGAGCGTCAGACGTCGCTTGCTCACATTCGTTTCACAAAGAACCATGTCGATAAGGGCATCGTGCTTGCCGTACAACCACTCATTGTCCTCAGTCGAGAAATGAGTGAAGCACCACAAGGCATTGACAGCAACCTTCTCGCTGTCGTCACCCACAAAGGAGAAAAGCATTTCCTTCAGCCCGTCGTTCTCTACACCATGAGTGTCGAGACACATACGGCGCACCTCGCCCATCGTCATGCGGCAGTCGAGCCGTTTGCGGAAAGAATCTCTCGTTACAGCGTTCATAGCACAGGACAGAAAAAGGTGTACACCCAATCCCCGAAACGAGGAAAAAGGTGTACACCACATATACAATAGGAAATTATTTATTCTTGATGTAGTTCACAATCCAAGCACCTACTTCCTTAGTACCGTACTTGGCACCACCCTCAACCTGAATCTC
>JAFSSN010000136.1 GCA_017450985.1 Bacteroidaceae bacterium
GTCCTTACTCTTCAAAGCACCATAAAAGCCTTTCAATATGTTTCGATACTCATTCTGCAACTCCTCATCGCCTATTGCCTGAAGCATAGGCTTGTCGTACTCGTCAACAAGAATGACTACACCCTGCCCCGTCTTGTCGTAGGCACGCTGGATAACACCTTGAAAACGCAAGCCGAAACTCACTTCCGACTCCTGCTTACCATACTTTGCTTCTTCCTTTGTAAGAAAATCATTCAACTGCCCTTCAAGACTCTCTTTTCTGTCATACTTCTCCGTATTCAAGTCAAGGTGAAGAACAGGATGCTTAACCCAATCCACATCCGGCTTGTCGGCAATGGCAAGACCGTCGAACAACTCACGCTTGCCGTCAAATACGGCATGAATGGTGGACATCAGCAAAGACTTACCGAAACGGCGAGGACGAGAGAGAAAATAGTAATTCCCGCCCTTTATCAGTTTATATATCAACTCCGTCTTATCAATATAAAGATAACCATCTTCACGAAGTTTTTCAAAATTCTGTATGCCGATAGGCAATATCTTTAGCTGTTCCATAATTCTACAGAAATATGATTTTGACGCAAAGATACAACTATATGCGTGAAATACAAAATATATCCAACTAAAGTTTCCCCCTTTTCAGCAAGGGAACATTCTGTTCATTAATAAGATTTTAATGCCTTAGACAACATCACAAGAACAACAAACCAGCCCATTCAGCCTACTATTTTTCACGTGTCCATATTTAACTCCTCGTCATGGTTTCTACGCATTGGCTCCGTATCCGCTACGGGTATTCTACGGATTTTCTCCGAGTACAACCCGTAGAATTCCGTAGAATACCCGTAAAAAATACGTAGAAGATACGTAGAAATCCCGAAGGAGAACCGGAGCAGGCCTAATATTCAGTTTAAGGAATCTGCTGATTTTCACTGCAAATATACTATTTAATTTCTTAAAAAGAAAGTAAACGATTCAAAAAAATTCCTTCTCACTTTTGCCCCACCCTCTCCCAAGGCATTAAAAACAGACAAGCAAAAAACAAGGCATCCATGCCGTCATGACAATAAACGTGCATTTTGTTCGTAAAAAAGCGAATAATAATTTGGCGTTTTTATTTATAGTTCGTGACTTTGCGAACAAATTCAGGCGCATGGATAAACAATACACAGAGAAGCAAGAGAAAATGGCGCGTTTTGCCAAAGCATTGGGTCACCCAGCAAGGATAGCCATAATGCAGTTTCTTGCCAAGCAGGAGCAGTGCTACTTCGGTGACATTCACGAGGAACTGCCCATTGCCAAAGCCACCGTGTCACAGCATCTTTCGGAGTTGAAGGACGCGGGATTGATACAAGGAACTATCGAGGCTCCAAAAGTGAGATACTGCATCAATCAAGACAATTGGCTGCTGGCTCAGGAACTGTTCAAGGACTTCTTCGGCAAAACAGCTTGCAAGAACAAAGGGTGCTGTGGCTAAATGACAAGTCACACGATTGTCACATTCCACACACCATTTTATTATGCACCTATAGTTTGTAGTTTTGCGAACAACTAACAATATAACAAAAATGAAAAGAAGTTTTCTAATGATGCTGGTCAGCATATTGCTTATGGCCTGCGGACAGACATCGAACGCCGAGACGACAAAGGAGTCGTCCAAGCAAGTGAAGAATCCTGTAGAGGTAATCTATTTCCACGGCAAACAGCGATGTGCCACCTGCCGTGCCATAGAGCAATGTACAAAAGACGTGCTGGACGAACAATTTGCCAAGCAGGTAAAAGTCGGCAAGGTGGTGCTGCGCGTGATAGACATCTCGCAGAAGGAAAACAAGGCCATTGCAGAAAAGTACGAGGTGACATCGTTTATCATCTTGTCCGGCTATCTGTTCAACATTTTCCTTTAAGAAAATGGCACGGCACATCTGCCGGCATCGGTACACATACATAAACAAATCGTCCCGGGGCTTTACGGCTCCGGGACGATTTATTTTTTGCATCACACAGAAGAGTGCCTCATAATGCACCTACTGTCACTCTACTTCCACCTCGCCCTCGAAAGATATGGCTGCCGGTCCTGTCATCATGACATGATTGGTGAGGGCATTCCACTCTATGTGCAGTTTTCCGCCGTCCATCAGTACGTCACTCTGACGGCCTCTCACTCCTACAAGCGAAGCCGCAACAGCGGTTGCACATGCTCCAGTACCGCACGCAAGGGTTATGCCAGAGCCACGCTCCCACACTCTCATGCGTATTGTTCCGTCGGGCAGAACGTTGGCAAACTCTATGTTGCAACGCTGCGGAAAGACTTCATGATGTTCAAGGAGTCGGCCGTAGTGCTCCAGAGGAAATGTCTCAACGTCCTCGTCATCGAGGAAGATTACGAAATGGGGATTTCCCATCGACACGAACGTGCCGAGGAAACTACGATCACCTGCAGTCAGCGTCATGCCTACTCCCGTCTGCCCCTTGTACTGTTCATCGACGTATTTACGCACAGCCTCGTCGTCAGCATCCTTCAGCATCGCTTCGCCCATATCTACGGTCACGGTCTCTACCAATCCCGCACCGTTGAGGTGGAGAGTGAGCACCTTCACTCCCGACAACGTCTGCAGGCGGATAGGATTCTTGTCCGTAAGCCCTTTGTCATGGAGATACTTTGCCACACAGCGTGTGCCGTTGCCGCACATCATGGCCTCAGAGCCGTCATTATTGAAGATGCGCATGGAAAAGTCGGCATCGGGTCTGTCTGCCTTGCCTATCAATATCAGTCCGTCGCTGCCGATGGAGAAGTGAGGACGGCTCAGCTCAACCGACAACTCTGCAGGATTTTCTATATTATATATTAATGTATTTACGTAGATGTAATCATTACCTGCGCCATGCATCTTTGTGAAACGAATCTTCTTTCCCATAATATATTTGTCTTTGTTTTATAAATCCACTGCAAAGATAGCAAAATTTCATCATTCAACCATTCTTAATAGCATTTTTATAGCATTTTAAGCGTTTCTATAACTTTTTTTGATAATATTTTTAATTTTTCTTTCTTTTTGCTTGTTCATTTGAAATATATACTATACCTTTGCATCGTCAAACAAATAAAACAAGAAACAATATGACAAATGCAACATTAAATTCTTTTCAGAATAATCAAAATAATCAAAATCAGAACTTGAATAATAATCAGGGTCTCCAGAATATGTTGCATTATTTCACCAGTCAAATAAGAGTAAGCAACACAAGGTAAAACGCTAAAACATAAACACAAAACAAAGATGGCTGGTTCTTTTCTAAGGAATCAGCCATTTCTCATTAAAGTCACAAACACAAGATAAGAAACAGAAGTATTAACACTAAAACGAAGAAAGCATTATGGAAAGATGTTTTTCATTTACAAAAGGTTTGGCATTTGTAAGCTTGCTCGCCATTCCTACAGCAGCAAAGTCACAAGAGTCCGTTGAGCTCACAGCTGGAGCCGACATCGTTAGCTCATACATCTGGCGCGGCCAGGACCTCGGCAATGCAGCATTTCAGCCTACCGTAGGTATCGGCTACAAGGGACTGAGCCTTTCGGCATGGGGCTCTTACGGTTTAGTGGACAGCAACGACACCAAGGAGTTTGACCTCACATTGTCCTACTCTGCCGATGCTTTCTCAGCCGGAATCACCGACTACTTCTGCATCGCTTCTGGCGCAGCCTATTCTTCATTAGACTATTTCCAGTACGAAGCTCACAAGACAGCACACGTATTTGAAGCTTTCGTAGGCTACGACTTCAAGGTGGCTTCTCTCACATGGTACACAAACTTCGCCGGAGCCGACGGCTTAAACAAGTCTGGCAAGAGAGCCTACTCATCATACGTAGAGGCTAAGGTTCCTTTCACAGTAAATGACGTCGAAGCCGACATCGCAGTAGGCGCAGTTCCTTTCGCTACCGACTTCTATGCCGATGCCAACGGATTTGCCGTTACAAACATCACACTTACGGCACGCAAGAAGATTGAGATCACACCAAGCTTCTCACTTCCATTATTCGTAGCCCTCACAGCCAATCCAAGCGCATCCAAGTGCTACCTTACAGCAGGATTGACATTCTGACACAGAGATTGTTTTACAAATAAATAACTTAAACAAACACATAGAGATGAAAAAGATTGAAGCTATTATCCGCCGCACTCACTTCGAGGAGGTGAAAGAGGCACTCTTTGCCGCCGACATCAATTGGTTCTCATATTCTGAAGTCAAGGCAATCGGTCAGGACCGTCAGGACCGCATCTACAGAGGTGTGATGTACAGCACGGACATCATCGAGCGCATAGAGATTAAGATTGTATGCCGCGACCAGTTCGTACAGCCAGCCATCGAAGCAATCATGTCAACGGCACGCACGGGTGAGATTGGCGACGGACGAATATTCGTAAGCCCCGTTGACGACACATACTCAATCCGCACCGGAGAGCATGGCGACAGCGTCCTGGCAGACAAGAAATAAGACAGACACAAAATAGTTTTACAAACAATTTTTCCCCGCACTACCTCATCTCATCATCATCATTTCAATCGGGGAACATAACACAAACTCAATATGGAAGAAACAGTAACAATCAGCGGTCTCGACACCGTATGGGTAATCATAGCAGCAATGTTGGTATTCTTCATGCAACCAGGCTTTGCCCTCGTTGAAGCAGGATTCACACGTTCAAAGAACACAGCCAACATCCTCATGAAGAACTTCGTCGATTTCATGGCAGGCTCGTTCCTGTTCTGGATGATAGGATTCGGCCTCATGCACGGCTCAGGCTCAGGCTTCATCGGCGAACTTCATCTCTTCGACTTTTCATTCTATCCTGACACAAACATTCCTAAGGAGTGTACATTGATATTCCAGACCGTGTTCTGCGCCACAGCAGCCACAATCGTATCAGGAGCGATGGCAGAACGCACAAAGTTCTCAATGTACATCGTGTTCTCAATCATCGTATCAGTATTCATCTACCCTATCGAGGGTCACTGGTCATGGGGCGGCGGCTGGTTGAGCGAACTCGGTTTCCACGACTTTGCAGGCTCAACTGTTGTTCACCTCTGCGGTGGAGCTATCGCACTCGCAGGAGCTATCGTACTCGGCCCACGTATCGGCAAATACACTAAGCACGGCACATCTGTTGCCATTCCTGGTCACAATCTTGCATACGGTGCACTCGGAGTATTCATCCTCTGGTTCGGCTGGTTCGGTTTCAACCCAGGCTCACAGCTTGCAGCTGAAGGCAGCGAGAACGCAATTGCCATCTCACACGTAATGTGTACCACTAACATGGCAGCAGCAACAGGCGGACTTGCAGCACTTATCCTCACTTGGATTGTATATGGCAAGCCATCACTTTCACTGGTATGCAACGGTATTCTTGCAGGTCTCGTAGGTATCACAGCCGGATGCGACGTAGTGTCAATAGCAGGCAGCGCAATCATAGGTTTCATCTGCGGATGTGCAATGGTATGCTCAGTTACTATAATTGACAACGTCCTCCACATCGACGACCCAGTTGGTGCAGTATCAGTACACGGCGTATGCGGATTGCTCGGCACACTTCTCACTGGAGCATTTGCCCTCGACGGTGGATTGTTCTACGGAGGCGGATGGAACTTTTTGGGAATCGAGGCTCTCGGCAGCATAACAGTAGCACTCTGGGCATTCACACTCGGCTACTTACTCTTCTGGGTTCTCAAGAAGGTACACGGCATAAGAGTTGAGTCACGTATCGAAGAAGAAGGTCTCGACATCTACGAGCACGGCGAAACAGCCTACAACTAATGTAACGACACAAACATAACGAAGGCAGGTTTCCGAAATAGGAAACGCCATTGAATTCCTACGGGAACCTGCCCTTATTCTTATCATATAAAAATCAAAACATAGTAATACAATGTGTGGATTTGTAGCATTACTCAACATTAAACGCGATCCTCATGAGATGAGGGAACAGGCATTGAAGATGTCATCAATGATTCGCCACAGAGGCCCGGACTGGAGCGGCATGTACAGCTCTCAGAAAGCGGTGCTTGCACACGAGCGTCTCGCCATCGTTGACCCTCTGTCAGGCAGACAGCCTCTCTACTCAGCCGACGGCAGCAAGATTCTCGTCGTCAACGGCGAGATATACAACCATCAGGCGCTGAGAAAGGAACTGGGCGCAGAATACCAGTTCCGCACAGGCTCAGACTGCGAGGTCATCCTTGCTCTCTACGAGAAGTACGGTACAGCATTCCTCGACAAGCTCACAGGCATCTTTGCCTTCGTACTGTACGACTCTGTGACAGACGACTATCTCATTGCCCGCGACTCCATAGGCGTCATTCCGCTCTACATAGGCCATGACAAAGACGGCATGCGCTACGTAGCAAGCGAGCTGAAGGCCCTCGAAGGATACTGCGAAGAGTACGAGGCTTTCCCTCCGGGACACTTCTGCTCAAGCCTCAACGGAGGAGAGATTGAGAGATGGTACAAGCGTGAGTGGTTTGACTACAATGATGCACATTGGCTCACATCCGACCACGAGGAGGCGGTTCGAATGCTGCGCAACGGCCTCATGGCAAGCGTGAAGCGACAGCTCATGAGCGACGTTCCTTACGGCGTACTGCTCTCAGGAGGCCTCGACAGCTCAGTCATCTCCGCCATAGCAAAGCTTTATGCAGCCAAGCGCATCGAAGCCGACGACAAGCACGACGCATGGTGGCCACGACTCCACTCCTTCGCCGTAGGCTTGAAGGGCGCACCAGACCTTGCCAAGGCACGCGAAGTGGCAGAGCACATAGGCACCGTTCACCACGAGGTCAACTACACCATACAGGAGGGACTTGACGCTATACGCGACGTAATATACTTCATTGAAACCTACGACGTGACTACAGTACGCGCATCCACCCCTATGTACCTCCTGGCACGCGTAATACGAAGCATGGGAATCAAGATGGTGCTCAGCGGCGAGGGAGCAGACGAAATCTTCGGAGGATACCTCTACTTCCACAAGGCACCAGACGCAAAGGCTTTCCACGAGGAGACCGTGCGCAAGATTCTGAAGCTATATATGTACGACTGCCTTCGCGCAAACAAGTCACTCATGGCATGGGGGGTAGAAGGACGAGTACCATTCCTCGACAAGGAATTCATGGACATAGCCATGAACATCGACCCGGCACTTAAGATGTGCCCAGGAAAGATGATAGAGAAAGGCATACTGCGCGAGGCATTCGCCGACCTGCTGCCAGAAAGCGTAGCATGGCGTCAGAAAGAACAGTTCAGCGACGGCGTAGGCTACAGCTGGATTGACACACTCAAGGACATAACATCGAAGATGGTGAGCGACGAGCAGATGGCTCACGCCGCCGAGCGATTCCCTATTAACCCTCCACTCAACAAGGAGGAATACTACTACCGCAGCATCTTCGAGGAGCATTTCCCAAGCCGCGCTGCAGCACAGACAGTGCCAAGCGTTCCAAGCGTGGCATGCTCAACAGCCGAAGCCCTCGCATGGGACAAGGCTTTTCAGAACATGAACGATCCAAGCGGCCGCGCCGTAAAAGACGTGCATGAAGACTAACAATTAGGAGAAACAAAAAGACAAAACACTTAAACAAAACATAACACAATGAGCAAACTTAGATTTGACGTGGTACAGGACGCTTTCAAGAAGAAGGCAGTACCTGCAGAGACACCAAACATGGAGACATCCAAGTACTTCGGTGAACTGGTTTTCAACCGTGACAAGATGCGCAAATACCTGAGCGCCGACACTTTCAACGCACTCATCGACTGCATCGACAACGGACACACTCTCAACCGTGCTATAGCCGACGAAGTGGCAGGCGGAATGAAGACATGGGCAATGGAACACGGAGTGACACACATCACACACTGGTTCCAGCCACTTACCGAAGGCACAGCCGAGAAGCACGACTCTCTCATGGAGTACGACAACAAGGGCGGCATGATTGAGGAGTTCACAGGCAAGTCACTCATACAGCAGGAGCCTGACGCAAGCTCATTCCCAAGCGGAGGCATACGCGCCACTTTCGAGGCACGAGGCTACACTGCATGGGACCCTACATCACCTGTCTTCATTCAGGACGACACACTCTGCATACCTACAGTCTTCATCTCTTACACAGGCGAAGCTCTCGACTACAAGACTCCGCTGAAGAAGTCACTGAAGGCTGTCAACGACGCAGCACTGCCTATCTGTCAGATGTTCGACGCCAAAGTCAAGAAAGTTTATTCATACCTCGGATGGGAGCAGGAATACTTCCTCGTTGACGAAGACCTGTACGCGGCGCGCCCTGACCTCATGCTCACAGGACGTACACTCATGGGACACGCTTCATCAAAGAACCAGCAGCTCGACGACCACTACTTCGGAGCCATACCATCACGCGTAATGGAATTCATGAAGGACGTTGAGATTGAAGGCTACCGCCACGGAATCCCACTCAAGACACGTCACAACGAGGTGGCACCAAACCAGTTCGAGCTTGCACCTATCTCCGGCGAGACTAACTTGTCAAACGACCAGAACCAGATGATGATGAACCTCATGAACAACATCGCGCGCAAGCACGGATTCGTCCTTCTGCTCCACGAGAAGCCATTCGAGGGCATCAACGGCTCTGGTAAGCACAACAACTGGTCACTCGGCACCGACACAGGCACCCTGCTCCTCGCCCCAGGCAAGGACGCAATGAGCAACCTGCAGTTCATCACGTTCTTCGTCAACGTGCTCATGGCAGTACAGAAGCACAATGCACTTCTCAAGGCTTCCATCGCAACGGCTACCAACGCCCACCGTCTCGGAGCCAACGAAGCACCTCCAGCAATCATCTCATCATTCCTCGGCCACACAATGACCAACGTGCTCCGCAAGCTCATGGACGTACCTTCAGACACTCCTATCACCATTGCCGGCAAGACTGGCAAGTCAGTAGGGCTCGTCGAGATACCTGAGATATTCATCGACAACACCGACCGCAACCGTACCAGCCCGTTCGCCTTCACCGGCAACCGCTTCGAATTCCGTGCCGTAGGTTCAAGCGCTAACTGCGCAGGAGCAATGACAACCCTCAACGCAGCCGTAGCCGAGCAGCTCACCGACTTCAAGGCAAAGGTTGACAAGGAGATTGCCGGCGGCAAGGCCATGAACATTGCATTCATGGACGTGCTCAAGCCAATGATTCGCGAAATCATCGACACAGTATGCTTCGACGGAAACGGCTATTCTGACGACTGGCAGAAGGAAGCTGCACGCCGCGGACTCGACACCGAGACATGCGTACCTAAGATGTTCAAGGAATTCACCAAGCCAGCATCAGTTGAGATGTTCACCCACATCGGAGTATATACCGAGGACGAACTCGTGGCACGCAACGAGGTGAAGTGGGAGACATACACCAAGAAAGTACAGATTGAGGCACGCGTCATGGGACGTATGGCCATCAACCACATCATACCGGCAGCACTCGCCTACAAGACTCGCCTGCTCACCATCCTCACACAGCTGAAGACCATCTATCCTGACGACTTCCTGACAATGGCATCAACAGAGATTGAGCTTCTGAAGAAGGTGACAAGCCTCATCGACGAGGTTCGCACACGCTGCGCCGACATGGTCGAAGCACGCAAGGCTGCCAACAAGATTGAAAGCGAATACGAGAAGGCACTAGCATACTACGACATCGCTGAGTCGCTCTTTGCCATCCGACGCCCTATCGACAAGCTCGAGGAAGTTGTTGATAACGACCTCTGGCCTCTGCCTAAGTACCGTGAGTTGCTCTTTATCAACTAAGGCTAAATAGGATATCAATGTTTGCACAGTAAAAACTATTTCGATAAATAAGTACAGAATTGTTTACAGCGGTAAACGTGAGCAAGGATGCACCGTTTTGGGTTCGGTGCATCCTTTTTCTATACTCTGCCGGACAACGTCACACGCCCGGCCGTGACACAGCAAAAAAAGCCCCATCCATGCCCGTGGCAAGATGAGGTTCATATCATGAAGCAAAACATGCTTACGCCTATTGCAACCTGAATGTTATCTGCAACGTGAATTTAACGTCAACAGCCTCACCATTCTTTTTTCCCGGCTTCCAATCAGGCATAATGCCGACGACCCTCATACCCTCCTTTTCCAATTCGGAAAGAGCACGTCTCAAAGCCACAGCCTCATCCTTTGACTTCTTGCCCTGAGAAACCTGTTCCAAATAATCAGCATATTGCGCCGTATTATTCATGTTACGCAACAATACAGGTACAGGCTCGGTAATCTTGCCGTTCTTATCTACGACAAACAGAATAAGCACACGAGCCTGCACTCCATGTTCCTGAGCAATGACAGGATACTTCAAGTTGGTACGAAGCCATGAACTAAGCGCCACAGCTCCCTCCATACCATATTCATGTGACACAAACTACAATATTCGCGGTATTGTGGGGGCAGCAGAATGCCAGTACCTTTGCAAAAATTTTAGGAAACAAGAATTATTAACAAATACAAGGAATTATGAGAAGACATTTACTTACACTCATCGCGGCACTGTTCACAACCGCCGGAATTAATGCACAGACTTTTGACTGGGGAACTGCATCGTGGAACATCGAGGATGGAAAAACATACCAGGGCATCGAAGAACTGAATGCCGACGGAGTGGTACTCACCTACTCCAATCCTAACAACTATGTGCTCACTTTCCTTAACATCATAAGCATCGACTACGACCTGTTTATCGACGATGCTACCGAGGCAATAAAGACGAACACCACGGCACAAAGCAGCACTGCCGTGCCATTCAACTATCCTTTCGTGGAAGGACACAAGTACAAGATTGTGACGACAAAATCAACGCTCGTCGCAGCCAACCTTGCCACTTTCACTACCGACACAGTATCACAAAACGATGACTCTTACACCATCTCGTTCACCATCGAGGGACCAAAGCTTGTAAAGACCATCGACGTGGAGGCTTCACAGTCGCTCAGCATCACCGACCAGAGCACCGACCTCACGGTTTCAGCCATCGACACGACGGAAATCATCAACGCCTTAGGCATCAAGTCTATCAGCGAGGCTACTATATACGGATTGAACCTCAACGGCTCATACAACACATACTTCGGTCCTAACTGGTACGACGGATGGCGCGATGCCGACGGCGAATACACTACATACTCAAGCGGATGGGACCGAATTGCCGGACGCAACGCCGCACCTGCAGTCTATAGCATCAAGCTGACACAAAACGCCGACTCCGTACTCTACTTCTTCTACGACTATTGGAGCGAATACACAGAGGACACTCCCGACGTCATCGACGGCTCAACTGTTTCTGAAAGCCACAGACGAGTTCCTAACACTTCATACAACTACACCATCTGGGAATGGGACAACGGCGACGGCACAGTGACTAAGTACAGACGTGCATACCGCGTGAACGAAGGCGAAGACTACAAGGCAAGCTTTGCTATCATTGCAAACAAGAAATACGTGCTCGTCAACGCCACACTCCACTTCATCAGCCAGGAGGAATATGCTAAACTCAACAACAAGAACAAGGAATACAACGGTTTCGTGGCAATAGGAACATCAATCGCTGCACAGCCGGGCACCCCTGTAGCTGGCATTGCGACATCCGAGCAGACAGTCAGCGTGTCAGAGACTGATGCCGAAGGAAAGGCCAACGTCACATTCTCAGGATTCAGCGTAGCCATACCGCCACTCACAATAGAGAACCTCACAATCCCAGTAAGTGTAAGCGAGGAGAACGGTGTCATAACATACACAACGGACGAGGCTGTGCCAGTATCCATTCCATTAGGAAATTTCAACATTACATACTATGCCACACTGAGAGGCGAACAGACATCTGCCGACAGCGCACCGGTATTCGTACTCACACTCTCACAGGCATCAATCATCACAGTAGTGTTCAACAGCACAAGCGACCTCGCAACAGAGCGTGCGAACCTCGAATATTCTAACGCTACATCCATCGCTGCCTCATCAGCAACAGCAAACATCGTCGGCACTTACAGCATTGACGGTATCAGCAATAGCAAGGCTGCACAAGGAGGCATAAAGGTAATCAAGTATTCCGATGGAACTATAAGAAAGGTTTTCCAAAAATAATTGTTTTTTGTCCATCCATTATCTCGATTTTGGGGCCTGTGTTTTGTCGCAAGACAGAATGCAGGCCTTTTCTGTAGTGTTTTAAGGGGTGTGAGGGTGTAAGGTTTTTAGGTTATACGGTTATAAGGTTATAAGGTTGTACGGTTGTAAGGTTATAAGGTTGTGCGGGTGTAAGGGTTTAAGGTTATACGGTTATAAGGTTATAAGGTTATAAGGTTGTACGGTTATAAGGCTTTGCGGGTGTAAGGGCATGAGGGGGTAAGGTCGTTTTGCAGTTATTAGGTTGTAAAGTTATAAGGCTTTGCGGGTGTAAGGGCATGAGGGTGTAAGGTCGTTTTGCAGTTATTAGGTTGTAAGGTTATAAGGTTTTGCGGGTGTAAGGGCATGAGGTCATGAAGAAATAAGGTTATTGTACTGAAGTTTCGCAAGTAGTAAACAGAAGTTAACTTCGTGAAGTAAAAAGTTTACCACTTACTAAAATTGTACTGTCTAGTCAGTAACTACAGTCGAACGCTA
>JAFSSN010000014.1 GCA_017450985.1 Bacteroidaceae bacterium
CTCTACCGCCGACGCCTCATCACTATCGCTGACGACGGCATACGTTTACACTGAATGGAGTTATGAGTTTTGAATTATGCCTGTGAGCTTGTCCTACCTAAGTAACGGCTAAGAAATAAGCTTGCACAATTTTAGAAGTACATAATTCACAACTCAGAATTTACGACTCCACAGCGTAGCACCCATAGTTTCCCCTTTTTCCCGACCAATATTATTCATCAAAATCTGTATCTCCCCCGGGGAGATATAGTGTCTAAACGTCGGCTTTCAAGAGCCGAAAAGATGGAACTTCTATGAGGAAAAAGAAAATATAATATTAACATCTCTTTATTTATTAATTTTATTATTGTTTAATTGTATGAAAAAAAGATTCATTCGTTCTCTGCTGCTCGGAGCACTGATTACTGCTTCGACAGGAACATTTGTGTCTTGCGCTGACTACGATGACGACATCAATGCCAACAAGTCGGAAATTCAAGCAGCCAAGACAGAACTGAGCAAGCTTTCTTCCAGCGTTGAGAGTCTGAAGACAGAACTCGTCAATGCCAAGACAAGCTTACAGGATGAGTACAAGACGCAGAAAGCTGCTCTTGAAACCCAAATTGCTGACGCAAGGGCAAACCTGCAGACGGCTATCAACAACAAGGCCGATCAGGCTACCGTTGACGACCTCAGCAAGACTCTGGTACAGCTTCAGCTTGACCTCAATTCACTGAAGAGTGCATACGAGGCCAAGGTTGCTGCTATTGACAAGTCGATTGCCGACCTTGAGAAACTCATTGCAACAAAGGCGGACGTGACTTACGTTGAGCAGGCTATTGCCACCTTGCAGGCTGCCATTAACGGCAAAGTGTCGACGGAGGACTACAACAAGGCCCTGAACGACATCACCCTCCTGCAGACTGCAATTACCAACCTGACTACAGCTATTGGCACCAAGGCCGACCAGAAGGATGTTGAAGCTTCTGTAGCAGCCATCAACACAGCCATTGAACAGCTGAAGAAAGACCTCGAAGGCAAAGTTTCACAGGGTGCATTCGATGCACTGAGCGAGAAGGTCAACGGTATTGCTGAAACTGTGAAAAGCCTGCAGAGTGCAGTTGCTACTGCTGCCACCCAGGCATCGGTGGACAACTTGAAGTCTGATTTGGAGAAGAAAATCGGTGAACTTCAGGCTCAGGTCAACGGCTATGTGACCACTGACAAGCTACAGGCTGCCATTGATAAAATCAATGCTGCCATTGACCTGCTTGAAGCACAGCTTTCCGCCGAGGTTTCAAAGAAGGCCGACAAATCGGAACTCAGCGAACTGAGGACTCAGGTTCAGAACATCCAGACCGCCCTTGACACTCGTGACGAGAACATCACGAAGCAACTGACTGATGCTATCAATGACTTGGACAAGAAGCTCACAGAACTTATTAACACCAAGGTCGATCAGAAGGATTTCGATGAACTGAGTGAGAGTGTGAACGATGCTTGGACGGCTATCCGTTCCGCAGGTGAAACCTTGGCAACAGCCACGGGTGACATTGAGGGTATTAACGAGCAGATCATCAAGCTCTGGCTTGAGTTGGAGAAGAAAGGCACCGCTGTTCAGGTTGAGAACAACCGCGTTGCTATCGCTGCCCTTAACGAGCTCACGGAGTCGATGACCAAGTTCCTGGGTGACATTGAAAATGGTACGCTGGCTGCTCAGATTGCTGCTGCCAAGACTGCCATGAGCAAGGAAGCTCAGGACAACCTCGACAAGGAGATTGAAGCCCGCAAGGAAGCCATCAAGCAGGTTGGCAACGACATCAGCGACCTGCGCACAGAGCTGACCGAGAAGATTGGCAACAACGAGGAAGACATTAAGGATTTGCGCGAGAAGTTCAACAAGATCAACGACCTTGTTGATGCCCGTGTCAACGAGAACCTGGCCGACCTCCGCGTCTTCGTCAACCGTTCACTGAAGAGCATTTCGCTCGTTCCGCAGCTGTTTGTAGGTGGTATCGAGGCTATTGAGTTCAACTCATTGCAGTACACGCCGATAATTCCCGGTACCTCTGGTCTGAGAAAAACCAATGGCGTTTACGAAAATGTGATGGAGACTCAGTATGTTTCTGGTGCAAAGAGCATTTTGATTGACAATGGCACTGCAGAGGCTTACTATCGCCTGAATCCTTCTATTGTTGACCGTGCAAGCATTGATGAGGAAAACATCGAGTTCCTCGCTGCAACAGCCCAGACCCGTGCCGCTACTGTTACTTCACCTGTGAAGTTCAATGGTATTGCCGAGTGGAATTACGCTGGCAAGAAGGGACTTGTAAAGGTGAACCTCAAGAAGAACACCACCAGTTCGTTGAACGCTGCCCCCGATGGCAACATTTACATCGTCGCACTGAAGGTTCCCCGCAAGGCTGACGAAGCTAAGGGAATTGAGGCTGCTGACATCGTTTCTGAGAATTCGCGCCTGGTCGAAAACATCATGC
>JAFSSN010000137.1 GCA_017450985.1 Bacteroidaceae bacterium
ATCCCCAGTGACTTACCGTACGCTTGAGGATTTCTACTACATTGACGCACACACGTTTGAGAAGCAGTACAAGGAGACACTGAGCGGCTATCATACCTGGAGCGAGCTTTCCCATGCCGATGAGTGGCTGGTCTTTTCAGAAAACATCGGCCCCAACCTGGCTATAGACGAGACGAGTTTATCCAACGGCGAACTTTACACCATCGTGACCAACCGCGACCGTCATGGCGGTGAAGGTTGTCTGGTGGCCGTGATATCAGGCACTAAGTCGGAGAATATCATCAAGGCTTTGGAAACGATACAGGAACAGGAACGTGAGAAGGTACAGGAAGTGACGCTCGACCTGTCGGATTCCATGCGCAAGATAGTCCGCAGCAGTTTTCCCAAGGCACAGCGTGTCATCGACCGTTTCCACATACAGAAACTGGCCTGCGATGCCGTGCAGGAAATGAGAATCGCCTTCCGCTGGGAAGCCATACAGGAGGCCAATGACGAGATGGAGAATGCCAAACTTGAAGGTCGCGAGTACATCCCAGTCCGCTATGAGAACGGCGACACCAAGAAAGAACTGCTGGCACGGAGCAGGTATCTGCTCTTCAAGTCGGCAGACAAATGGACAGACCGGCAGAAGAAGAGAGCTAAAATACTCTTTGAACTATATCCAGACTTACAAAGGGCGTACTCGCTCTGCCATTCGCTGAGAATTATCTTTGCCAAGAATACCATCAAGGATGCAGCAAGGCTCTCGATGGCAAGGTGGTACAACAAGGTCGAAGAGGTTGGGTTCCATTCCTTCAACGTCATTGCGGCTACTTTCTACGAGCATTATGATGACATTCTCAACTTCTACAATAACCGATCATCAAACGCTGCCGCAGAATCTTTCAATGCAAAGGTCAAGGCTTTTAGGGCAGCACTAAGGGGAATTAGAGATGAGAAATTCTTCTTATACAGACTCTCTATGATTTATGCTTATCCCCACTAAATTTCTACTGAGCCGTTATCTGGGGAGTGAAGAATGAAGAATCGCCAAAGGTGAAGTGAAGAGTGAAGAGTGAGGAATGAAGAGTGAAGAATGAAGAGTGAAGAGTGAAGAATCCTGATTACACCATTCGCCAAAACCTTCTCGGATTGGCTTTATAATCGAAAAATGCTTCTTTTAAGGAGTTAACAGGAGTTGTCGGGGGAATGAAGAATGAAGAATGAAGAATCCACCTCCGCAAACTGTCATTCGTCTCTTTGCTCCTTTTTACTCCTTTTTACTCCCGATAACTCCTCATAAGAATGAAGAATTAAGATTTAGTGAACCGAGTATCGTCCTGAGCGAAGCGGTTACTCCTTTTTACTTCACGATGTTTACTTCTGTTAACGACTTGCTAAGCTGGGTATATAATAAAGGTGGATGAGCCATGATGCGCATCCACCTTTTTCGTGTGTTACTGCCAAAATGTCAGTCTGGCAGTCGGACTGGTATGTTGATTATTGCCGTGGTAGAACAGGTTCTGCTATTCTTCCTTGCTCTCTTCCCTCGGGAATGTGCCGAGCCAGCGCATCTGGCGGAGAATCCATGACTGACGGCGGTACATGTAGGAAGAAGGGTGGGAACTGTCGAAGCGTATCGGATTGGGCAGGGTGGCTGCTATGAGGGCGCACTGGTTACGCGTGAGGTCCTTGGCGTGTACGCCGAAGTGCTCGACTGCCACGGCTTCAGCCCCGTATATTCCGTCGCCCATCTCGATGGTGTTGAGATATACTTCCATGATGCGCTCCTTGCCCCAAACGAGTTCTATGAGTACCGTGAAGTAGGCTTCGAAGCCTTTGCGCACCCATGTGCTCGACGGCCATAGGAACACGTTCTTTGCTACCTGCTGGCTGATGGTGCTTCCGCCTCTTATTCTGCGGTCGCGTTCGAGAAGTGCCTGCTTTATGGCTTCGAAGTCGAATCCGTTATGCTTCATGAAGTTTTGGTCCTCGCTTGCCCATACTGCAAGTGGCAGGTCGGCTGATATGGAGTCGAGAGGCACCCATTCGTGCTTCATTCTCAGCTGCTCTCCGTTCATGACCTGTTGTCCGCAACGTATGAACATGAGCGGCGATGCCGGTACCTGTACATACTTGTAGAGTATGACGAATAGTATTGACGAACCGAAAAAAGCTATCATCAGCCACATGAATGTGCGCTTGGCGTAGAACCATGTTTTCTGTAACATTTCCATTTCTGTACGAAAGATTAACGTTCTTTTTTGCTTACAATTTTTGACAAATCAAACGAATGTGTATCAGCAAAATAAAAACGAAAACCCGGTGTGCGGGTTTCCGTTCTTATTAAATAACTTACAAAGTTTTCTACAACATCACTATTACTTGAGTGTACCTGCGTTAGCAGCCTCGATCATAGCCTGTGAAGCATAGAGGTAAACCTCTACACGACGGTTCTGCTTACGACCGTCAGCTGTGCCGTTGTCAGCAACTGGCTCAGTTGAACCCTTACCCTCTGTGAACTTGATCTGTGAAGAAGAAACACCAAGTGAAGTGAGGTAGCTCTGTACAGCCTGTGCACGCTTGAGAGAAAGTGGGTTGTTGATAGCGTCAGAACCTGTTGAGTCTGTGTGTCCGTAGATTGCTACGTCTGCGTCGTTGTACTCCTTAAGAACCTTAGAGAACTTAGTGAGTGAAGTCTTAGCAGAAGAGCTGAGTGTTGAAGAGTTTGTTGAGAAAAGGATACCTGAATCGAAAGTAACCTTTACAGCCTCGAGGCCGTTTGCGTCAGTAACTGTCTCGACAGAAGCGTTGTCAACAGCAGCAGCGGCAGCGGCAGCCTTGTCCATCTTCTTACCGATGAGAACGCCGGCAGTTGTACCTACGGCAGCACCTACAGCAGCACCGATAGCTGTGCTCTTGCCAGACTTGCCGATGAGCTTACCAGCGAGTGCACCAAGTGCAGCACCTGATGTTCCACCGATGATACCACCCTTTGTGGCGTTGCTTGCGCCACAACCAGAAAGAAGAATGAGAGCACTCATAAGGAATGCACAAACTTTAGTCTTTGTCATAATTGTAACTTTTTTAATTTAACTTAGATTATTTTAATAAAAACTTTGGTCAATTTATAGTAGCCGTATTTGCGGTATCTTGTTGTAGTGCGGAGTATGCTCCGCGAAACCAGTTTTTCGACCTCCCTTATTGGGCAAGGTTTAATCTTCCGTGCAAAAGTAGTTTTTTTAGATAATATAAAAGCATAAAACCGCAAATATTTGTTCAAAAACTAAAAATTCTCAATTATTATCTCTAATTTTGCAGTCCAAAAGTATAATAAACAAAAAACATACATATATATTATGGCAAAAGAACTCAAAGACCTGACTAAGCGTAGCGTTAACTACTCACAGTGGTACAACGAACTGGTGGTTAAGGCTGACCTCGCTGAGCAGGCTGATGTACGAGGATGTATGGTTATCAAGCCATACGGATATGCTATCTGGGAAAAGATGCAGCACATCCTTGACGGAATGTTTAAAGAGACAGGTGTACAGAACGCATATTTCCCTCTTCTCATCCCGAAGTCTTTCCTTTCTAAGGAGGCAGAGCACGTTGAAGGCTTTGCGAAGGAGTGTGCCGTAGTTACTCACTACCGCCTCAAGACTAACGAGACTCACGACGGCGTGGTGGTTGACCCTGCCGCTAAGTTGGA
>JAFSSN010000138.1 GCA_017450985.1 Bacteroidaceae bacterium
AATGCCGCCATCCGTATGTGTCAGATGGCGGATAATCTCAAAGGACTGGACAGAAAAGCCGAGGCTCGCAAACTGTATGAGAAGGCTGCCTATGTGTTCCATGTGGCGGAAAATATCAATTCAGAGTCCATTGCACTCATGAATCTTGACCGTCTGGAAGAGGCTCTTGCGCTTACACGCATCACGCAGAACTATGTTATTCAAGAGAAAATTCTGCGTATGCTCGGCGAAACGGAGAAGGATCCCGTGAAGGCAAGGGCTTATATGAAAGAGGCTTTAGTGCTTAATGATACTATCGTGAAGCGTGACAATGAACTGATGTCAGAGCGCTTCAACGTTGAATACGAAACTTTGCAGAAGGATGCTGAAATTGCGAAGAAGGAATCTTACATCGTTATGCAGCAGCAGAGGCAGATGTATATCCTCGTCATATTGTCGGTGTTCGGCGTTCTAGCCATCGTTGCCGTGGTGGGCTGGGTTCGCGACTATAAGGCGCGTAGGAAACTGGAAGAGTCGAATCATGTCAAGGACAGGTTGATAAGCGTCATCTCGCACGACCTTTCCAATTCGACTGCCAACATCAATATGCTTGCCAACCTTGTGGCAGACCTTAATGCTACGCCTCAGACAACCATGCTTGCCAAGCAGAGCGATAGTTTGAAAGCATTGCTCGACAACCTTTTGCTGTGGTCACGCCTGCAGCGTTCAGGCATGGTACAGGTGAACAAGGTATCGTTGTCGCTGGCTGATGTCATAGAGGAAGCTGTTGGCCCACATCGTGATACGGCAAAGCTGAAGAACATAAATGTTGAGATTGTAGGCGAGGGTTGCGGTATGGTGATGTCTGACCGCAATTGTGTGAAATGCATGGTGCGCAACTTGTTTACAAATGCCATTAAGTTCACTCCTGAGAATGGAACCATACGCATTTCGTATGATGATACAAAAATAGAGGTAAGTGACAGCGGTGTGGGTATGGATGCCGAAACGTTGCATGACCTGCGTGTAGGCAAGAAATGGACTCACAGAAGCGGTACTAAGGGCGAGCCAGGAAGCGGACTTGGAATGTCTATAGTAAGGGACATGATTAAGCTTTGCGGCTACCGCATGGAGATTGAAAGTGAAGATGGTAAGGGTTCTACGTTCAAAATTGTGTTTGCATGAAAAAAGTATTGATTATAGACGACCATCCCGTGTTCTGCATGGGACTTGAAGCATACTTGCAGAGGGAAGGCGACATCGAGGTGTTGCCGTCGGCTAATGACGGTGATGTGGCTCTCACGGTGGTAAAGACCGAACAGCCTGACATCGTGATACACGACCTTGTGATGCCCGACATGAACACACCGGAGCATGTGAAGTGGATAAAGCGTCTGAGTCCAAAGACTCAGATTCTCGTTGTGTCGGGCTATTTTAACGAGGCAATGCTCATGCCTCTGCTCGACATAGGAATATCGGGCTTTGTATCGAAGAATGCCAGTCCGCAGGTCATCATCGAGGCTGTCCGCTGCATCATGGACGGCAGTTGCTGGTTTGGTACGAGCATGCAGTCGCTCATAGAGCGTGTGAAGACGGGTAAGCAGTTGAAGACGGATGTGCTTACTCCGCGTGAGATGGAAATAATAACCTTGTCGTGTCAGGGACTGCAGTACAAGGAAATTGCCGAGATGCTCGGAATAAGTTTCAAGACGGTGGATAACATAAAGTCGAACATCTTCCACAAACTATCCGTCAACAGTACTACGGAAGTCGTTATTTATGCCTTCCGCAACGGACTTGTTGACTTGAACTGCTGATAATCCGCTTTTTGAATTAAGATTCTGTTGACGGAGCAAAATGTAGGAAATCGATAATTATGCATTTTTACGACCGTCCAACCTTACACTCGTCCAGCCGTCTAACCTCCCAACCTTATAACCGTCCAACCTCATAACCGTCTAACCTCCCAACCGTCCTGCCGTCTAACCTCATAACCTCCCAACCTTATAACCTCCCAACCGTCTAACCTCATAGCCTTATAACCTCCCAACCTCATAACCTTATAACCGCATGACCGTCCAACCTCATAACCGTCCAACCGCAAAAACGTAAAAAAGAGGGCATCTCGTCGTTTGTGGCGAGATGTCCTCTGCTATTCTAACTAAGTGATGAGTGTAATTACTTCTTAGCGTTATTTTATCTCAATGACCTTGTTTTCTTTTTCTTTCTCCTCCTCCGTCATCTTTGGAATGTCGATGGTGAGAATGCCGTCTTCTACGCTTGCGGAGATGTTCTCGAGCTCAACGTGATCTGGCAATGTAAGTATTTGCTCAAACTTAGAGTATGCAAACTCGCGACGCAGATACTTCTTGCTGTTCTTCACTTCCTGACCGTTCTCGTCAGTCGTAGTGTCGGACTTAGCCTCCATGCTGATTACAAGGTCACCGTCCTGTGTAACGTGAACGTTGAAGTTTTCCTTCTTCATTCCAGGAGCAGCTACTTCAACCTTATATTCCTTTTCGTCTTCTGAAACGTTGATGGCAGGAGTAGTGCCGTATGACTTTGTTGGCATCCATGTATTGTCGTCGAAGAAATCGTTGAAGATGGTTGGAAGCCAACCCTGATTGCGTGTATAAACAGATGGTAACATAATATAACCTCCTATATTTTTATTTGTTAAACTTTTTTTTCTGTGCTTCCGAGGTGTCCGCCTTTTTAAGCTTTTTCCTCATCGGCTTACGCTTATGTAAGTGCAACAACAATACCAATCTGCCATTTTGACATGCGATTTTTAACTTCGTTAAACCATTTAAACTTTCGCCTCGTTAATTTAAACTTTACTCTCCCGTTTTAATGTTTGTTAAACATTCAGACAATTTCTATATGTGGACATAATGTCAGTTTTGGTGTGACAAAATGTCCGAATAGAGGCTTTTTAATTGTTATAGTTTTGCAAATGGTTAGCGGGAATATCCTTAGGAATGAAAAAACATGTCTTTTTTGTTGTATGGGAGTATGGCCGTAAGGTGCGGCTTACAAAAAAATCCCCCAAAGATGACTGTTAGTCGCCTTTGGGGAAATGTGTCGTTGTATATGTATGGGGTGTTTAGAAGTCTTCGGCATCGTTGGCACTCTTTTCCATCAGTCTTGCCGCCAGAAGATCTGCAGCGTGGATGAGGGTACAGAGAGAATACTGTTCGTATGCAGCATCCTGGTTCTTCTGTGTCTCGATGCTCTGGAACGGTATCTCCCACGCTCCCATGTGCCAGCGTATGGCAATCATCTCCGCGTCAGTCATATCGAGTCCGCTGCACAGGAGCATGATTACCGACTTCTCGCCGTGGCCGATAGGGAAGTCCTTGTATGAGCATTTATAGCCTTCAGACGGCTCCCATGTGCCTAAAGCATTCTTGCGCTGGCGTGTGGTACGCTTGTATATGTCGGACTTGCACACGTCGTGCAGCAGGCTTGCAATGATAACGCTGTCGTCGGGACACTCAGACTTTATGCCTGGTGAGAGTATATCCATCTGGTCGCGTAGCATCATGGCGCACTTATACACGTTGAGTGAATGTTGCACCAGTCCGCCCGCCGTGTTCAGGTGGTGTCCTGCCGATGCCGGTGCATCGAAGAAACCGAGCTTTGCAAGGTCTTCTATTACATAGTTCACTCCTTCTCGTCCTGTGGATTGTAGTAACTCAATGAATGTGTCCTTATTGTCCTTTGTGTTCATAATGTTGGCGTTAAAATGTTTGAGAGATTCTTTATGCCTTTGTTGTTGGTTACAAATGTAGTGAAAATATTTGAATGTAGGCAAGAAAGTATGTGAGTTATGACTTGTATGTATGGTATTTCTCAACATATCAGTATGTGGTTGTATATAACTCAACTCTCCCAAGTATCGCTAACGCTTTGCTTGCTTGGAGTAAAAAGGAGTTAGGCGAAGTTGATTTCGCTACGCTCCATGGAGTAAGCGGACGAATGATGTGAAATGATAATTGACAATTGAAAATTGATAATTAGCAAACAGAGTAACTTTCATTCTTCACTCTTCATTCTTCACTTTTCACTCTTTACTCCGCCGCAGGCGAAAGAGTATCGTCCTGAACGAAGCGGTTACTCTTTTTTACTTCACGAAGTTAACTCCAGTTAACTACTTGCGAAACTTAAGTGTGTAACATTTGATACGTTTGACGCGTGTAGAAATGCGCGTGTTAGGTCGAAAATGATATTGTTTTTGAAGGTACGGTATGGATAATAAATGACGGACGGGAATCCACGCAAATGTAGGATTCCCGTCCGTTGTATAGAGTGCGACTAAATGTCGTTTCTTGTTAGATTGTCATGCCCTGAAGGAATGAGATGAGTACACCGGCAGCAACGGCAGAACCGATAACGCCTGACACGTTAGAAGACATGCAGTAGTTGAGCACGTGGTTCTTAGGGTCGTACTTAGTTGAAATCTCATTGCAGACACGTGATGCCATAGGTACGGCAGAGAGGCCTGTTGCACCAATCAGTGGGTTAATCTTCTTCTTAGAGAAGATGTTGCAAATCTTAACCATGCAGATACCTGATGCGATAGAGAGGCCGAAGGCGAAGAAACCGCCTACCACGATGCCGATGGTTGTCCAGTTGAGGAACGCATCCACAGTCATTGTTGCACCTACGCAGAGGCCGAGGAACACAGTACATGTGTTCATGACTGAGTTGGAAATGGTGTCGAACAGACGAGCTGTATCTGAACCGATTTCCTTCAGGAGGTTACCGAA
>JAFSSN010000139.1 GCA_017450985.1 Bacteroidaceae bacterium
GAAAACTGCAACTTACATATTCATTCAACAAGAAGACATACCTTACACGCGAATTTCCACAGAACAACCTCTCGGTTTACTATTGGAACGACGTGCGCTCGCCTTTCGACAAGTTCATACCGACAGACAAGGACAACATGTTTCTCGCCCTGCAAACCAGCAAGGTGGACCAATACACCCATACAAAAGAAGTGAGGGTTGACTACACACGTGAATACGAGAATGGACTGAAGCTGAATGCACAGTTCACCACAAACCACAACCGTGCCGTCGATGCCCTGTTCTTCCAACCTCTCAACGGTTCTCCTACCCCCGACGGAACGACCAACCTCACCGAGGCTTACCGCACGTCGGAGTTTAAGGCAGGAATCTCATTCGAGCCTGGCGCAACATACATCAACACCAAACAACGCCGCATCAAGGTAAACAAAGACGCCCCTATCCTTTCTGTCAGCCATACCGTTGGCATCAAGGGACTTCTCGGCAGCGAATACAACTACAACGTAACCGAAGCCGGACTCTACAAGCGTTTCTGGCTCGGCTCATGGGGTAAATGGGACAACGACGTCAAGGCTGGTATCCAATGGAACAAAGTGCCTTTCCCTCTGCTCATTCACCCTGCTGCCAATCAGGCATATATTCTCGAAGACTACTGCTTCAACCTCATTTCAAGCAACGAGTTTCTCAACGACCGCTACGTGACCTACCTCACATCGTGGGACATGAACGGCAAGATTCTCAACAGAATACCGCTCATTAAAAAACTCAAGTGGCGCGAAATGATCGGTTTCAACGTACTTTGGGGACAGCTTACCGACCATAACAATCCGGCTACATCGGGCTACAGAGATTCCAAGCTGTTCTATTTCCCAGGCCATTTCCTTGCCGACGGAACATACGAACAGAATACCGTAAACATGGACACCAAGACTCCATACGTCGAAATGCGAATAGGAATACACAACATCTTCAAGCTCATAGAGGTGGACTACGTAAGACGTCTCACCTACCTTGACAACCCTAACACCAACAAATGGGGCATTCGCTTCATGTTCCGTATGTCATTCTAACCTCGGCGACCTTCGTACTCCCCTCGCTCGCCATTCGTTCGCCAGGCATCGGAGACATATTGTTTTTGACCGACTCTGAAATGAGACAAATACGTTGTTTCATCGGAATGTTTACGGGTGTGTTACGTATTTTCTACGGGTATTTATCGGATTTTCTACGGATATATGCGTAGAAAATGCAGAGAAAATGCAGAGAAAATGCGATGAACATCCGTAAAAGCCACGATAATAACTTGAATATCAAGCACAATTTCTCAGTTTCCATAACTGTCGTAGATGGCAGACTGTAGCTTATGCTCATGGCAGGACGACACAGGAACTTTCATGACTCAAATCACGACTGTATCTTCTCTATTCTTTCAAACTTCTTTAAGCGTTGTTTTCACCATATTCCCTCGATTTTTCAGCGTTTACAAGCCTTAAAAACATGAAAAAACAAGAAAGAACGGCTTTATAAGTGTCAAATCTACACCTATATGTTATACAACATATTTTTTGCAGATAATAACCACATAAAAATTACGAAATTTGACGCAAAATTATGGACTAATATTATCTAACCTAAGTTTATGATTAAATTTTCAAAAGCATTTATGGGAAGTGCCGTGGCTGTGGCATTCCTTAGTGCATGTTCAGGCAGCCAGCAGGCTGCTCCGGAGCTTACAGCCTCAGGTATTAATCCTGCTGATTTCGACACATGTATAGCCGTTGCATACGACTACGAAAACCACAAGTTTGTGTCAGACACAGCAAACGCTAAAGACGTTAGATTGTATAAACTCACCAACAAGAACGGCATGGAGGTTTGTATTACAAACTTCGGCGGTCGTATCGTGAGCATCATGGTTCCTAACAAGGACGGTAAGCTTGTGGATGTAGCTTGCGGTTTCGACAAGGTGGAGAACTACTTTCCTTGGAACTACGAGACTGACTTCGGTTGCTCTGTAGGCCGCTATGCAAACCGTATCAACGGTGGACAGTTCGTTCTTGAGGGCGACACAGTGAAACTTGACAAGAACAACAACGGCTTCCACTCTCTTCACGGAGGTTATACAGGTTGGCAGTATCAGGTTTACGACGTCTTGGAGTCAACAGACCAGTCACTCACAATCAAGCGCGTATCACCTGACGGCGACAACAAGTTCCCTGGCAACGTTGATGCCATCGTTAAGTTCGAACTCACAGACAACAACGAGATTGTAATCAACTACGACGCAACAACAGACAAGCCAACTGTCATCAACATGACAAACCACACTTACTTCAACTTGTCTGGCGACCTCAACAACACTATCGACGAGTCTATTCTTCAGGTCAATGCAGACTACTACACTCCTGCTGACCGCACATACATGCCAACCGGCGAGATTAAGGCTGTAGAAGGAACTGTCTTTGACTTCCGCACTCCTAAGGCTATCGGAACAGACTTCAACAAGGGCGACGAGGAAATCAAGAATGCCGGAGGCGGTTACGACCACAACTGGGTACTCAACACTAAGGGTGACGAGACAAAGGTTTGCGCCACTATGACTGACCCACGTTCAGGCATCAAGCTTGAGATGTACACAAACGAGCCTGGTGTTCAGTGCTACACAGCTAACTTCCAGGACGGCACACGTCCAGGTAAGGGCGGCATCATGTACCAGAAGCACTGCGCCATCTGCCTTGAATCTCAAAAATTCCCTGACTCTCCTAACAAGTACACACTTGAAGGTTGGGAACTTTCCAACTCAACTGTAACTCCAGAGAAGCCATACCACTCTTACGTGAAGTATGCATTTTCAGTAGAGAAATAATCAACAAATAATTTTATTATTAACTAAATTACAACTATTCGAAAACAATGAATTGGAATTCACATGAATTTATTTGGCTCGACTGGGCAGTCCTTGCCGTGGGTATCCTCGGTGTCGTATGGGCTGTTTGGCGCGCTATTGTAAAAGATAAGAAGAGCCAGCAGGGAGAAGACTCATCTGCCTACCTCTTCGGTAAGGGCGAGCCTTGGTACGTTATCGGTATGGCTATCTTTGCCGCAAACATCGGCTCAGAGCACCTCGTAGGTCTTGCAGGTACAGGTGCAAAGTCAGGTGTAGGTATGGCACACTGGGAAATGCAGGGATGGATGATTCTCATCCTCGGTTGGTTGTTCGTACCATTCTATCAGCTCATGATTAACAAGATGGGCAAAATCATCACAATGCCAGACTTCCTTAAGTTCCGCTACACAAAGGCTACTGGTTCTTGGCTTTCAATCATCACACTTGTTGCTTACATTCTTACTAAGGTGAGCGTTACAGCACTTACAGGTGGTATCTTCTTCAAGTATCTCTGGGGACTTAACTTCTGGGTTGGAGCAATCGGTCTCATCCTCATCACTGCCGTATTTACTGTATTCGGTGGTATGAAGGGCGTTATGACACTCTCTACTATCCAGACTCCAATCCTTATCATCGGTTCTTTCCTCGTTCTCTTCCTTGGTCTTTCAACTCTCGGCGAAGGCAGCATCACAAACGGTTGGTCACAGATGATGGCTTACTGTAACGAACTGAACAACGGCTACGGAACAACACACATGTTCCACTGGGAGGAAGGCGACTCTATGTATCATGAATACCCAGGCTTCGTAGTATTCATCGGAGCATCTATCATCGGTTTCTGGTATTGGTGTACTGACCAGCACATCGTTCAGCGTGTATTGGGTCAGGTTCCTGGTGAGGACAACGCAGAGGTTATGAAGCGTGCTCGCCGCGGTACAATCGCAGCAGGTTTCTTCAAGGTTCTCCCTTGCTTCATGTTCCTTATTCCTGGTATGATTGCTGCTGCACTCGCACAGAAGGGCGCTTTCCAAATGGAAGAAACTGACGCAGCTTTCGCCATCATGGTTCAGCATGTATTGCCAGCTGGTATCAAGGGTATCGTAACAATCGGTTTCATCTGCGCACTCGTAGCATCACTCGCAGCATTCTTCAACTCATGTGCTACCCTCTTCACAGAGGACTTCTACAAGCCAATCAAGAAGGGAATGACAGAAGAGCACTACGTATTCGTAGGTCGAGTTGCAACTGTAGTTGTCGTACTTCTCGGTTTCGCATGGCTCCCAATCATGATGGGTATGGACACATTGTACAACTATCTCCAGGGTATCCAGTCACTCCTTGCACCTGCAATGGTAGTAGTGTTCACATGTGGTATCCTTAGCAAGAAGGTCACTCCTAAGGCTGGTGAATACACAATGATTCTCGGATTCCTTCTCGGTATGCTCCGTCTTGTTACAAACGTAATCACTGACACAGGAAAGGCAGAGATGGACGGTGCATTCTGGGAGAACACAGCATGGTTCTGGCAGACAAACTGGCTCGTATTCGAGTGCTGGATGCTCGTGTTCCTCTTCGTATTCATCTACGCAGTATCATTCTGCACTCCAGCTCCAACAGAGCAGCAGATTGATGCCATCACGTTCACTAAGGATTTCAAGAAATCAATCAAGGAGAGCTGGAGCACATTCGATATCGTCGGCACACTTGTTGTCGTAGGTCTCTGCGCTTGCTTCTACGCTTACTTCTGGTAAATATAATCAAGTCTTTTGTTTCCGTTTTCAAAAATAATACGGAAACAAAAGACTTTTCTTTTTTTAGTAAAAAAAAGTAATTATATTTGTACCATATAAATTAGGAAAAGAAATAACAAATGACAAACTATTCATCATATCCTCAATTTTTCGTATCAGTAGATTGCGTTATTTTCGGTTTTCAAGACAACACACTTAAGGTCTTGACCCACCAGCGACCATACGATCCGGGACGTGGTGAATTATCTCTCATCGGAGGTTTCGTTCACAGAGATGAAAGTCTTGAAGATGCAGCAAACCGAATATTAAAGGAGTTTACAGGACTCGACAATGTATATATGCGCCAGCTGGCAGCGTTCGGCGAAGTAGAACGCGACCCGGGCGAACGAGTAATATCCATCGTTTACTACGTGCTAATCAACTATGGCGACTACGACGAAGAGCTGACCAAGCAGCACAACGCAAACTGGATAAATGTGGATGAGCTTCCACAATTATGTTTCGACCACAACAAGATGGTCGAGAAAGCAAGAAAGGAGTTGGGTGAGGACATCAAAGACACTCCGGTAGCCGGCAAACTGTTGCCGCGTTATTTCACCCTCACACAGTTGCAGACCCTTTTCGAAAGCATACAAGGGCAGCAAATCGACAAGCGCAACTTCAGACGCGCTATATTAGAAAAGAATTATCTCAGTGCCACAGACATGATAGACAAGCAAATGTCACGACGCGGCGCAACATTATATGAATTTACGAACAACTAAATAAGAAAAGATTATGTTAGAAGAATTAAAGGAAAAGGTCTTCAAGGCTAACCTCGATTTGGTTAAGCAGGGACTTGTAATCTTTACATGGGGTAACGTTTCAGGTATTGACCGTGAAAAAGGTCTTGTAGTAATTAAGCCATCTGGTGTAAGCTATGATGACATGAAGGCAAGCGACATGGTTGTAGTGGATCTTGAGAGTGGCAAGGTTGTTGAAGGCGACTTGAATCCTTCTTCTGACACCCCTACCCACCTTGTACTTTACAAGGCATTTCCGAACATTCAGGGTGTTGTTCACACTCACTCTACATACGCTACTGCATTTGCCCAGGCCGGTCAGGATATTCCTAACATTGGAACAACTCATGCAGACTACTTCTACAAGGCTATTCCATGTACTCGCGACATGACAAAGGAAGAGGTTGAAGGCCAGTATGAGTTAGAGACAGGCAATGTTATCGTTGACGAGATTCTCAACATACGTAAGATTAACCCAGACCACACACCTGCCGTTCTCGTTAAGAACCACGGTCCATTCTCTTGGGGAACATCACCTGACAATGCTGTTTACAACGCTAAGGTCATGGAACAATGTGCAAAGATGGCTTTCATCAGCTACAGCATCAATCCACTTACTAAAATGAATCCTCTCCTCATCGAGAAGCACTACAACCGCAAGCACGGTCCAAACGCTTACTACGGTCAGAAGGGACAGAAACATTAATTAATAATTGACAATTGAGAATTGATAATTGACAATTAGTATTTTATAGGCAATGCCGACTTTATTGCCAATAATATCAATCTCACTCAAAGAAGCCAAAGAAACCTATTATTGGTTAAAACTATTAAGTATATAGATTACGTAAAGTTTCAAAGCATCATCACTGATTGTCAGGAATTAATCAAATTGCTTTCTGCAATTATAAAGACTTCTAAGAAATAATAACAAAATACTAAACAAAAATCATTGGAAATGGGTATTGATTTTTCCGTCAAATAATTACTGTCAATCTACGAGTTTGAAGTATTTTTTCGAATGGTTAATTATCAATTATCGATTTTCACTTTTAATTAAATTCTTAAAATTATGGCATTTGAAAATCTTGAGCTCTGGTGGGTAACAGGAGCACAGCTTCTTTACGGAGGCGAGACAGTTAAAATCGTAGATGGACACTCTAAGGAGATGGTTGACGGTCTGAACAAGAGCGGCATCATTCCTATCAAGGTTGTATATAAGGGCACAGCTAACTCTTCTAAGGAAGTAGAAGATGTAATGAAGGCTGCCAACAACGACGAGAAGTGCGCAGGTATCATCACATGGATGCACACATTCTCACCAGCCAAGATGTGGATTAAGGGTCTTCAGTCACTCAAGAAGCCACTTCTCCACTTCCACACTCAGTATAACGCAGAAATTCCATGGTCAACAATGGACATGGACTTCATGAACCTCAACCAGTCAGCTCATGGTGACATCGAGTTTGGCCACATCTGCACTCGCATGCGTATCCCGCGCAAGGTTGTAGTTGGCTACTGGAAGAGCGAAGAAGCTCAGAAGAAGATTGCCGTATGGGCACGTGTTGCTGCCGGTGTTGCAGACGCTCACAACGTACGCTGCTTGATGTTCGGTATGAACATGAACAACGTAGCTGTAACAGACGGTGACCGCGTAGAGTTCGAACAGCGTCTCGGCTACCATGTTGACTACTATCCAGTATCTTCACTCATGGAGTACTTCAAGAAAGTTACTGACGCAGAGGCTGACGCTCTTGTTGAGGAGTACAAGAAGCTCTATACAATCAAGATTGACGAGTCTGGTGAAGAGGTTTACTGGGAGAAGGTTAAGAATGCAGCAAAGGCAGAAATCGCTATCCGCCGCGTCCTCAAGGACGAGAACGCTACTGCATTCACAACTAACTTCGACGACCTCGGCGATGCTGACATCAACGATCCAAACTTCGTAGGTTTCGATCAGATTCCTGGTCTCGCATCACAGCGTCTCATGGCTGAAGGTATAGGTTTCGGTGCTGAAGGCGACTGGAAGACAGCATGTCTCTGCCGTACACTTTGGGTTATCCAGCAGGGTCTTCCAGAGGGATGCTCATTCCTCGAGGAC
>JAFSSN010000140.1 GCA_017450985.1 Bacteroidaceae bacterium
GTACTAATAACATTCCAGATTACAGCATATTTATACTTAATAAAACGTAACGCCACTTTCTAAAGTGGACTCATTTACTTAACTTTTGCAAGTAGTTAACGGGAGTATCCTTCTGAGTTAAAAGTTTAAAATTAAAAGTAAAAAGTGAGAGTTACTTTGTTTGCAAAAAATTAATTATTCAAACGTCTTTTTACTCTTTTTTAAGCTACTCTTTAGTTCTTTGTATTTTCCCCTCTGTACAATATTAATGCCTGTTGAGGTGCTACGGTAACTATACCGCCATTCAGTTTGCCGAGTCCGTCGGCACATGCCATACCGTCGCGACACACTACTGTGTATGTTCCCTCGGGAATGGTGACCGTTTGAGGTGTACGATTGGAGTTCATGATGCACACGATTTTGTTCCAGCTGTTGTCTACGGCTTTGCCATCGAGTATGAAAGCAATTACGCACGACGGTGACTTGAGGAAATGCAGATGTTTGCGGACCTGTTCTGCATCACCCATACGGAATGCCTTGTGAGCCTTGCGTATGGCAATCAGTTCGCGGTAGTATAGGAACACGTCGCGGTGGGTGCCGAGGTCAGCCCAGTTGAGCTGGTTGATGCTGTCGGGCGACTTGTAGCTGTTGTGTACTCCTTGTTTGTTGCGCATCATTTCCTCACCTGCGTAGATGAACGGAACGCCCTGTGACAATATGACAAACGTCTGTGCGAGTTTGTCCAGTCTTGCGAGTTCGTCGCTGTCGATGCCTGGGATTGACGCTTTGAGACGGTCGGTGAGACACATGTCGTCGTGGCAACTCACGTAGCTGATGTATTGGCTCGGCTGGCTGCACCATGCCGAAGTGCTGTAGTTAACCTTCTTCATGTCCACTTGTGGGTGTAGTATTCCGCCCACAATTCCGAATTTCACGCTCTCGTCATTTCCCGTTACGGCATTTTGAAATGCCGATTTTGTATAGTCATAGAACGGCCCTAGCAGTCCGTCGCTCATCTCGTCGCCGAACGCGCCTATGCGTGGCATCTGCATGGCGGCAGCCTTTACGGCAAGTTTCTCTTTTGGGTAGGCACACCGTCCGGCGCTCCATCCCTCGCCGTGAATGGTGATGCTCGGGTCGATGGCGTCGAGTTCCCTTCGTATGGCGTTCATTGTCTCTATGTCGTGGATTCCCATGAGGTCGAAACGGAATCCGTCTATATGGTATTCTTTTACCCAGTACTTCACGCTTTCAATCATGAATTTACGCATCAGCGGACGCTCTGATGCTGTTTCGTTTCCGCATCCCGAACCGTTTGAGTACGTCTTCTTACCGCCGTCCAGACTTGTGCGGAAGTAGTAGTCGGGATAGGTGCGCTGGAAGTTGCTGCCTTCGATGTCCATACAATGGTTGTACACTACGTCGAGAATCACTCTTATGCCAGCATCGTGGAGAGCCATTACCATCTGCTTAAATTCCTTGATGCGCACTTCTGGACGGGTGGCGTCTGTCGAGTAGCTGCCTTCGGGCACGTTGTAGTTGAGTGGGTCGTAGCCCCAGTTGTATTGTGGAGTGTCTGGACGTGACTCGTCAACGGTGAAGAAGTCGTACGAAGGCTGTATTTGTACGGCGTTCACTCCCAACGTCTTCAGGTGGTAGATGGCTTTAGGCTCCGCGAGTGCGAGAAATTTGCCCTTGTGGACGAAGCCTGACTGCGGATGTATGGAAAAGTCGCGATGGTGAAGCTCGTATATTATCATGTCGCATGGTGATGCAAGCGGAGGCCTTGCGTCGGTGTTCCACCCCTTTGGGTTGGTAGAGGTCATGTCGATGATGGCCCCGCGTTTGCCGTTGATGCTTACGGCTTTAGCAAATGTGCCCGGGCATTCGCCGTGTCCGATGTCGAAGGTGTAAAACATTCCGTTCATGTTTCCTGCTACACTTCCGTCCCATGTGTCGATACCGCTTTTCTTAAGTGTCAACTGACGTAGTGGTTTGACAGCGTCGGCGCTGCCGTATATGCGTACCTTCACGCTCTTTGCACCGGAGGGTGCATTGAGGTGAAAGTGCGTTTGGGAGTGTGAGTAGTTCATTTCGTTGAAGTGAACTTGAGCATTCATCATGAGCGGTAAGCAGAATATGATTGTTAATATGTTACGTCTCATCGTCTCGTATGTTTTGACGTTTTTATCTTCCTGCACCACGAATCATGCCACGGAGTTTCTCGTTGAAGTCGTTGGCTGCAATTAGGTCTTCTATATTGAGGTGCATCCTGTATCGCCAGTAATGGCGTGGATTTGCTGGTATGTTGATGCGTTCAGCGTTGGCATCGGCAAGACGGAGCTTCTCTGAGCATGCGAGCCAGTCCTGTATGGTAAGTATGCAGAGTGCGGAAGGACACTCGAGGTGGCGCATCACTATGTCATCGGCAAGCCATTCGGGCATAGGGTGCGGAGCCGCTCCTTCGTAGCCGAGCACGCCGTTGTAGTACTCTTGCGAGCGTTGCCAGTCCTCGTCCCACCACATGCGCATAGTTGCGGAGTCGTGGCTTGAGATTGTGCATACGCTTCGCCACGGGTTCTTTGCGAGTATGCCGAACTTGAGGCTTGAATCCTTTGGCATGGACTGTAATTCTAGTGAGAGTATCTGAAGCTTGTTGAGAACCCATGGTACGCAGTCTGGCACCATGCCGAGGTCTTCAGCGCATACGAGCATGTCGGTTGCATCGACGAGTTTAGGCAGTTTCTTCATAGCCTCCTCGTACCAGAATTGGTTGTTGCGACGGTAATAGTAGTCATTATAGAGGCGGTTGAAGTTGTCCTTGTCGTGTTGCCAAAGTGTTTCGTACACAGGGTCGAGCTGTGCTGCGATGCGCGGATGAAAGAGTTGTGGATTGCGGTGATCGCGCACGAAGAGCACGTTGCTGATGAGCGAGTAGAGTCCGTCACGTAGTGCGACTTCGCCGGCAGTCAGCTGTGTCTTGCCGTCTTTTCCAGTAGTGGTCTTTTGGACAAAGTATTTCTCTACTTTCCTCTGCGTGTCGAATTCTGGCTTCATTTTCCAAATGTCGTCGTGGGTATGGACAAGGAATTGCTCTTTGACCATGTCCTGCTTTCCTGGGAAGAAGCGGTCTATGACCCAGTCGGCAATAAATGGTTCAGTCATGAATTCATCGGATAAGTATAGGCCGTAGTGCTCTATTTCCTGTCGGCTCATGGCGAGAGCCGGTGAGAACTGCCCGAGCAGTCCGTGTACGGAGTGCAGTGGAATTTCCCATATACGGAAGAAGCCGAGTACGTGGTCGATGCGGTAGGCGTCGAAATACTTTGCCATATTTTGGAATCGGCGTATCCACCACTGGCATCCGTCCTTCAGCATTTCATCCCAGTTGTAGGTCGGGAAGCCCCAGTTCTGTCCGTTGGCTGAGAAATTGTCAGGTGGGGCTCCTGCCTGACCGTTCATGTTGAAGTAGCGTGGCTCTGCCCATGCGTCGCATCCGTGGCGGTTTACGCCTATAGGTATGTCGCCTTTGAGCATTACTCCCATCTCCCTGGCATATTCGTGGGCTTCGCGCATCTGCCGGTCGAGAATGAACTGAATGTAATACACAAAGTTGACATCTGTCGTTGGGTATATGTTGTGCTGGAGGCAGAATTCTCCGTATGGCTTCAGCCACAGACTTTCTGCCTTGACGAAGTCTTTGAAGTTCGTACTGGCACATATCTCCTTGCCTTCCTGGGCATAGAGGAGTGAGAGAAACTCTATCTTTGCGTTGTTTACCGCTTCATAGTCGATTTGCGGAAGGGCGTTGAGCTGCTGCTGCAAGCCATCGAAATGTGCCTGCTTCTTGGCGTCCTTCAGACGCGGAAGCTGGCGAAGGTCGCAATATTGCGGATGAAGTGCGTAGATGCTGATACATGAATACGGATATGAATCTGTCCATGTGTGAGTGGCTGTGGTGTCGTTGATAGGTAGAATTTGAAGTATTCCCTGTTTGGTGTTTGCCACCCATTTGATCATTTGTTTCAGATCGCCGAAGTCACCGACACCGAAACTGCCCTTTGTTCGTAGTGAAAATACGGGTACGGCTGTTCCTGCTATGCGCGTTCCCTCTGATAGATGTCTCATAATTGTGTTGTTTGTTTGATGTGAAGCCTTGTACGTCCGCATTCTTTTTCTATCCATTATGTGGCGAAGTGCGGTTGTATGGGGACTCTGTATGTCTGTTTTTTTACTCAAGTTTCGCTAACGCTTTACTTGCTTGTAGTCAAAAGGTAGTTAAGCGAAGTTAATTCTTCTACGTTCTATGGAGTAAAAAATATTAGCCAGAACGAATGGCTGAGAATTAAGATTTTGTGAACATGGTTAATTCCAATTTTTACTTTTGTTTTTTAACTCCGAAGGATATTATCGTTAGCTACTTGCGAAACTTGTTTGTTATTATTCAAGTTTTTCTGGTGTTCAGTCTTTGATTGCGAGTACGCATCCGCTTCCGATGATGAGGAGCATACCGGAAAGGCCGAGCATCATCACCTGACTGCCTTCGACGATGTTGAGTAATACGCCGCCGCAGAGGGCAGCTACGATTTGTGGAAGGCAGATAGTACAGTTGAATAGCCCGAGATAAGTTCCCATGCGCGGATTGCCTTCAAGGGCATTTGTGAAGAATGTGAATGGAAGAGCCAGCATGGCTGCCCATGCACACCCGATGAGGAAGTAGCTTATCCACAGAACGTACTGATTGTGTACCCATACAAGACTTATGAAGCCTATGCCGCCTATGATAAGGCTTACGATGTAGGCAAGCTTGTAGGAACTGAATTTCGGAATGATTACCGCCCAGATAACGGAGCCTACGGCTTGTACTGCAAATACGACGCCCACCCAGTTGGCTGCCTCCTGATAGGCTACTGACGTCACGTCGGTGGTGTTCCAGCATGTGTCAGCTATTGCTCCTGCGGTATATGTCCACATATACATGAAGGCCGTCCAGCAGAAGAACTGTACAAGGCCGATGGAAATAAACGTATAGGCAACGCTTGGTTTCTCTTTGCCAGTGACGGTCTGTACTTCGCGTATTTTGGCTTCTTCATTCTCCTTGCACGTCTGCTGATATTGGACAAATTCCTCTGGCGGCATCTCCTTGATATTGGCAGTTGTATAGAGCACGCATAGGATGAGTATGGCTGCGCCTATATAAAAGCTGTAGATGACGGAATTTGGTATGACGCCCTCAGGTGCTACATTCTGAATGCCGAGGAACGTGAAAATGTAGGGGAAGAGATAGCCTACGAGACTTCCTGCGTTGCAGAGGAATGACTGAATGGAGTAGGCGAGTCCTTTCTGCTCTTCGTTTACCATGTCGCATACCATCATTTTGAATGGTTGCATGGCTATGTTGATGCTTGTGTCGAGAAACATGAGCGACATGAGTCCGAACAGCATCGTACCGGAAAGACCCCACAGAACGATTTCTGTAGTTATGCCGAGGCTTCCAGCATTAGGCAGCATCACCATTACAGCCACGGCTATGACTGCTCCTACGAAGAGGTATGGGATACGTCGCCCGAAACGACACCATGTTTTGTCGGACAACATTCCGATGATTGGTTGTACAATCATTCCCATGAGTGGCGGAAGAATCCAAAAGAAACTCAATTGGTGCGGGTCGGCTCCAAGTGTGGCGAAGATGCGCGATATGTTTGCACTTTGAAGTGCGTATGCGATTTGAACCCCAAAGAAGCCGAACGAGATGTTGAACAGCTTCATGAAGGATAGGTTTGGTAGATGTTTCATTGTTTTATGGCGTTAGTGTCTTAATATCTGGTTGCTATTTTCTTTCCGTTTTGAATGTATATACGACCAATCTTCGGCATGCTTACCGTCTTTCCGCTGATGTCGTAGATTTTCGCAAAACGAGTTGTAGGCTCATTGACGGTAATATCCGTTAAGTCGGTTGTTTCTGACACGTCGTTGACGAGATACTTGTTCTGAAGCGTTGATGATGTGATGACGAAGAATTTGTCGGTAGTAATGTCGGTCACGTCAACCGTCTGAGGGGAGCCTGAACCTGTAGAGAAGACGGCGTTGACGCAATAGTCTGCCGAAGTGATGGTAAATGACTGCTTGAGCCATGTATAGCCGTCGATTACGACTGTCTCGGATATGGTACGGCCTGGCCAGTTGCCGTTGAGTTGTGTATTGGATGAATCCCAGATATAGAAGTTTGTCTTTGTCCATGGATTCTCATTACGTACGTAGATGCTGATGTCGTAAGGCGTGAAGTCGTCGTTTTCTGTGTTTGTAGCTTTCTGCTCATCCTCGATGGCAGCCTCTATTTGCTTCCATTCTTCGGCGAGGTTGCTGGAAATGTAGTATGCGAAGTCCTTTCCGCTTACAATCTTGATATAGCCTGAAGGTGCAGAGTATGCTGACGGAGTCTTTCCTACTACACAAATGAGTGTGCCGTTGTTGCCTGTTGTTTCTATGGCATAGTAGAGCTGGGCTGAAGCCTTCTGCTCGTATGTACTCAGGTTTGTTATGCCTGCCAGTTTGCGTGCTGATATCATACGTTTCAACATTCCCTTTGCTGCAATCCAATGTTTGAGGAATACGCATGGTGTACCTGGCATGGCAAGCATATAGGCGTTAGCTGCAAGGGTGTCGCCCTTGATAGGGTCTTGGTTGTTGTTGGCACGCTTTTCGGTATCGTGGTTCTCGACGAAAGTTACGGCATATTGTCTGTAGTTCTCGTCGTAGATGAGTGGACGTCCGCCTGTATCCTTAGGGTTGTCGGCAAGTGCGCTCCAGTTGTTTTGATTTATAGCGTCGCGGACGCGGTATCGGAATTGAAAGTCGAAAGCTGCACTTGTAGGTATGCCGTCAACCTTTGTCCCGTTAATCCAGTTCTTAATGGAATTGCTTCCGTCCCAGTATTCGCCTACGGAGAATGACGGATGTGTGGTAGAGTTGTAGTCAGCTGTGAATGATGCGCTGTATCCCTTCACCATGTCGTAGCGGAAACCGCAGTATCCGAGGTCGTGGAGAAGGAAGTCGAGGTAGGCCTTCATGACTTTATTAACGTTTGCAGACTTGTGATCGAGATCTCTTGCACCGTTCCAGTCTTCACCCGTATCGTTATTTGGCGAGAGTGAGTAGCCGTTTGCGTCTGCCCACGTCTTGCATGCACCTTCATCGTCGTTTTTGCAAATGTCAGATGATTGTAATTGATAGGTTATGCCCTTGTATGTTTCGGCTGGGAAGTCAACCCATGAAGAAAGGTTGGCATGATGATTTACAACAACATCGGCTATGGTTCCGATGCCTGCTTCGCGGAAAGTCTTTATCATGCTTCGCAAAGCTGCTTCGGTACCGAAAGAAGATTGTTGATTGAAGTAATAGAGTGGGAGATAGCCCATGTTGTTGCTGCCAGAGCAATATCCAGAATTCGGAATCCATATAAGGTCGAAATACTTGGCAAGTTCATCGGCTTGTTTCTCCAGCTTTGTCCATTTTGTGTCGGAGTAGCTGTCCCAATAGAAGCCTTGCAGCATGACGCCGCTATAGTTTGCTTGCCATCCTTGTGCCAGGGCACTGGTATTGACTAATGATGAAAGAATGAAGAATGTAGAGAGCAGTTTCTTAATCATAATCAAGCGTTGTTTAGTATTTCCTGGTTAGGCGGATTTTTCCACCTAACCAGGAATGAAAGAAAAAATGTTACTGTGCTGTAATCTTGAGTACACCCTGACCATCGCAGTTTGGCTTGAACTCGAACTTGTATGTTCCAGCAGAGATGCTGATGTTTTTGCCATTCTGTGAAGTCATAGCGTCAAGTTCTCCGCCCCATGAGAGAGTCCAGTCATGGTTGGCGCGAATCTTAAATTCGCCGTCGGTCATCTCGTATGTACCTTCCCATACCATTGTCTCTGTGTTGAATGTGAGGTCATAGTCTGTTCCCCAACTTGAGTCGCCGTTAACGGCAGAACCTATAAGGCTCATCTGATTGATAGGGCTGATTGAGTAGGTAAGTGTCTCTGTGTTGACGGTCAGTTTGTAAAATGCTGATGGCTCAGTAATTTGGATGTTGCCGCCTCCGAGAGCGATGTTACCTGCTTCTGTGCCTGCGCCATACTGAACGTCCCAGTTTGCTGCTGCGGTAATCTTGAATCCCCATGTGTTTGCATTATCTGGCTGATAGATGTAGTAGTAGCCTTCAAAATTGTCGCCGACTTTTGCAAGTGGAGAGAAAGACCATCCGTTAGCGTCGCCTGCATAATATGCTGACTCAACGTATGGAGCATATGAGTATGACCAACCTTTAGGATTGATTGTGAACTTGTATTTACCTGCTTTGGCGATTTCTGCGCAGAAACTGTATCCTTGTTTACTATCAAAGTTGAAGAAGCCGGATGTGGATGTGTCACCGTTTTTTTGAGCACGGAAGAGACCGTCCCAGTTCTTTTCCTCGACAGCACTCTTAGGTGCGAAACAGAACCACTCGCTGCCTTCTGCCAATTCTATTATGCATGAATATGTGCCGTCGCCATTATTGTCCATCTTTGTTGGAGATTCGAGGTTCCAAGAGTTGTAACCGCCTACGTAGTAGAATTCATCCTCTTGTGAGATGGTCGGCAAGTTCCTGTCTTGAGTGCGAACATTAAGAGATACTTGTTTTGACTTGAAAGCAAGAGGTGTTGATGCGCCGTCTGCATTTACGATGCTTGCGTAGATCGTGAATATCTCTGTACGAGTGGTTTGCTCAAGAGAGTTGTGAAAGGTTTCAATAGCACTCTGAAGCTCGCTGCTCTCTACGCTCACGATTGTGTCGTTAGTCGTAAAATTGAGTTCTGTCTTGTCGTTGAGTACAACCTTTGTGAATCGTATCTTTGCACCTTCTGGCATATTGGCTGCGCTCATGAAACGTGCGATTTCAACGTTCTCTGAGGCATCGAGGTCAATAGTCTCGCTCGCTGCGGTAATGATACCATCCTTTATTGAATCTTGTGTGGCTTCCTGCTCCCATGCTTGTGGAGTTGCCCAATCAGTATAGTCGTCACTACAAGCCGAGAAAGCTAACGTTGTGGCGAGAATGCTTGCATAAAAATATATTCGTTTCATGTTATCTGAATCAATTTGTATGAGTATTATGTTCTCTTGTTCTTGTTCCCCGTCGTTTCTGACAGGGAAACAAGAACGTAGGAGAATGGTAACTTATTTTGCGGAAGCAGTTCCGTTAGTAAAATCTATACAGATTTGCTGTCCGGCTGTACCGTTGAATGAGTAGTCGGCACCAAGAGCATCGTTCCAGTTGCTTGGAATATCTACATCGCGATAGTAGAGAGTACCGTCGCTCTTGATTGTGAACTCAGTCTTCCACCAGTCAATTCCGCAGTCTATAGCAAGGCGAAGTTCACCGCTGCCGCCGAGTGCAGGAGATATGCACGCGTCTTTTGCCGTGCTACCCAATGTGAAGAGGTTGCCGTCATCGAATGACCACATGTTGTCTTGGTTAGGTGCTGTTGCTCCGAAGACGTATATCTTGGCGTTGTAGATGTTCAACTCATAAGATATTGCGTTGTTGACAATCTTGTTCTTAACCACAATTGTGTACCAGCCGTCTTCGCCATCAACCTTGATGTTTGATGTTTCGCTGTCGCCGCCGTTTACAACTTTCGCGTCGTTGTTACCAATGTTGAGTTGGCCGAATCCCTTGTCGTTGCCCTTCCAACCATCATCAGGATTAATCTTGAACTCATCACCGTTCTTAAGGTAAACAACTCCGTAAGAGAAGCCGTCCTGAGAGTAAGCAAAGTGGAGAGGTACGAATTTACTCCAGCCGTCAGATGCTTCGAAGCTTCCGACGATGTGCATTGTTGTCGGTAATGTGACAGAAATAGTTGGGGTATATGACTGGACATTCTTAATCTCAATCACGTTTGACTCTGCAACGCCTCTATTATTTTCACCTGTAAGGTGGCAACGCACCTTGGCAAATAGAGAAATCGGTTTCGATAAGTCGCGGTCGCCTGCAAGATCAAGGATGAGCGAGTTCACTTCGCTTGCCTTCATCTGCATCTTGGCTGTGTTGAATGTGGTTGAGAAATCCTCCCACTTTGCCACTCCGGTTGTATCAAGACAAAAACTTACGATATAAGTAGTTGGTGCAGGGTAACCATAGTTTGGCTGTGAGGTGGTGAGAGTGAGATAATCACTACTCTCCAAGTCTGTTATATTGTTGATTGAATTGCCGGGAACATTGAGTACAAGGCTCAAGTTCTTTTCGCTCAATACAGGGTTGCTGTCGTAATCCTCGCTACATGATGTTGCTATGGACATTGTGGCAGCAGCTATAATTAATGAATAAAAAATCTTCTTCATGTTTATACTTTTTAATAAGGTTTAATAGCCAGGATTTTGAGTCATGTTGCTGTTAGCCGTCAAATCGCTGTATGGAATTGGGTAGAGGTCGTAGATTGAGTTGACTCCGTTACCTGCGTATGTTCCGCCCTTCCAATCCCAGAGATATTTGCCAGATGTGAAGAGACCGAAGCGGATGAGGTCGCTACGACGGCGTCCTTCGAAGTAGAATTCGCGGCACCACTCGTCGATTATGTCTCTCTCGGTCACAGATTGAGTGTAAGTTGAGGCGTGGGCACGTGTACGAAGAACGTTAATATCGCTCTTTGCGCTTTCGTGGTCGCCAAGTCGGAAGTTTGCTTCTGCACGTGTCAGATAGGCTTCTGCAACACGGAGCAAAGGAATGTCGGTGTCGGCGAACTTAACATCGTTTGGAGTGCCACCTGTAGCATAAGTATTGCTCCACTTCATGATGCCGAAGCCTGCTGTGAATGTTGTCTTTTCTTCTGTTGAATATGTACGTGACTCATCAACAAAGAGTAGTGCGCGGTCGTCCTTAGCAAGTTTTGTGAAGTCATGGGCTGAAACATTTTTGTTTGAGAGTGAAGCGCCGTCGTCGATAAAGTGGTCAACGAGTGCTTGACGTGCGCGGTTACAAGTCCATTGTGATGTTGGAAGACCCTGGTCAGGAGTTCCGCTTCCGGTAGTTGATGCTATTGTATAGACAGAACCTCCGTAAGAACGGGCTGTTGCACCGTCGCAACGTATTGGGAAAATGATTTCCTTGCGTACGTTAGCATTTTCACCGTTGTCACCCATGAAGAGCTGCTCGTAAGCGCTGTATTCGCCGAGAGAATCAGTAGCCAGCTCGTACTTTGAATTGATCACCTCTGTAGCATAGTCTGCAGCCTTCTGCCATTGCTCGGTACCAGTATAAACCTTGGCGTTGAGATAGAGACGTGCAAGAAGCATTTTCGCAGCAATTTTGTCTGCGCGGCCGTAGTTGTCGTCATCGCCAGCAAAGTCGAGAAGCTGCTCCTGAGAGTTGGCGTCCGTAATAGCTGTGAGCTCGTCGACGATGATGTTAAACAATTCCTTGCCACTCTTTTCCTCTGGAAGAGAGTTAGAGATTGTTGTCTTGTATGGTGCTTTGCCGTACAAGTCAAGGAAGTAGGAGTTCATAAGCGCACGGAAAAAGCGTACTTCTGCGCGGTTCTGAAGCGTCTGTGGGCTTGTGGCACCTGCAGTTGCATCGAGGAAATGATTGCAGAGTGTTATGTTGTAAGCCAGACGGTAGTATGTCAATTCATTATAGCCGTGACTTGAGTTCCATGAGATGTTTGTGAGCTCAGGAATACTTGCATCGCTTTGCCATGTCCAGATACATTCATCGGAGCAAAGTTCGTTAGCTTCGAAAATTCGACGATACATGGCTGAGTTACCTTCATCGAACTGCTTCATGTCTGCATTTCCGTCACTTCCTTTCTGACCTGTGATGAAAAGACTTGAATAGATTTTTGCCAGAACACTTGTCTCGTCAAACTGGGTGTTTGTCTGCGGATCTTTGATCGATTCGTCAATCATATCCGTACACGAAGTGATATGTAGTCCAATAACGGCTGCCAGAGCCAATGGAGCGATATGTCTAAAACCTTTAAGTTTCATGATAGAAATCTTTTTAAATCGTTAAAATAATTAGAAGTTAAGAGAAAGACCGAGCATATAAGTCGTTGGACGTGGGTAGAGACTCTTGTCAATACCAAAGTTGTCCTTGTTGGCAGAGAGCTCTGGGTCAAGTCCCTTATACTTTGTAATTACAAATGGATTCTGTACGAGGAAGTACACGCGACCACCAACGCCATGATACTTTTCTGTCTCGAAGAGACGGTTGAATGAGTAACCGAGTGTGATGTTGTCGCAACGTAGGAATGAAGCATTCTTGACAAAGTAGTCGCTGACATAGTAGTTAGTCTTGCCTTCGAATCCGAGTGCTACAGCTTCAGGAGTTGTATTGATGAATGCGCTGTTTGTATAGATACCTGCAGCAGATGCGTTAGCCTTGCTTGCGAGGAAATCGTAGTAAACGTAGTTGTTAAGACTTGCGCGAAGTGTGAAGCTGAAATCCCAGTTCTTATAGATGAATTTGTTTGTCATTCCCATGATTACGTCTGGATCAGAGTGCTTGTAAACGTAACGGTCGTTATCGTTAATCTGACCGTCACCATTACGATCTACGAACTGTCCTTCGATAGGGGCACCGTTTTCGTCATACACCTGCTGATATACGTAGAATGAGTTTGCTGCATATCCCATCTTGTTCACCATTACTTGTGTTGAAAGACCTGGTGATACTGAGCGGCCAGTCATGAACTCGTCACGTCCAGAACCAAGGTTAAGGCTCGTGATTTTGTTCTTGTTGTATGAAACATTATAATTAACGGTCCATGAGAAGTCCTTGCTTACTATTGGGTGAGCATTGATGTTGAATTCAATACCTGTATTCTCCAAATCACCGACGTTCTGGTAGAGATAATTGCTGAAGTTCATACCTGCAGCAATGCCGGCATATGCGATAAGGTCGTTTGTCTTTCTCTTGTAAACATCAATTGCACCATCGATGCGTCCGTTTAGGAATCCGTAGTCGAGACCTACGTTGTAGGTGGTAGTCTTTTCCCATCCGAGGTTCTGGTTTACAGGCTCTGGACGTGAAGTAGTATAAAATGCCTGACCGAGTGGGTACTGAGCATAAGTATCACCAACAGCATAGCGGTTTCTTGTGTAGTAGTACTCTGGATTTGCCTGCTGACCAGTTATACCCCATCCGAGACGCAATTTGAGTTGTGTGAGTATTTCGTTGTCCTTGAGGAAAGACTCTTCGTTAATTTTCCAAGCAAAGGCGAGGGATGGAGAATAGTATGTGTCGTGTCCCTTAGCCATCATGTTTGAACCTTCGTAACGAACAGTTGCTGTGAAAAGATATCTGTCATAAAGACCATAGTTCAAACGTGTGAATCGTGAGAAAAGAGAAGAACCATAATATTTCTCAGTTTCTTTTCTTACTCGTGGTGAATAGTAGTCTGCTGGGTCGGTTACAAGATTTGTACCATGCATGTTACCACCGCCATTTTCCCACTCTGTCCTATGAAAATGCTGGTGCTCTGCTCCAATCATAAACTTGAGGTCATGGGTGTCGTTCCATCTGTGAGCGTACTCTGCATAGATGTTGCCGAGAAGACTGTACTTGTATGAATTCTGTACACCTGTATAGCCGTAGTAGTTGTTGCTGTATGAGTAAGGGCTGATGTTCGTTGTCTCATTACCTTCTGCATAGTTTCCTGAAACGCTTCCGTGAATGCTGAGATCCTCAAAGCCATGAATCTTATAAGTTACGTCCACGTTACCTACGAAAGCATTTGACTTGCCCACTTTGTCGTAGTGATTGAGGAGCGCAACAGGGTTCTGTGGTGTGTTTACGTTTGTTACAGGAGTAGTCCAGTCTGCAATTGCAGTTGCGGCATTACTATAGAGGTTTTGCCAGTAACCACCAGTAGTTTCGTATTTGCTATCATAAATTGACTGAGTTGGATCAGCGGAAATCGCAGCTCCGAAAATTCCGTAGTCAATCCAGTTGTTCTTTCCGTGCATGTATTTTGCGTTGACGTTTACGAGAAGGTGATCGTCAAGGAATGAAGGATTGAGATTAACAGAACTTGTGAAACGCTGGAACTGTGAATTCTTTACAGAACCGTTCTTGTCCGTATAACCAAAACTTACTCGGTAAGGCATGTGAGGAACCGAACCGGAGATGCTAATACTATGGTCAGTAGAAACGGCTGAACGATAGATCTCGTCCTGCCAATCTGTGTTGGCTGTACCGAGCTGAGAGAAGGCTGCAGGTGAAAGAGTGCCGTTGTCAACGAGTGACTGAGCATAAGCGCGGTATTCGTCACCAGAGAGTACGTCGTAGGTCTTACGGGCCTTTGATACGCTTACGCTTCCTGTATAAGTAATCTTTGGCCGCTTGCTCGCAACGCCTTTCTTTGTGGTAATCATTATGACACCATTTGACGCACGGCTACCATAGATGGCTGCTGCACTTGCGTCCTTCAATACGGTAAGAGTCTCGATGTCTTCTGGATTTATCATTGCGAAAGGATTACCAAGACCTTTTACTCCGTCGTTGTCCATAGGCATTCCGTCAATAACGATAAGAGGGTCGTTGCTTGCGCTGAGCGAATCACCACCACGGATACGGATAGACGAAGATGCACCCGGGTCACCGCCGTCTGTTATGGCACTTACTCCAGGAATTTTGTCTACGAGCATGTCTTGCATGCTTGTCGTGATTCCCTTAGTCATTTCATCAGGCTTAATAGCGATGACCGAACCTGTGAGGTCGCTCTTTTTTACGCTACCGTAACCGACTATAACAGTCTCGTTGAGGAGTTTAGAATCCTCTTTAAGAGTAACATTTACTGACGATGCGGCTTTGACTTCTTGGCTTATGTAGCCGATGAAGGAAACTACAAGGGTTGAGCCCTTGCTTGCGCTAATGGTGAAATTACCATTTATGTCGGTAACAACACCGGTGTTGGTTCCCTTTAAGCGTATGGAAGCGCCTGGAACGTCTTCACCCAGATCGTCTTTTACGTGCCCCTTGACAACAAGGTCTTGGGCAATCGCACTAACAGATACAAAGATTCCGATGACCAATGTCACGAGAAATCTCAAATTAAGTTTCTGTTTCATGTTTTTGGATTTAATAGGTATGTTAATAATTTAGTTGATTGATTATTTTGTTAATTATCTCTCTTCTATATTTGGTTATAGTTGTTTGAGTGCTATTGCGAAGCCGCCTCCCTTTGCGCTTTTGATGCGGATAACGCTCTTGCATGTGACCTTGCGCTTGCTGATGCTGTAGTTTTGTGGGTTCTTGTCCCAACTTGCATCTTTTCCGTCGGCATATATTGTGGCTTCGTATTCTTTACCTGGTGTCAGGAAGTTAAGTTTCAATGTACTTGTATGCCCGTTCTCATCTACGGATGAACCGATGAACCAGTTTTCTGATTTTTTATCTTTACGGGCGATTGTTACATAATCTCCTGGCTCTGCTTCTAAATATTCAGATTGCTGCCAATCGCAAGGTACGTCTTTAATGAATTGGAATGCATCCATGTGCGGCTTGTAGTTCTCTATCAAGTCGGCAGCCATTTGCAAAGGGCTGTATATTACCACATACAATCCGAGCTGTCGTGCAAGTGTGCTGCGCACTTTGCTGTTGTTTGTCGGACAGGCCTTAGAGCAATCCATCTCGAATATGCCAGGGGTATAATCCATCGGGCCACCTATCTGGCGTGTGAACGGAAGTATTGTCGTATGATTTACAGGATTTCCGCCAAAACTTTCATACTCTGTTCCTCTTGCACTTTCATTCCCGATCCAGTTTGGATATGTTCTGCAAATACCCGTCGGACGGGTAGCTTCGTGTGCATTTACCATTATCTTGTGGTCTGCAGCTTTTTTGATGCAGTAAAGATAGTGGTTGTTTAGTGGCTGGCTGTAGTGATGTTCGCCGTAAGGAACTATGTCGCCGACATATCCTGATTTTACGGCTGGATATCCCCATTTGTTCATGAATGCGTATGCTGCGTCGAGATGACGTTCGTAGTTTTGTGTTGATGAACTTGTTTCGTGGTGCATAATCATTTTAACACCCTTGCTTGCCGCATATTTGTTTATTTCTTTCACGTCGAAGTCTGGATATGGTGTCACGAAGTCGAATACGTAGTCTTTCTGATGTCCGAACCAATCTTCCCATCCTTCGTTCCAACCCTCTACGAGTACGGCATCAAAGCCGTGCTCTGCTGCGAAGTCGATATATTCCTTGACGTGAGTTGTATTAGCACCATGTGTGCCGTTTGGTTTTGTTTTCTTGTAGTCTGTTTCGCCAAGCTTCACGGAGAATACGTCATTTGTGTATGCCCATGTGCTTTTTCCCGTAATCATTTCCCACCATACTCCTACGTATTTCATAGGCTTGATCCAGCTTGTGTCCTTAATCTTGCAAGGTTCGTTGAGGTTGAGGGTAATACGGCTCGCAAGTATTGTCTTGCCGCTTTCACCAACGATTATTGTTCGCCAAGGGGTATTGAATGGAGTCTGTATGTGCCCCTTGTTTCCTTGAGCGTCTGGTGTCAAATGACTTTCAAAGGTCTTTGTTGCCACATCGTAGTTGAGGTGCATTGTTGCATAGTTGATGCAGGCTGCTTCGTGAAGATTGATGTACAATCCATCGTCCGTTTTCATCTGTAATGATGTCTGTACGCACGATTTGCCTGCAGGAGTCTGAGAAGAGTTCGGAACAATGGCAGACTGCATAAGCTTCGGAATTTCGCTCAGACGGCTTGTCTGCCATTCGTACTCTTGTGTGTCGTAGTCGCCGGCAATCCACCATGCAGTGTGGTCGGCGGTCATGTGAAACTGACTTTTTTCCTCTGCTATGACGAAGTATGTTAGATTCTTCTGTGAAGGAAACTCGTAGCGGAAGCCCAATCCGTCGTCAAATAAGCGGAAACGAATGAGAATGGTTCTGTCGTTTGCCGGTTGTGAAAGGGCTACGGCCATTTCATTGTAGTGGTTGCGTATGGTCGATTCTTCTCCCCAAACTGGTTGCCATGTTTCGTCGTAAGTACTTGTCTTTATTTCAGATATCTTGAAACCGCTTGTCATGTTTGCTTTTTGCGCGAGTTCCTCTTTTTCTGCAAAGTTCTTGTATTCGAAGTCGGTTGCCTTGTCTGCATCCTCCTTTTTCAATTGAAGTCCAAGATGGCTGTCTGCTATGACATTTTTGTCCTTGTATGTGAGGTTGTATGTTGGTCGACCGTTGTCGTCGATGCAGAATTGCATCACCATATTTCCATCTGGTGATGTAAGTTTCTGTGCGTACACAGAGCATGACAACAGCGTTGCCAAGAGTGTTTGAAATTTCCTCATCGGTTGATTTGATTAAATTTGTTAATTTGTGAATTCTAAGTTAACATATTGTTAACAAGTACGCATTGTCATCTCGCCCACGTGGAAGAAAAGAAGTTGCGTTTTATTTTGAGTAGTCGAGCACAAGAATCTCGTGTGCTGCTATATTTGTTGTCTTTGACAGCGTCTTTTTCTTTCCGTTAATAATGTTGAAGGCGCTAAATGATGGCAAAACTTCGGCATAGCTCTCAGCATTGAATGTGGCAGTCTTATTTGTACCGTTAATGATTACGGTTACGCGTTGGCCGCTATATTCGCGTGAATAGACATATATTCCGTCGTGTATTGCGTAGTGGGTAAGGTTGCCGTATGCGATGGCTTTGTTCCCTTTACGCCAGTTGAGTAGACGTTTGGTGAAATCAAAATACTGGTTCTGCAATTTTGTCCGCCCTTCTTGTGTGAAAGCATTGCGTTTGTCTTCTTGCCATCCGCCAGGGAAGTCTTGTCGCAAAGCACCGTCATTTACGCTCTTGTTGGCATACATTCCTATTTCGTCACCGTAGTATAACTGTGGAATGCCACGGAGAGTGAGTAGGAGAGTGAGTGCCTGCTTGTATCTGGCTATGTTAGCTGCCTTTTCCTTTGTGGGTTGGAAACGATCAGTATCGTGATTTGCAAGGAATGTGAGTAGGTTGTTTGGGTTTGCATACACGATATCTTGTGACAAATATTCGTATAGCTTTGCAAGACCATTGTTCCAATCGTCAGTTTCCTCGTCCACAATCTTTGTTAGGAGATTCATGAGTGGGAAATCCATAACTGTTTTTAATTCAGAGTTGAGCGGTGCTGCCAATCGACTATCCTTCTGCCA
>JAFSSN010000015.1 GCA_017450985.1 Bacteroidaceae bacterium
TCGCAAGTTGTCACCATGATACGCCTTACGCTCATGTACTACATCGACTTCATTCGGTTTATGGAAAAACCAGACAGAACTTGGAATGACATAGTTGCGAAAGAGACGCAGAAAGCACCACCAGAACCCACATTTTTTGATTGAGGGGGCTTACTTTTTTAAAAAAAGACCCCGAGGCGCATATTTACTGGGCTTCGGGGAGGATTTTTATTGCCTTTTGAGTTTTACCGGACAGCAATAATTAAAAAGCAAACAGGATGCAGTCGTGTGACTACATCCTGTTTGGTTGTTATGGGGAAGTATCCCGTTATTTGCTTACCATCACCTTCTTACCGTCGTTTACATAGATGCCCTGAGTGGGAGCAGATACTGTTCTGCCGTTCAGGTCGTAGTATGTGTTGGAGTGGGTGGCTGGAACGTTGATTGCAGAAACGGAAGTGACGTCGGCAGATGCCTGGATGCCAATCTCTGATGCAGAGCTCCATGCACGTCCGTTTATTTCTGACTTGGCGATGAACTTGAAGTAACGAGCAGCCTTTGCAGTGGCAAGCGGTGCTATCTGCATAGACTTGGTGTTCTTGAACTCGCCAGATAAGGCAGGGCTGCCCCATGTTTTACCGTCGAGACTGAAATATACCTCATAGTTCTTAACCATACCGTTCTCGTTGCCGTCGTTGCGGGCGGTGTAAGTGAAGGCTGTGACGTTGTAGGTGCGCTTCATGTCAACAACGATAGTGTGAGGACATGTTGGCTCTGTGCCCCAGTATTCTGTGTGCCAGAATGTGTTGAGGTCGTTGTCGAATGCCTTGCTTGCCTCGTTGCCGCTGTGCTCGCTGTCAACGCTTATGACCTTCCATGTTGACTTGTTGATGTAGAGGTCGTAGTTGAACGTTGTCAACTGGCTTGTAAGCATGTTGTTTGCCTCGCAGTATGCCTTAATCTGGCAGGCATCGTTGTGAGTGAATGCGTAAGTGTATTTCTTGTATTCACCGCCGTCGATGCTGTAGTAGATTGTAGCACCCTTAGTGGCAGTCTTGAGAGCGAAGCGTCCGTTGGCATCGCGTACACATTCAACAGGCTTGCAGATAGGCATGTCGATGCGTGCAGCCTTGGCTATGTTGGTAGTGTTGTTGACAGGCATGATGAAGAAGCGGAATGCTGTGTTCTCAGCCTTGAGTTCATACTTAGCCATTACGTCAGGTCCGCAGCTTGCGTTACCCAGACCACGAGTCTTGGCATCGAGTGACACAACTGTTGTGGCGCATGTCTTGAAGTCGTAAGGATGCTTGACGCGTGTGTCGCGGTTGGTGTAGTTGTCCTCAGGACGGAAGTGAACGGCTGATGCTGCCATCTGCTCTGGTGCTACGATGAGAAGTCCGTTGCCCTCGTTGTTTCTGACAGACATCCAGCGTACCTCCTGCTTTGTTCCGTGCTCCTGTGGAAGGATATAGTCGGTCTGCTGTTCCTTGACTGTGCTGTTGTAGATGGCTGGGAAGCATGCTTCCTTGCGGTCGCGGTAGCTGTCCCAAGGGCCGCGTCCGAACCATGAGAGCTGTTCCATGCCAGAAGGCATCTCGAAGCGGAGACCAATCTTAGGAAGTACTGCTCCGGTGCATGATGGCTGGATGAATGAGTTGACCATGATGACGCCGTTAGCGCATACGATGAAGTCCATCTGTACGTTGTACTCTGAGTCGTCCTGTCCCTTGTAGGTAGTGTTGAACACGAGTGTGGCAGTCTTGCCGTCCTCGCTCACCTTGTAGTCGGCGCTGTTGCACTTAACCTTAAGGTTGCGGATGCCCATGTTGTCCCAGCTGGCTGTGCGTGCGCAGTCGTTGTCGGTAGGCAGACGGAAGAGGTTGAGCTTGACAGGTGTGCTGATGAGCTTCACGTTGTTGTATGTGAGGCCAGAGAGAGTACCTGCTGACTTGTTGAATGTTGCTGTGAAGTTAGTACCTGTGACCTTGAATGAAGCAGCCATAGACTCTACCTTCAATACGTCGTCGGTAGCGTTGAGCTGTGAAAGGTCGTACATAGGCTTGACGGCTGTGTTGACAGGGAGCTTCTCCTCGGCAACCACGTAGCCTGCTTTCTCCCAGAGAGTGTTCTCCTTCAGGGTAGCATAGAAGTGGATGAACACTTCTGTGTCGTCGTCATAGTTGAGACCGCCGAGTGTTGATGCAAGGCTGATGACTGTGCTGTCGCCTGCTGCCACGTCGGCATCTAAAGTGCCCTCGGCAAGTGTGTTGCCCTCTTCGTCTTCGGCAACATACTTAACATCGTAAGTTGATGTGGGGAGGAAGGCAAGCTTGTTCTTTACGAGGAATGATGTAGGCTTGTTCTTAACAGGCTTGAACTCGATAGGCTGGTAAATCTTCTTTGTGTTGTAGCACTTAGAAGTGAAGCTCCAGTCAGGGCGTACAAGTCCGTTGATACAGAAATTGCCAGAGTTAGGGTTGTCGTTGAAGTCGCCTCCGTATGCCCAGTATTCTGTGCCTGCAGCGTTCTTAGTGAGGAGACCCTGGTCCTTGAAGTCCCAGATGAACTCTCCTGTGAGGCATGGGTACTTCTCGTAGATGTCGAACATCTCGCGCACGTTACCCATTGAGTTACCCATTGAGTGGCTGTTCTCGCACTGGATGTGTGGCTTAGGGTTGACTGCTCCCTTGCGTGACAAACCTATATTTTCGATAGTCTCATAGCTGCCGTACATGGTACTTGACACATCGCCGTAGTCGCTGTTTCCTTCGTAGTGGATTGGACGAGTCTTGTCGAGTGACTTGATGGCCTCGCGTGCAGTCTGGAAGTTGTTTCCGTTACCTGATTCATTGCCGAGCGACCACATGAAGATACATGCGTGGTTGCGCATCCACTTAACGTGATTAATAGAACGCTCAGTCATGGCGTTGCGGAATAACTCAACAGATGAGAGTCCCCAGTTGCCGTGACACTCTACGTTAGCCTCGGCGAGTACATAGAGTCCGTACTTGTCGCAGAGGTCATAGAATGCAGGGTCGTTAGGGTAGTGGCTTGTGCGGACGGCGTTGATGTTGAGACGCTTCATTGTTATGATGTCCTGCTCAATCTCAGCCGGAGTGATGGCACGTCCGTTTATAGGGCTGAAGTCATGACGGTTGACACCGTGGAACACCATGCGCTTGCCGTTGATGGTGAGTGCTCCGTCGGAACGTATCTCCACCTCGCGGAAACCTACCTTGTTGCCTCGTATGTCGATGACCTTGCCTTCGGCATTCTTGAGAGTGAGTACGAGGTCGTAGAGGTTAGGTGTCTCAGCGCTCCACTTCTTAGGAGCAGTAACGTCCATGTTGAGGCTCAGTTCGCCTGTGCCGCTTACGTTGGCTGTTGCAGATGCTATGACAGCTCCGTTGTCCTTAATCTGTGCCTCCACCTTGCCGCCGGTGAGAGGAGTGCCGTCGAGTGTAACCTTCACGTTAGCCTTGGCGTTAGTGTATGTTGCGTCGAGGTCGGTAGTGAAGAAGTAGTCGCGAATCTGGCTCTTAGGTGCTGCCCAGAGGAAGCAGCTGCGGTGGATACCAGTCAGACGCCAGTAGTCCTGACACTCAAGGAACGAACCGCTTGTGAAACGATAGACCTGGAGTGCAATGGTGTTCTCGCCTTCAACGAGATACTTGGTGATGTTGAACTCGGAAGGAAGGTAAGAGTCCTCGCTGTAGCCTATGCGATTGCCGTTAATCCAGAGGTAGTAGCCGTGGCCAACGCTGTTGAAACGTACATACACCTCACGGTCTTTCCAGTTGGCTGGCACCGTGAACTTACGGCGGTAAGTACCCACAGGGTTTGGCATGTCGTTGTTGTACATAAACCATCCCGGACGATCAGCCATGATGCTGTATGTGTTTCTGTCGTATTCAAACGGGTATTGGGTGTTGCAGTAGAGAGGCTTGTCCCACGACTTGGAGTTGTGGATGCCATATACTTGCCAACTTGCCGGAACGTCGATATTGGACCATGCTGCATCGTTGTAGTCCTTTGAGCATGTAGCAGCCATTACTAAAGAAGGCTTCTTGACCCAGAGGAATTTCCATTTACCGTCGAGGGACTGGTAATAAGGGGATGCAGACATGTCGTTCTTGGCGACGTCGTTCTCGCTCTCCAAAGGAATAGCAAGGGTGTGAGATGGCTCACGGTTCACACTTGTTATCGATGGGTTATCCCATTCTGTGCCTGTCTGTGCCATAGCCATGACTGCACCCGTGGAGAGAATCCAGGAAACAATTTTTCTTTTTACCATAACATTTTTTATTTTAATAACTCTGTATATTTGATTCTGATTGTCATCTCACGAATATCTTCCTGCCTTTGTGCAGATAGATGCCGTGTGAAGGCTTTTCTACCTTGCGACCTGTGAGGTCGTACCATGGCGACTGGTCGGAGGCATCGTCGTTGCACACATCATCGACGGCAGTCTTGAAGTCGGTATATCCTTGGTGCAGGGCGGCACGTACTCCGTAGTATGCCGGCTTGGCAGTCAGACTTCCGTTGTAGAGCAGCGGTGAGCTTGAACGCCACGACTCGGTGTCCTTGAGACCCCATATTATGAGCGTCGTGCTGTTGTCCTCGTCGAGGAAGATACGTGTGATGGCATTGTAGTCGTTGGCCTGCTGCATGAGCGAAGCCTCAGACGTGTCGTCGATGCCGAGGTCAAGTTCCGTGATGTTGCACACAAGTCCCAAGTCCTTGTAACGCTTGATGTTTGCCTTTAGCTTGGCATAGTCAACCTTGCCTGCGTTGAGGTGGCACTGAAGTCCTACGCCGTGGATAGGGATATTGCTGTCCAACATTCGTTTCACGAGGTTGTAGAAGGCTTCAGTCTTTGCCTGTCCCTTGAACTCCACTTCGTAGTCGTTGAGGAACAATAATGCATCAGGGTCGGCTTGATGTGCCCATACGAAGGCAGAGTCCACGAAGTCCTCACCTATGCCGGTCTTCCATACCGACGGACGGAGGGTGTAGGCATCAGGGTTGGAACGTATGACGGACTGGTTGTCGTCGAGAATCTCATTTGCCACGTCCCATTCGGCGATGCGTCCTTTCCATCGTCCCACGACGTTCATGATGTGGTTCTTCAGCAATGCAAGCAGTTCTTCTCTCGAACGGTTAAAGGTGTTCTTTGTGCCCTCGGTCGTAAGCCATCCCGGCAGTTGTGAGTGCCATGCGAGGGTGTGGCCACGCACGCGCATCTTGTGTCGTTCGGCGAAGTTGACGAGCTTGTCGCCGTCGGCAAAGTTGAATATTCCCTGCTCAGGCTCTGTGGCATCATACTTCATCTCGTTCTCTGCCACAACGGCATTGAACTCGTTGGCTATGAGCGAAGCCTGTGCGTCGCTGCTGTTGTTGAGGTCCATCGACCATCCGCGTACAGCCACGCCCACATACTTGTGGAGGTAGTTGGCAAAGCCTTTGATGCTTGTGGTAGTGTATGACTTCTCTTTGGCATAGTCCCATGAGTAGTCATCCTTTTCCTCGTCATCGTCTTTGTTGTCGTCGTCAGAGCCTTGGTTACCGTTGTCAAGCGATACGACTGTGGCAACGACCTTGACGCTTGTGCCTTCTTTCTGCTCTTCCACCTTCCATGTGTACGACTTAGGGTAGGAGATGTTCCACTGCCACTCTATGTTGTCGAGCGACTTGTGTCCCTTGGCGGTGAGCAGCACGAAGGAGTCACCAACCTTTAGCGAAGCGTCGTCGGCAAGTGTGATGCGGATAGTAGGCATCTTAGTGTCACGTGAGAAGTCCTGACAGATGTTGTAGTATTCAACCGAACCGTCGATGACAATCTTGTCGTAGTCGGTCGATGAGGCTATCTCCATGTTAATCTTTGTGGTAGGACGCACGCGCAGAGTCACGGCATTGCCCTTCACGAAGTCCTTGAAGGTCAGCGTTCCCGTGCCGTTGTCGCCCGGCTCGATGCAGCCATATACGTCGGTGGTTGCACTTATGCTTCCGTTGCCTCCGATGGTTCCCTGCTCCATGACGAATACACCGGTGTCGGTAGCCTTGTACATCGGACCTACTGCACCTTGCAGCTTGCCGGTTTGTGCCTTGGCAGCATTGTTGTTGGCAAGCACCGTTCCACCGAGCACACGCAGACCGCCTGATATGCTGTTTGTATTGCCAGTTATACGGTATGTACCTGTGCCTTCCTTAATCAGACCTATGCCCATCTGCAGGTTGTCGCCCATCGGCGAGATACGACCTGCAAGGGTGGCGTCGGTATTGTCGCACCCCACGACATAGTATGTCTTAGGAGTGTTAGAATTCTTGTAGTAGCCGTACAGCTGGCTGCCTTCTTTCATGTCGAGGTGGGCAATGCGGATGCCGCGTGTGCCCGACTCTGTGGCTAAGGCTGTGCCGCTGTGAAGGGTGAGGCTGCACTTTGAGAAGCAGTTGTTCACCTTGCCGCTGTTGATGCTTGCCTCAGGCTCTTCAGGATTGAAGGTCTTTCCGCCGTGCCCCCATATAAGGCCGTAGAAGCCGCAGTTGGACACAACCTTCTTGTAAGGGTAGAGGTGTGCCTCGCCCTTGAAGCCTGTCCAGTTAGGGTAGGAGGCACCCTTCGACGTGCCGAGGTAGCATCGTTCGCCGCCTGAGTAGATGTCCAGTCTGCCGCTGCCGGTCAGCTGTGAAGTCCAGTAGCTGTAGCGTGAAGTGACTACGGCGTATGTCTTGCCGGCTGGCACGTTGAGCGGTGTGGAGTAGTTGACATAGTCGCCGGTAGCCTTGCAGAAGTTCACTACGTTGTCGGCAATAATGTCATTGTCGTTGACTGCTGCATTGGTAGTAGCAGCGTTGCACAATAGTGCTGTTGCGATGATTATGTTTCTATGTATGAAAATTCTTTTCATTATCAATGATTGCGGAAGTTCCACTTTGAATTATCACTATTGAAGTCGTACTTGGCAAGTGTAGGCGTGCTGTCGCCTATAGAGTAGAGTACCATTGTCTTGTTTATGCCCTTCTTGCCTGGGATAACCTTAGGCATTATGCGGAATGTGCCGTCAACAAGCTGCTCTATGCGCCACAGCTGTTCGTCGGCCCCCGTGAACTTAGGCACGGTAGTGACCTCGTTGTTGGCAGTGGCAGCCAGTGCACGTTCCGTGCCCTCGATTGTAATCTTGAAATAAGGGTTCACGAGATAGCCGCCGGCCTCAGGCACGGCAGTTATTGTCCATCGCTGGTGAGGACGGAACATATAGTCGCCGATGCGGGCAGGAATGTCGCCCTTAGGCCATGTTGAAATGACGTCCTCAAGCTTCTGGTTCTCGATAGGCTTGACAGGAGTGTTAGGGTCGATGCGCCACCACATCTGTCTGTCCTGCTGCAAGCGCACGAAATCCACTGCCAGCTCCAGGGCATAGCCTCTGCGCTCAGACTCAATCTCGTACGTTCCTTCCTTGAAACGGTCGCCAGCCACAGGCCAGCCGTTCTTCCATAGCAGAGGACGTATGCCGAGTACGCTGCGACCTCCCTTGTTGAAGTCAGCCTCGTAGTGGCATGACATTATCTCCACTCCTTCGTCCACGACGGTGCGTCCGAAGTGGCCGGGACCGCACACTCTGTCGCCTGCGGCTATGACCATCTTGCCTCCTCCGGCAATCATGTCGCGTCCCACGTTGTCAACGTAAGGGCCTGTCACCTTCTTTGAACGACCCACCACGATGTTATATGTCGAGTTCACGCCGTCGCAGCATGTGCCGTGAGTGCCGAGAAGATAGTACCAGCCGTCACGATAGATAAGGTCGGTAGCCTCACAGTCGATGGCTATGTCCTTTGCCTTGTTGCCCTTGACGCGATGACCCGTCTTAGGGTCAAGCTCTATGAGGCGTATGTTGCCGAAGTAAGTACCGTATGAGAGCCACATCCTTCCGTCGGTAGGGTCGAGAAGCACTCCCGGGTCGATGGCGTCGTTATCCTCCATGCCGTCGGACGAAGCTACTTCCACGGCATCTGTGTATTTGAAGTCTGGCGACTTAGGGTCGAGAGTCTTGTTCCACATGGTGAGAATTCTGCCGTTGTGTCCTCCGCCGAGACCGCCTCCTGTAGCACCGTAAATCATGAGATAGCGGTTGCCAATCTTAATTACGTCGGGAGCAGCACCGCCGCCGGGACGTACTGCACCGTCGTGCCATGACCATCCGTCCTCGGATATGAGACCGCCGCCGCCAGTTCCGAACGTGTAGTACTTACCGTCACACTCGGCAATGGTTGAGGGGTCGTGAATGTATGGAGCACCAATCTGTGCCTTAATCTCTTGTGCACAGGCAGCCGTCAACAGGAAAGCCGCCGTATATATATTCTTTCTTATCAAATCACTTTTCATAGCATTCCTACTTTAATGTTATTCTACAATTCTTGACAGGCTCGCCCTTCTCATCGATGAAACGAACGCAGAAGTCGCTCATTCCCGGACCGTTGATGACAACGCCGCGAAGGATGTTGCGACCCTTCTTCAATGTGAGGCGAGGAGATATGCAGTCATCTTTCACCATACGACGGTCGCCGGAGAGAAGGACAGCCTCCTTGCCGTTGAGCCACCACATGGAAGCCGAGTTGGAACCTACGGCAAGGCGCACGTTCTCAATGTCCTCGTCGCAGTCGATGACGGTTACTGCACAGAACAGTACGCCGTACACCTGCTTGTCAAGACCTGTGGCGAAACGGAAAAGCTTAACATTGAAGCGGTTGCTCTCAAGCGCATGCCAAGTGAGACGCTTGCCCTCCACAGTCACCTTGTCGCCATCCTTAGGAAGGACAGAGAACTCGCCGCTGAAATATTCCTTAGTAAGATGCTCGCGAAGATATGTGTCGGTAAACACAACGTTGCTTCGGTTTGGCTTGTCTATAGGCTCGAGAAGCATCCAGCGACGTATGAAACCGTCGGCATCAGGTGTCATAAGAGCATCGGTAGCAGGAGTGAAGTATGTCTCCTTAGGCTCTGCCGTCAGGCTCAGCCAGTCCACTTCCATGTCGGCCTTTGCCGTGAAGCGCAGGTCGTAAACTCCTGCTGCAACAGCCTTGACAGGCACGTTCACTTCTTGCCACGCGCCGTCGGTAGAAGGCAGCTTGACAGTCATCTTGTAGGATGTCTTGCCGTCGAGCAGTTCAAGCACGGCAGAAGCATTGGCACGTGTCTTGACCTTCAAGCATACGTTCTTGGCACCCTCGCCCTTAACCTCAACCTTATTGTATCTGACGTATCCGCCCTTAGGGAAAACAGTCTTCCAGCCCTGGAAGTAGTTTAGCGTGTCGTGATACTCAATCGCAGCACCGCCGCCAATCTCGCTGTAGCGGTCAATCTGCACAGGCTTGCGTGCATCCGTAATGCCTACTCCGCGAAGCGTTGGCTTGACCAGCTGAATAGTGCCGTCGGCATTGAAGAACAGCGAGTCGCAGCAGATGGAACGGTTCTTGTCGAACGAAGGAGAGTAATCGTTATGATGGTAGAACAGATACCACTGTCCGTTGTAATCTACTATGGAATGATGGTTGGTCCAGCATCCTGTGGCTGACTCTTCCATTATCAAACCCTTATATTCGTATGGTCCCATAGGGTTGTCGCTCATGGCGTAGGCAAGAGTCTCCGTGCCCTTCTCCTTGCGAACCCAAGGATAGGTGAGGTAATACTTGCCGTTGCGCTCGAAGGCGAAAGGACCTTCCTTGAATCCCTCGGGAAGGGTGGTTATGCGCTCAGGCTTGCCGTCAAGCTCCAGAAGGTTGTCCTTCAGCTTTGCCACGACCAGACCGCCGCCGCCCCAGAAGAGGTATGCGTTGCCGTCACTTGCCTGAAGCACGCATGGGTCGATGCCCATCACGCCCTCAATGTTCTTCTCCACAGGCTTGTAAGGACCGAAAGGACGGTCGGCAATAGCCACGCCGATGCCGAAGCCTCGTCCCTCCTTTGGAGCGTCAGGGAAGAAGAAATAGTATTTGCCGTCCTTTTCCACGCAGTCAGGCGCCCACATGGAGTATCCCTTAGGATTGCCCCAAGGCACTTGCTCTTGTGAGAGAATCACTCCATGGTCAGACCATTCAGAAAGGTCGGTAGAAGAAAATACATGGTAGTCTGCCATGCTGAACCATTTCTTTTCAGGCTCAACAGGGCTGATGATGTCGTGTGATGGAAACACGAACACACGGTTATTAAACACTCTGGCAGTAGGGTCTGCCGTAAACTGGTTAGTGATAAGTGGATTCTGAGCCGACATACTCATCGGACACAGAGCCAGTAATAGTAGCGATAAGGTATTCTTCATTATTTCATTCATTGTCATAATCGTACTTTCAATGCCTTGCCGGAGTAAGTCACAGTCTTTGTCTTACCGTTATTCGTCTTGACAATGAAGCGGCGAACGGACTTCATGCGTTTGAAGTCGCCTTTGCGTGCTCCGATGTTGAGAGTGTGTGACTTGTTGTTCCAGCTGAGCATAATCTCAGAGAACTTGCCGTTCTCGTAGTCATAGCCGTCGCCGTCATCCTCGTAAAGGAGGAATGTGGCGTCGTTGCCGTTATACACGTTAATGGTGATGTCCTTGTCCATCTGAGCATCAGAGTACTCAGTCACAGGAGCTGTAGGCACGATGCTTCCTGCACGTACATACAACGGGAACGTGTCGATGCTGAACGTCTCAGTGATGTACTGGCCGCCTTCGTAAGTCTTGCCCGTCCAGTAGTTAATCCATGAAGCGCCCTTAGGCAGATACACCTTGCGGCTTGTAGCGTTAGCCTCGGTTACCGGGCACACGAGGAAAGCCTTGCCGAACATATACTCATCCTTGATGTCAAGCACATTCGGGTCGTCGGCAAAGTCGAATGCCAGGAGACGTGCCATGGTATAGCCGTCTCGTGTCGTCCAGCCTGCCATACTGTACATATAAGGAATAAGCTCATAACGCAGGTTTATCATCTTCAGCAGGGCGTCGTAGAACTTTGTTCCCTTCTCGCCGAACTGCCATATCTCGCGTGGAGTGTCCGAACCGTGGCTGCGGAGCATAGGCAGGAACGTGCCCCACTGGAACATACGGGTGTAATACTCGCAGTATGCAGGGTCTTTCACACCGTTGGGGAACTCGCCCTTGTAAAACCATCTGCCGTCGTTTCTCGTGAAGAATGAGCCGACATCCACGGTCCAGTAAGGGCATCCTGTTGCCATGAAGTTGAGTCCTGCAGGAATCTGCTGACGGAACGACTCCCACGAAGCATGAGTGTCGCCGTTCCACGTGATAGTGGCATAACGCTGCTGACCGGCATACGAGCTGCGTGTCAGGTTCAGCACGCGCTTCTCCTTTGTCTCTCCGTTAGCCGCGAGGCTGTCCATCTTGGCACGCTGGTTCTCGTATATTCCCATGGCGTGGTAGAGAGAGTACAGCGAACTGCGCTCTGCACCGAGAGCGTCGGAGAGTATGTCCTTATTCTTGTGCCAGCGCTCCTCCTGATTGTCCCATCCGTACTGTCCGAGTCCCCATGTCCAGTCGCCGTCGAGAGGTTCGGAGCAGTCACACCACCATGCGTCGAAGCCCTTTGAGAAGAACTCCCTGTCGGCGTATGACCAATAGTACTTGCGGGCATCGGCATTGAAGGCATCATATACAGAGTGCTCCAGCATATAGCCGCGCTTCTTGAAGTCCTCTGCCTGAGGACAGTACTGAGGATTAGGCCAGATGCTCACCATGAGCTTGGCGTTCATGGCATGTATGGAGTCGGCAAGAGCCTTAGGGTCAGGGTAGAAGCGTGAGTCCATCTTCATGTATCCCCATCCCTCTGGCCAGTAGTTCCAGTCCTGCACAATCATGTCGATAGGCACGTGTCTGCGTCGGTACTCTCCGAGAGTGCGGAGAAGGTCGTCAGAGCTGACATATCGTTCCTTCGACTGAATGTAGCCGAACATATATCGTGGCATCATAGGGCAGTCGCCTGTCAGGTATCGGTATTGCTTGATAACGGCGTCGAGTCCCTTGCCTGCCATGAAATAGTAGTCCATTTGCTTGGCAGCCTCATACTCCACGCAGCCGCCTTCCAGCTTCATGGCACAGCCCGCGTCGAAAAGCAGTCCGTAGCCCTTTGTAGAGTTGAGTACAGGAATCATAGCCTTCAGGTTATGCTGGGTGAGATACATGGTCTTGCCGCGTAGGTTCATGTAGTCCTCCATGTGCGAGCCGAGACCGTACAGTCCCTCGTCGTCCGTCCACTCAAAGCGGTTGCGGTAACGCCAGCTTTTGCCTATCGTGTCACGTCGTACCTCGTCTTTCACAGTCACCTTGCCGTTGGCAGTCTCAACGATGCGGGCTGAAGCGTCGTCATACACGATGCGTTCCTGCACCACACGCTCTGCCTCTCTCGGCTTGCCGGCATTCTCGCGCAGCAACACCTTGCCAGTCTTTCTGTCCTTGAACGTCAGTGCGCCGACCTTGGTGTCGATGTCCACCACGAGACTGTCGCTCGTAAGTCGTACCGTCTCCTTGCCTACGTTGGTAGTTTTCACGGCAACGTTTGCAGACTTGCGCTCCACGCACACGCCTGTGGTGCTTTTATGCCACTCTCCGTCAGCAGAGTATTCCACATGTACTATCGTTGGGGTAACGAAAGTGACGGACAGCTGTCCGTCCTTGTATTTAGACTGCCAATTTCTTGCCAGCACCATAGTGGTACCGGCAAGAAATATAAGTGCTGTGAAAAGTCGTCTCATCTTTATATTGTTACTCGTTTTTTATTCGTCAATCTTGTTATTCTTCTCTACAGTCCATCCCTTACGCTTTGACAGTCCGCAGTCCTTGCCCTTGAACATCTTTGCTGCTTCCTCGCTGCCCTTCAGCTGCCAGTCGAGCCATGCTACGGCAGGAACAGAGAATTCGCCTCCGTGTGGCTGGCGGTAAGTGCCGCCGTGACCTACAGGATAGTTTGCAGCAAATGCAGGCACGTGCTTGATGCGGTGGAAGTCGTCCATACCATTGTTGTATGCAATATCGCTCTTGCCGCCAAGGATATAGATGACAGGAGTGTGTATCTCCTTGAGCTTGTCCTTGCTTGGCATAGGCATGTTAGGCATGGCGATGCTTGGGTCGATGAAGAGACCGCTGTTGCAAATCATGAGTGCAGAGATACGCTTGTCGGCGCAGTTGATGAGGCTCTGCAGACCGCCGCATGACATACCTGACACACAGATGTTCTTTGTGTCAACCTTGCCGAAGAAAGGGCTGTTCTTGTCCTTGCTCTGTGCAATAATCCAGTCGATAGACTCAATCTGCTGCTGCGGAGTTGACATCTTGCCGTTGTAAGGCTTGTCGTCCACAGGGAAGTAACCTGTAGCAATTACGATGTAGCCGTGTGAGGCAATCTCGTTGAGAAACAGGTAGTGCTCCCAGGGAGAGTTGGTGCATGCACCGTTAGCCCATACGAGAACTGGAAGCTGGTTCTTGCCGCCGAACTGTGAAAGGTCCTGTGGGTAGAACACAGTGTGAGCCTTAAGGTCGGCAATCTCGCGCATGATAGCCTTGTACTGTCCCTGACCGCCGTTCTCAACAACACGCTCCTGAGTCACGTAGCCTGCAGGAACGCCTGTGAAAGTCCACCAGTCGAGGTTGAAGAGGTTCTTGTCCTTTGCGCCCTTGAACACGAAGTAGAGGTCGTGAACGCCTGACACGGCAGCGATGTTAGCCTGAAACTCCTTGAAGAGAGTCTCGCTTCCTGTTGCACCGATGTTGACAGTACCGATAGTCTTGCCCTTCTGAGAATCAATGTGAATCTCAATCTTTCCGCCTACTGTTGAGGCTGCGCTGATGATGAACTTGTGAGCCATCTTACTGCCGAAGTTCACACCCTTCACGAGAAGGTACTCGCCGTTGTTGATGTCGGTAACGTAGATGTCCTCCACGCCGCGCTTCACAGTCTTGAGACCGAAGCCCCAAGCCATAGTTTCAGCCTGTACAGTCTGATATGGATTGAATGTGCCGATCTGCTCCACCTTAACATCCTTGAAGTAAGGTGACTCCTGAATAGTGCCATCGGCATTGTATGTAAGTGGGAATGCGCCAACGTTGCGACGCTCCTTGTGTTCCTTGATAGTGAGGTTCTTCAAGTCGTAGTTAAGGCCGAAACCGTATGACTTGCCCTTGTAGTCGATGATGCCAGGATGGTTGCCTCGCGTGCGGTCGGTCGGAGCCATCACATAACCCTTGAATTTCCATGGGCCGAGGGCGTTGTCGCTCATGGCATATCCGAGACCCTCAGGGCAGCATGTAGATGCGTATGCGAGGTAATACTTGCCGTTGCGCTTGTAGAACCAAGGCCCCTCCTGATAGTGCTCAGGCACATCGTGAAGCTGCATGGCGTCGCTCTTCAGCGAAATCATGTCCTCGTTGAGCAGTGCGCAGTAGAGCTTAGGGTTGCCCCAGTACATGTAAGCCTGTCCGTCATCGTCGATGAATACGGTAGGGTCGATGTCGTTCCAGTGCTCCTTCTGCCATACGAGAGGCTTGCCGATAGGGTCTTTGAAAGGACCGTAAGGTGAGTCAGCTACAAGCACGCCTATACCGTGTCCGTGGATAGGGCAGTACATGTACCATTTTCCGTTTCTCTCTATGACCTGTTCAGCCCATGCGCCGTTCTTGCCCTCATACCACTTGAAGTCGTCGAGCGAAGCAACGGCTCCGTGGTCGGTCCAGTTCACCATGTCGGTTGAAGTGTAGAGGAGCCAGTCGAACATCTTGAAGCCTTCGGCATCGTCCTCGTCGTGAGTGACATAGAGAAAGATTGTGTCGCCGTGTACGTAAGGTGCAGGGTCGGCTGTGTACTTGGTTTGAATAATTGGCTCTTGAGCGTTAGCAGCTGTACACATGCAAAGGCATGAAAGAGCAGTTAGAAGTTTCTTCATAATAAAAAAGGTATGTATTATTTGATTGATACTTTTTTGCCGTTCTTGATGTATATTCCGTGTTGAGGGGTGTCAACCTGTCGTCCCGTCAGGTCATAGAAGATGCCGTCGTCTGTTTTCGTCTCGACGTTCCTTATGGCGTTCGCTTCATCTACTGAGGTGAACTTCCACCAGTCGAAGTTGAACAATGTAGTCTCGTCGTCGGCAGGCTTGCCCGTGAAGCTGAAGTGAACGTCGTGAACGCCCTTCAGTATCAAGTTGAGAGGAATGTTAATTTCTTCCCATACGTCCGCGCCTCCCGTATTAGGCACTTTGAGTTTTGCAAGCAGCAATCCTCGTGCGTTGTCCTGACGCACAAGCAGGTTTCCTGCCTTGCCGTTTGACGCCACGCGCACCGTAATGCTCTCTGCGCCGTCGTTTCCGAAGTCAACGTTGCGCACGCGGATGGAGTCGCCCTGGTGGATGTCGGTGACATACACGCCCGTCTTCTCGTCGCCCACTACCTTCACGCCTATGCCGACATTCATCGTCTCTGCCTGCTGGCGTAGGTAAGGGTTCATGGTGCACAGAGGCTCTACTCCCTTGTGGGTTGCAGTGACAGGCTTAATCGTACCGTCGGCGTTGAAGTACATCTTCTCCACAGACATGCTGCGGTTGAATCCGCCTCCGCCTTTAGCCCATCCTGTATGATAGAAGAAATAGTCTTGTCCCTTGTAGTTCACTATGCCCGAGTGGTTTGTGAACGAACCTGTGTTCTGCTGCGTCATCACCTGTCCCTTGTACTCCCACGGACCTTTAGGCGACTTGCTCATTGCGTATGAGATATGCTCTGGCACACCACCGGCTGCATAAATAAGGTAATAGTTGTCGCCGCGCTTGTCGAGCCACGGGCCTTCCTCGTAGCAGTCATCGCCCACAACCTTGTCGTCCACTTTCACGCCGCCGAATGATTCCTTTGTGAGAGGAATCTCTACAATGCCGTTGTTCTCGCTTGCATTGCTAATTAACAACATGTTGCGCAGCTTGGCGTAGCACACCTTGTTGTTACCCCAGTAAAGATATGTGTCTCCGTTGTCGTCGATGAACACGGTAGGGTCGATGTCGCCTCCTGTATTCGTCGAGATGAGAGGTGCCTTGCGCGCGTCCTTGAAAGGACCTGACGGCTTGTCGCTTTTACCCACTCCGATATGGTGAACCCATCCCTCTTTTTTCTGGGCGCACATGTACCAGTAGTAGGTGTTGCCCGACTTCACACACTGGCTTGCCCATGCCGTGCCTTCCTTTGCCCACGCGAATGCGGCGCGCGGCATTGCAAGACCATGGTCAGTCCAGTTCACCATGTCAACGGTTGAATACACGCGCCACACGTCCATGTAGTAGAAGTCGTGTACGCCTGGGATATTCATGTCTTCGTCACAGTACACGTATAGACTGTCGTTGCCCTCAAACACCATAGGTGCAGGGTCGGCTGTGTAGCAGTGAGACACAATAGGATTTTGCGCCAGTCCTGCCGCCGTATTGACGGCAAGACAGGCGCATAGCAATGCTTTCTTCATTTAATATTTGATTATCAGTGTTTAAGCGTAACGATGAAACCGCCTCGTGGCTGACAGTGCATGAATGTAGGTACCGTAGAGCCGTTAGTGACGGTGTAGATGTTCCAAGGGTTCTCCTTGCCCTTGCCGCTGTCCTCAATGAACTGAATCGTCACTCTCTGTCCGTTGAGTGCGAGCCAGTCAACAGGCACCTTTTCCTTGCGTTGTGCAGCGGCGCGAATCTTCTGTGAGATGAGCGTGTTCCACTTCATCTCGTCGCCAGCCACCTTGCTGTCGCTGTTCTGTACGGCGCTGCCGAGTATGTTGCTCCATCTCACTCTGATGTCCATTTCCTTGTCCGTTCCGTTGATGCCGGCAATGTACCATGTTGAGCCCTTGCGTCTTGCCATGACTACATACTTGCCCGGCTCACCCTCGAGCAGACGTGTCTCGTCCCATGCTGTAGGAAGGTTAGAAAGGTATTCCTTCACCTCCTTAGGCTGTGCGAGGAAGCTCTCTGGTCGGTCGGCGAGATGCTGGATTCCAGACTCGAAGAGGGCCGTGAGAGCAAGCTCGTGAGCATGGCTCGTGATGTGAGGATGCTGTGAGTCGGTAAATGCACATGGAGTGTAGTCCATAGAACCGATGACGTTGCGTGTGAAAGGAAGAGTGGCATTGTGAGCCGCTGCCTTCTCGGTGAACGTAGGCACGTTGTTGTACCACTCGGCACCATATACAGCCTCTGTGCTTATGAGGTTAGGGTAGGTGCGCTGCCATCCGCGTGGAAGCGTAGCACCGTGGAAGTTCACGAGCAGGTGGTGGCGTGCGGCACTCTCCAGAAGGTCAATCATGTACTCCATGTTCGTCTGTGTGTCGCCAGAGAAGAAGTCAATCTTCACTCCAGCCACTCCCATAGCCTCAATCTTTGCAAACTCCTTTTCTCTGTCCTCTGGCTTGTTGAGCTTGAACTTAGGACCCGGAGCACCGTCAACCCATCCCACAGAAGAGTTGTACCAAATCATTGGCTTCACGCCCTTGCCCTTGGCATAGTTGATGGCATCCTCCACAGTCTTGCCGTCCTTCATCTCGTCCCATTCGGCGTCAATCAGCACGTATGGCAGATGCAGCTCGGCAGCCATGTCGGTGTATTTCTTGATGATGTTGTAGTCGTTTGAGCCGTGGTTGTAAGCCCAATATACCCATGAAGCCACGCCCGGCTCAATCCATGACGTGTCGTCAATCTTACATGGTGCGGCAGCATCGGTAACGAGTGTTGACGAAACGACCTCGCCGAGAGTACCTACTATGGCAACGCTGAGTGTTGACTGCTCGCTCTCCACCTCGTTGCGGTCGGCTACGATGTCGAACACACCCTTTTGTCCGGTAGAGTAGAGGCTTGTCACGCTGTTGTATTTGTTGACATCCGACTCTGAGAGAAGTACATACACATGGTTAGGGAACTCGAAGAGTGACGGGTATGCCCATCGGCTGCCTGCGGTTTCTTCCACGTTCTTGTTGTAGAATTCCTCGTAAGGCTCAGTCCATTTCTGCAGCCAGCTGTTCTTTGCCATTGACATGTTCACGCCTATGCTGTCCATCTGTCCTCCCAGTGTGCGCCAAGTCACACCGTCGTTGTAGGCATGTACCACGAGTGTTTTTCCGTCCGAAAGAGTGTATCGCATTTCACTTGCCTCGTTTGTGCAGTGAAGCTTCTTACCCACCTTCATGTCGTAATCCACTTTCTGAACTCCTTTGACTTTGGTTGCTTTGCCCTCTATGTGGGCGTTGATGTTAAACAGGTGTACTCCCCTGTAACTTACGGTTAGTCCTACTTCCTTTTCCTGTTTAACAGAGATGTGCTTGTTAGGAGAGATCTGTGCATAAATCATCTGTCCTCCAGCCAAAAATAATAACGTAAAAAGAATCTTTTTCATCTGTAGTTGATTTTTGTCATAAATGTGTCACAAAGATAAATATTATTTTATTACAAAATTTTCAAATAGGTTTCATTTTATTTTCGGTATGTACGCAAAATGCTGTGTATGTATCATTTGGTGCTTTCAATTTTATATAAAACTTTTTTGAAATGTGGTTTCCCCTCATGATTATTTATGTGCATGTGCCGTTCATGCCTATGTACGGAGTGTTTTTTCTGACTCGTTTCCGGGGCTTTTTATTGATGCTGATGCGGACTTGCACCGATGCTCCTACGAATGTTCTCCGCATTGTCTTCGGATGCGCTCCGCATGTTCTACGGCTTTTCTACGGGTAGGATGCGTAGAAATGCGTAGCAGAGCCGTAAAATTTCCGTAGCTAATCCGTAAATCTTTCGTGAATTCTTCGTGGCATGTTTGGAGAGGTATCGTAATCTGTTCTCTGAAACCGTTGAGGCTCTTTTTATATTTTCCTGCCTTTCCTGTGATATTATACTACAAAGATAAGGTGATTTGGGAAAGAAAACAAATTTTTTTGATGAAAAAAAATGATAATTATCAAACGAATTAATATTTTTTATACTTTTGCAGCCGGTATCTGAAAAACAGTTTTACCAACCCTAATTTTCGATTGTTAACAAAACTAAGTCAAATAAATCAACTAAACGATGACAAGAAAACAGATTTATCCAGTATGGATGGGACGTGTATTGAGTTTTGCACTCCTGTTTGTGGTCAGCACGCTTGCTATGCTCGCACAGAAAGTGACGGGTGTGGTTAAGGACGTTGCCGGCGAACCTCTCGTGGGCGTTAATGTCAAGGAGAAGGGTTCACTTACTAACGGTACTGTCACAAAGATTGACGGTTCGTATGAAATCAATGCGGAAAAGGGAACTACTCTCGTGTTCTCTTATATTGGCTTTGAGAAGAAAGAAGTTGTAGTAAAAGGTTCGAAACTGGACGTTTACATGTCGGAAGACACAAAGATGATTTCCGACGTAGTGGTCGTGGGCTACGGTACCATGCGCCGCAAGGACGTCACTTCGTCCATCACTACGGTGAAGGCCGACGACCTTAACCGAGGTGTCTATTCCGACCCTGCACAGATGCTTCAGGGCAAGGTGCCGGGACTCATCGTGACATCTACCGGCGACCCTAACGGAACACCGAGCATCACTCTCCGCGGTGTGTCAACATTGCGTGCCGATGCCATGTCGCCATACTATGTTATCGACGGTATTCCTGGAGTTGACATCTCTATGGTTTCGCCTGACGACATCGAGAGCATCGACGTGCTCCGCGATGCAACAGCATCAGCCATCTACGGTTCAAAGGCTGCCAACGGTGTGATTATCATCACTACAAAGAGCGGCAAGAGCGGACGCACCAACGTGAGCTACAACGCATACGTGGGCTTCGACAAGATTGCCAAGACTCTCGACATGATGAGCGGCGACGACCTCCGCAGCTTTGCCAAGGAGGTGGGCGTGACACTCCCTAACGACAACGGCGGCAACACCGACTGGCAGAAGGAAGTGCTCCGCACGGGCGTGAGCCACAACCACAACGTGGCAATCAACGGAGGAAACGGAAATACCAAGTATATGGCGAGCGTGAACTACATGAGCCGTCAGGGTATCGTGAAGGGCAGCGAGATGAACCGTCTCAACCTCCGCGCTCTCCTCTCTTCAAAGATTCTCAAGGACCACCTCGATGTATCGGTAGGCGGACACATTGTATATGGAAAGTTCAAGGGAGTGGCTATGAACAACGAGGGTGCTTCGGTCATGGATGCCATGAACTACTACTCTCCTCTCAACCCTGTGTATGATGCTGACGGCAACTACACTTGGGACAAGACTTCCTCAAAGAACTACAACCCTCTGTCAATGATTAACGAGGACATGGGTGACAACACTTGGAAGCGTCAGCAGTGGATTGCTAAGGCTGCCCTCCACATCATCGACGGCTTGGACTGGAACGTGAACTATTCATTCACGAACCGTCAGCGCACTTCACGCTCTTACAATTCTACCAAGTCACAGATTAAGGAAGGCTACAATGGCTACCTCTCTAACGGTACTTACTTCAATACCGAGCACTCTTTCGAGACATTCGGTAACTACGAGCATACATGGGCTGACATCCACAAGCTTTCTGCCATGCTCGGATACTCATGGGAGGAAAGAAGCACAGACGACGGATTCGGCTTCAACACATACAACTTCGCCGACGACTACTGTACGTTCTACCGTCCTGACTATTCTGTAGGTAACAACATGATGCTCAACATCTCAACCGACGTTATCGGCTCGCCTCTGTACTACCGCCGCGACATTTCGTTCTACGGACGTTTGAACTACTCGCTGCTCGGCCGCTACATCATTCAGGGTACTCTGCGCCGCGACGGTTCTTCTGAGTTCGGTAAGAACCACAGATGGGGTACTTTCCCTTCTGTAAGTGCTGCATGGAACATTACTGAGGAAGACTTCATGAAGGAGCAGAACGTGCTCTCAAACCTCAAGTTCCGCGTGGGCTACGGCGTGAGCGGTAACTCATTCGGCATGGAGAGCATGGCTGCCATCAGAACTTACGGTATGGTTGACCGTGCGAACAATGCCTACGGCGTGAACAAGAACGAGAACAGCGAACTGAAGTGGGAGGCTACGGCTATGTTCAACATTGGTATCGACTATGCTTTCCTCGGCGGACGCATCAACGGTACTATCGAATTCTACAATAAGAAGACTACTGACTTGATTTGGAACTATCCTGTTTCAACAGACAGATATCCTTACGGTTACATGACTGCCAACGTTGGCGAGATGACTAACCGAGGCATCGAGTTCACCATCAATGCCGACGTGATTCAGAGCCGCGGCTTCAGATGGAACACCAGCCTTAACCTTTCGCACAACATGAACCGCGTGGACAAGCTTACCAACAAGGACTTCTACACAAGCGACTTCTTCCAGGGCGACCCTATGGTGGCAGGTGTGTCTGCCAACGGTTCTACACAGAACATCATGGAGGGCGAGGCTCTCGGTACATTCTATACTTACGAGTTTGCAGGATTCAACGACAAGGGTCGTGCTACATACTATGTGCATGACGCCACAACAGGCGCACGCACAGGCGAGACTACTACTGCTCCGTCTTCAGACAGAGACCGCGTGAAGACTGGCTGCGCACAGCCTAAGCTTACTCTCGGTTGGAACAACACGCTCACATGGCGCGACTGGTCTGCCACTGTATTCTTCACAGGTTCGTTCGGCAACAAGATTTACAACGGCTCACGTGCCAACTACATGAGTGCAGAGCTTTTCTCTAACGGCAAGAACGTGCTCAAGGACTATGCTTCAGAGCAGGTTGCAATCCTTGCCGACGGCACTAAGGTACTCTGTACTGATGCCAACATCCCATCAGACCGCTGGATTGAGAACGGCAGCTACCTGCGCTTGCAGACTCTCACTCTTGGCTACACTTTCCGCAAGTTCGACGGCTGGATTAAGGACCTTACTCTCTATGGTACTGCCAACAACCTGTTCACTATCACAGGCTACAAGGGTCTTGACCCTGAGGTGAACATGGGCGGCATCTCTCCAGGTGTTGACTACCGCTGGAGCACTTATCCTCACACTCGCTCATACATAGTCGGTGTGAAAGTTAATTTTTAACTCAAGTTCAGCAAGTAGTAAAATGAAGTTAACTTCGTGGAGTATAAAGACGTAACCGCTTCACTCTGGACGATACTCTGTCCTTCGGAGTGAAAAGCCGCCTGAGGCGAAGTGAAGAGTGGGGAATGAAGAATGGAAGTTACTCTGTTTCTGATTCTCAATTCACAATCGTATTCTTTTACTCCAAGCAAGTAAGACTTTAGCGAAACTCGAATTTCTTATAATCCAATTAAACAGACGAAAATGAATAAGTATATAAAACTATTTATAGCAGCCGGACTGATGGGGTCTGCCGTCGGCTGTACTGACCTTGACGTGGACAATAAGTCCACTTACACATACGATCCTAATCCTCAGTTGACGGAACTATACACTCACTTGCGCGAAACGTTAGGACGCCGATATATGGAGGCTCAGGCTCTCTCCAGCGACGAATGGGTCGGTATCAGTTTCGACGGAGGATACTATGACGACGGTACTTATGCTCATGCCTGTCTTCACAATTACTCGCCTTCTGATGCGTCTATCGACTGGTATGAGAAAGTTACTGCCGGCATTACAAAGGCTAACAGAAAGATTCTTTCGCTCAGCGAGAACAATAAGGAAAGCATCTGTGCCGCACGTGCCATGCGTGCTTACTTCCACTGGATTCTTATCGACAGCTATGGCGATGCGCCTCTGCTCGACCATATCTATGATAAGGACGAGGTGGTGGAGCGTCAGCCACGTGCAAAGGTTGCTGAGTTTATTGCTAACGAGCTTGAGGAGATTATCCCTTACCTCCCTGAGACTGTGGATGAGACTACCTACGGCACTCCTACAAAGTGGATGGCTGAGGCTTTGCTCGTGAAGCTGTACATCAACTGGCCTGTATATACTGCTGCGGACGTAACTGCCTACGATGCAGCTAACTATCAGAACGAGAAGCTTGACAAGGTTGTTGCATATTGCGACTCAATCATCGCCTCTGGCAAGTTCGACCTTACTTCAGGTACAGAGAAGTATGCTAACGCTTATCGTGCCAAGTTCTATCCTGACAACGGTGCGCAAATCAAGGACTTCATCTATGCCATAAGCTACGATGCCGTGAATGCAGGCGGTATGCAGTATGCGCGTCCACGTACATGGCGCCAGGCTAATTCGGGAGTAAGCTACTATGGTATGTCTCTGTCAAAGTCTGTCGGCGGCAACTTCTCAATGACTCCGCAGATTTCTGACCTTTTCTCTCTCGAGGGTGACCTCCGCAACGACATGATTCTCGGAGGTCAGGTGTATATGTTCAATCCTGAGACATACGAGAAGACTAATGTGCCTTATGTCTATAATGGCGTGCCGGTAGTTCTGACAAAGGACATCACTCTCAAGGTGGAGGATGAGAAACTTAACTGCGGTGCTGACCAGAACGGTTGGTCACAGGGATACAAGTCGGTGATGTTCTTCCTGATAGACGTGGATTTCAAGCACGACCGTAACCAGTCAAACGACCTTCCTATCTTCCGTTATGCTGACATTCTGCTCACTAAGTGTGAGGCTATCCTCCGTGGCGGCAAGGCTACAAACGGTGACACTCCTATGAGCCTGTTCAATCAGATTCGTTCTTACGTTCACGCTCCTCTGCTCACGGCAGACCCTACACTCGACGAACTTCTCGCAGAGCGCGGTCGTGAGTTCTTCGACGAGAACTGGCGTAGAAATGACATGATACGTTTCGGTACGTTTGAAAGCGAGTATGGATTCCACAAGAAGGGCTTCCCTACGGCTCGTTTCGACAAGGAATGCCGCGTGTTCCCTATTCCTAAGTCTGTTCTTGACAAGAACCCTACTTGGAAGCAGAACGCCGGATATTGATTTGTATTTCATAATAAATGCGGATGAATACTTCGGAGGTGGACTTGCGTATGCGGGTTCACCTCTTTTGTGTTTTGTGAAAATGAAAGCTGGTATTACACCTATTTATCGCATGAAAATAAAATCTTTGTCTGTTTAGGCTTAAAATTAGGGAGTTTTTGATTATTTTTGTACCGTAATCAAATTTTGACTTGGTATGGAACAGTTGAAAACATTACCGATAGGCATACAGGATTTTGAGAAGCTTCGTAAGGATGGTTATCTTTATATTGATAAGACGGAGTTGATATATAAGCTGATAAAGGGCGGAAATTACTATTTCCTCTCTCGTCCTCGCCGTTTCGGTAAGTCTTTGCTGATGTCCACCATTCATGCCGTATTTGACGGCAAGCGTGAATTGTTCGACGGTCTTGCCATTGCCGACAAGCCGGATGTGGATTGGGTTAAGCATCCTGTTCTTCACCTTGACTTGAATACCAACAAGTACGATGCAAAGGATGTGCTTGAAAAGAAGCTTGACGATTCGCTTACTGAATGGGAACGTGAGTACGATTGTCGGAGAACGGACCTCCCTCTTGGAATGCGGTTTGAGAAGGTTATCCAAAGCGCCTATGACAAGACAGGACAGCGCGTGGTCATTCTTATTGACGAGTACGA
>JAFSSN010000141.1 GCA_017450985.1 Bacteroidaceae bacterium
AATGATGAGTTGCAGTACACGGATGAGGTGACTCTCGGTCGTTCACTCGTCAACCGAGTGCCGTTTACGGGGAATTGATAGGGACGGTTGTGTGCGGTTGTACGGTTTGACGGTTTTACGGTTAGGCGGTTTTGCGGTTAGACGGTTTTGCGGTTAGACGGTTGTGTGCGGTTGTACGGTTTGACGGTTGTACGGTTAGGCGGTTTTGCGGTTAGACGGTTTTGCGGTTAGACGGTTAGACGGTTTTGCGGTTAGACGGTTTTGCGGTTAGACGGTTAGACGGTTGTACGGTTAGGCGGTTTTGTGGTTTGACGGTTAGACGGTTGTGCGGTTAGGCGGTTGTGGGGTAGATGTGAGTCACAAATTGTTTATTTGTTAAGATTAGAAAATGGAAAAGAGAATAAATAGTATATTAGTATTGTTGAAGATTACGCTTTCATGCGTATGGTTAGGGGCTGCGGCGTTCTTGATTATGGGTGAGTTGGGTGTTTATGCCAACGTGGCTGTGGATCGGAATGGACAGGAGGCTTTTGTGCTTAACTGTGTGGCTATCTGTCTCACCATTATCGGTGTACCTCTGACTCTGAAGTTCTTCAAACTCTGCACGACACATTCGCTTCGCCGTATGGATAACGACGAGGCGCTTGACAGATATGTCCTGCACAGTGTTATACGTAATATCGTGATGATGATTATTGCGTGTATGGATGTTAGTGTGTATTACATCACGGCTAATGACCTTTCGGGTGCTTTGTGCGCCCTCATCGTGGTGGTGATTTCGCTGTTCTGCTATCCTAACCGCAAGCAGCTGGACGAATATTTGGAGAAAGTGAATTCGGACATTGACTGATTATCCAAACCGGGCTGAACCTTACAATGAAGATATCTATTGTCATAGTCAACTACAATGTCAAATACTATGTCGAGCAGTGTCTGCTTTCTGTTGAGCGGGCTTTGCAGGGCATAAGTGGTGAGGTGTATGTTGTGGACAATAACAGCACGGACGGTTCGGTGGCGTATCTGAAGGGGCGTTTCCCTTGGGTGTATTTCATCCAGAATAATTATAACGCCGGATTTTCGAAAGCTAACAATCAGGCTCTGAGGCAGGCACGAGGTGAGTATCTCATGCTGCTGAACCCTGATACTATAATAGGTGAGAACGTGTTGCGCGAGAGCATAGCGTTTCTCGATGCCCATCCCGACGGTGGAGGCATGGGCGTGAGGATGTTGCGTCAGGACGGTTCGTTTGCTCCTGAGTCGCGAAGAGGCGTGCCTACGCCGTGGACTTCGTTCTGCAAGATGGCGGGCTTGTGTTCGCTGTTTCCGCAGAACAGGTTGTTCGGCAGGTATTACATGCAGTTTCTGCCTAACGACAGGGCGGTGCCGATAGAGATAATGTCGGGTGCGTGTATGTTGATGCGCAAGAGCGTGACGGACAAGTGCGGACTGCTGGACGAGACGTTCTTCATGTATGGGGAGGACATCGACCTTTCGTACAGGATTTTGGAGGCTGGATACAAGAACTACTATCTTCCTGTGTCCATATTGCATTATAAGGGCGAGAGTACTCTGAAGAGTTCGTTCCGCTATGTGAATGCCTTCTACCAGTCGATGCTTATTTTCTTCCATAAGCATTTCGGCCGTTACAATTATCCGCTCATCTTTGTGGTGACGGTGGCTATATATCTGAAGGCTGCCATGACGTTCCTCACCCAGCAATGCAAGAAGCGTTCGGTGGTGCGTCAGTCGTCAATGCAGTACATCCGTCAGAAGAAGTTCCTGCTTGTGGGCAAGGGACGTAACCTGATGGACATGGAGGCTTTGATGGAGGAGCATAACCTGTACCATACGGTGTGCAAGTCAACTCCGACGAAGAACGAGCCTACTGCCGACTATGTGGTGTTCGACACAGATGCTTATTCGTTCGAGGATATCCTGGAGTGGTTCCGACATAACGAAGAGATGCGTCCGCGTCCTCTCATTGCTACTTACATCAGCATGAGCCGCACCATAATGACGGGAAACGTGGTGATTAAATGAATTGAGAGAAGGCGTGGGGAGTGAAGAGTCGCCAAAGGCGGAGTGAAGAGAATGAAGAGTGAAGAATGAAGAATGAAGAATCGCCTGCGGCGGAGTGAAGAATGAAAGTTACTCTGTTGCGGATATTAATTCTTAATTCTTAATTCTACATTCTACATTCGTCCTTTTACTCCATGGAGCGTAGCGGAATTAACTTCGTTTAACTACTTTTTACTTCAAGCAAGTAAAATGTTAGCGAAAGTTTCGAAATAAGAAAATTGACTAAAGACACAAAATTATAAACAAAATAAAATATATGACTATGTTGAGAATAGCTGTACAGTCAAAGGGACGTCTTTATGAAGACACTATTAACCTCCTTACGGAGGCTGGTATAAAGATTCCGAGCAGCAAGCGCACATTGCTTGTTCAAGCATCTAACTTCCCACTTGAGGTGCTGTATCTGCGTGATGATGATATTCCACAGACGGTTGCCGACGGTGTGGCTGATGTGGGTATCGTAGGCGAAAACGAGTTCGTTGAGCGCGGTGAGGATGCTGACATCATCAAACGTCTTGGATTCAGTAAGTGCCGTATCTCTCTTGCCATTCCTAAGGCAATAGAATATCCTGGCGTGGAGTGGTTCAACGGAAAGAAGATTGCTACTTCTTACCCTAACATCCTTCGTAAGTTTATGAAGGAGAACAATGTGAACATTGACATCCATGTTATTCAGGGTTCTGTGGAGATTGCTCCGGGCATCGGACTTGCCGACGGTATCTTCGACATCGTTAGCTCTGGTTCTACTCTCATCAGCAACAACCTCAGTGAGGTGGAAGTGGTGATGAAGAGCGAGGCTCTCCTTATCGGTGACAAGAGCATCAGCGAAGAGAAGCGTGCCATACTTGACGAGCTTCTTTTCCGCATTGAGTCTGTGCTCATTGCCGAGGACAAGAAGTATGTGCGCATGAATGCGCCTAAGGCTCGCCTGGCAGAAATCGTGAAGGTGCTTCCAGGTCTTAAGAGTCCGACAATCATCCCATTGGCAGACGAGGATTGGTGTTCTGTTCATGCCGTGCTCGATGAAAAGCATTTCTGGGAAATCGTGGGCCAGCTCAAGGCTCTCGGTGCAGAAGGCATACTTGTGACTCCAATCGAGAAGATGATTCTCTAATAACGAACTATATGGGGAACCATGCTGATGAAGCGTGGTTCCCATACAATAATCCACTACTTTTCAGTATGAATATTATCAAATTTCCACAAAAGACGGAGTGGGCATCTTTGCTCGCTCGTCCGCATCGTGACGCTGACGAACTGCGTGCTACCGTGAAGACGGTGCTCGACCAGGTGCGTGAGCGCGGCGATGAGGCTGTGAAGGAGTTTGAGGCAAAGTTCGACAAGGTCGTCCTTGCTTCTCTCCGTGTCAGCGAGGCAGAGATGCAGGAGGCTGATACTCTTGTCAGTGATGAACTCAAGCAAGCACTTACGCTTGCCCATCATAACATCGAGAAGTTCCATGCAAGCCAGAAATTTGATGGTCATAAGGTAGAGACGGCTCCCGGAGTCGTGTGCTGGCAGAAGTCGGTGGCCATCGAGAAGGTAGGTCTTTACATACCCGGAGGTACAGCTCCGCTTTTCTCAACGGTTCTCATGCTCGCCACTCCAGCCAAGATTGCGGGTTGTCGGGAGATAGTGCTCTGCACGCCGCCTAACCGCGAGGGCAAGGTGAATCCTGCCATTCTCGTTGCGGCACGCATAGCCGGTGTAAGTCAGATATTCAAGGCTGGAGGTGTACAGGCCATCGGTGCCATGGCATACGGTACAGAGTCTGTTCCTAGGGTAAGCAAGATATTCGGTCCGGGCAATCAGTTCGTGATGGCTGCAAAGCAACAGGTGAGTCTCCACGAGGTGGCTATCGACATGCCTGCAGGACCAAGTGAAGTGGCTGTGGTGGCTGACGACAGTGCCAACCCTGTGTTTGTGGCTGCCGACCTGTTGAGTCAGGCAGAGCACGGAGTGGATTCGCAGTCGGTGATGTTTACCGACAGCGAGGCGCTTGCCAAGGCTGTGGACAGCGAGGTGGCTCGTCAGCTGGCATTGCTTCCACGAAAGGACATTGCCGAGAAGGCTCTGGAATACAGTAAGCTCATCGTGGTGCATGACCTTGACGAGGTGATAGACATCTGCAACGAGTATGCTCCTGAGCATCTCATACTTGCTGTGAAGGACTACATGAAGGTGGCTGACAGAGTGGTGAATGCCGGTAGTGTGTTCCTCGGCAACTTCTCATGCGAGAGTGCCGGTGACTATGCTTCTGGTACTAATCATACGCTGCCTACATCGGGATATGCCAAGGCTTACAGCGGTGTGAACCTCGACAGTTTCTGCCGAAAGATTACCTTTCAGGAGTTGTCGGCAGAGGGAATACGCAGCATCGGCCGTGCCGTGGAGGTCATGGCGGAAAACGAGCAGCTTGATGCTCACAAGAATGCAATGACAGTTAGAATCAACAGCCTATGAAAGAATTAAAAGAACTCGTACGCCCTAATATCTGGGCTATGAAACCATATAGTTGTGCACGTGATGAATTTAAGGGCTTGAAGGCCGAGGTGTTCATCGATGCCAACGAAAACCCATACGACAACAATGTGAACCGTTATCCTGATCCGTTGCAGGAGAAGGTGAAGGAACTTATTGCTCCGCTAAAGGGAGTGAGTGCTGAACATATATTCCTCGGTAACGGCTCGGACGAGGCCATCGACCTTCCGTTCCGTATCTTCTGCCGTCCGGGTGTTGACAATGTGGTGGCAATCGAGCCTACATACGGTATGTACAGCGTGTGTGCCGAGACTAACGACGTGGAGTATCGTCGTGTGCTGCTCGACTCGCAGTATCAGTTCTCGCCTGATGACGTGCTTGCGGCTTGTGACGAGAATACGAAGATAATCTTCCTGTGTACTCCTAACAATCCTACAGGTAATGCTTTTCCTCGTGAGGATGTGGAGAAGGTCATAAAGGAATTTGAGGGTATCGTGATTGTGGATGAGGCATATTCAGACTTCTCTGCGCAGCGTCCGTTCCGTCTCGACATTGATAAATATCCTAACCTCATTGTGCTCAACACCTTCAGTAAGGCGTGGGGTGCAGCAGGTATTCGTCTGGGAATGGCTTTTGCTTCGACAGACATCATAGCACTCTTCAATAAGGTGAAATATCCTTACAATGTGAATGTGCTTACACAGAAGAAAGCTGTAGAGCTTCTTTCGGATGTGTCTTTGCTTCAGCGTCACATCGCAATGATTCTTGAGGAGCGTACCAACATCATCGCGGCTTTCCGTCTCCTTCCTATATGTCTGGAGGTTTATCCTACGGATGCCAACTTCTTCCTGACAAAGGTGACAGATGCAGACAAGATTTACCATTATCTTGTGGAGAAGGGTGTGGTTGTGCGTAACCGCAGTCGTGTGGCATTGTGCAAGGACTGTCTCCGTATTACGATAGGTACAAAGGATGATAACACTGCGCTTCTTGCAGCATTACGTCAATATAAATGATTATGAAGAAAACAGCATTATTTATTGACCGTGACGGAACGATACTCGTCGAGCCTGACGACGAACAGATTGACTCGTTCGACAAGTTTCAGTTTCTGCCTGAGGTGATCAGAAACCTCAGTTTCATACGTACCAAGCTCGACTATGAGTTTGTCATGGTGAGCAATCAGGACGGTCTCGGTACAGATTCTTATCCAGAGGCCGACTTCTGGCCTACTCACAATATGATGCTTAACGTTCTGCGTTCGGAAGGCATCGAGTTCGATGATATTCTCATCGACCGCAGTTTCCCTGCCGATAACCTTCCTACGCGAAAGCCGGGTACTGGTATGCTCACGCATTACATGAACGGCGACTACGATCTTCCTTCATGTTGCGTGATTGGCGACCGCCTTACGGATGCACAGCTTGCCCTGAATTTAGGATGCCGTGCCATTATAATAAGTACGCGTCCTGAGGTGACGGAGTCGCCTATTGTGCTTGACAATCCTCAGGTGCGATGCGTGGCATCATGGAATCAGGTGACAGAGCTTCTCTTTGCTGGTGAACGTACTGCTTCGGTGCGACGCACTACAAAGGAGACTGACATTGACATTTGGCTTGACCTCGACGGTACGGGTAAGTGTGACATACAGACGGGTCTCGGATTCTTTGACCACATGCTTGAGCAGATTGGAAAGCATGGAAGCATTGACCTCCGCATACATGTGAAGGGTGACCTCAACGTGGATGAGCATCATACGATAGAAGATACGGGTATTGCTCTTGGTGAGTGCATTGCCAAGGCTCTTGGCGACAAGCGCGGCATCGAGCGTTACGGCTATACTCTTCCTATGGACGACTGCCTGTGTCAGGTTGCGCTTGACTTCGGCGGACGTGCATGGCTGGTGTGGGATGCTGAGTTCCATCGTGAGAGAGTGGGGGATATGCCTACCGAGATGTTCCTTCATTTCTTCAAGAGTTTCTCTGATGCAGCACGCATGAACCTTAACATCAAGGCTGAGGGCGACAATGAGCATCACAAGATAGAAGGTATCTTCAAGGCTCTTGCTCGTAGCATCAAGATGGCTGTCAAGCGTGATGTGTACAAGTATCAGTTGCCAAGTAGCAAGGGTGTGCTGTGAAGTAAGTGAAAAATATTAGGGAGTAAAAAGGAGTAAAAGGGAGTAAAAGGGAGTAAAGATACGAGTGATTAATTAATAACTGAAGTTTCGCAAGTAGTAAACTGGAGTTAACTTCGTGAAGT
>JAFSSN010000142.1 GCA_017450985.1 Bacteroidaceae bacterium
GAACAGGAATCAGGCTGTGACTGAGCAAGGTTTGAACGGCGAAGGAAAAGTGATTGAGCAATGATTGAGCGAGGTTTCATCCTTATTTATATAGTGGCAAAACGGCATTAGTCCGGCTTCGCGCCCCGATAGGGACAAAAAAAGCAGAGGCTCCTTTCGAAGTCTCTGCCGGGATTTTATGTACAAGTCCTTATTTAAGCTTAGGTTTAAGCTCATCAGGACTATCGTTAGTGTACATATTTACTAAGCCTGCAACCTTGGTAAAGAGGTCGGAGATAAGCTGCTGGTCGATGGTCCAACGAGGTGAGAACTTGTCCGACTTCATGTAGTCGAGTATGGACTTGCGCATCTGACGAGCCACAATGCGACGGTTGAGGTCGCGCGTGATGTCCATAGTCGTCATGACAAGTCGTCCCTTGCCTACCTTTGCCTCGAAAAGCATACCTATCTTGCGTGACACGAACCACGTGTCGATGCTCTGTACAAGCGGCTGGAAGTCCTTAGGGAAATCGGTGAACTGCATCACCTGACCGCGGTTTACGAGTTCCCACCACTGCATGTCGCTGTGATAGTCGGTTGGGAAAAGGTCGAAGATGCTGTGAGTGTTCTCGACATAGATGCCCGTAGTGTGAGGAGGGCGCATCTTGAACCATGAGGTGTTCCAGAACACTGGCGTGAACTGCTGCACCACTTCCTTGCCGTAAGTCACCTTGCCTGCGGCGCAGACAAGCACCTTGCCGCCCTTGCTGAGTATCTTCTGTGCCTGTGCGTCGAGTGAGTCTGTCACGAACACGTCGCCGTCGAAGAATGTGCCTTCGCGCTTTCCCTTCTTGACCTTGGCGTTGGCAGCCTCAACCTCTCGCGGATAAACCCAGAAGTCCCAGTGATTCTTTGCAGTAGTATTAGGCACGGTAACCGTGAGGGTGAGCTTTGTCGGCTCGGTAATCACGTCGAGGGCTACGGACACCTTGCCCACCTCGATGTTACCGCCTACTGGGAGGTCGCGCTTGGCGAGCTTGCCTGAAGCCACAACACCGGCACCAGCCTTAGTCACGCTCCACTGAGTCTCCACGCCCTGCAAGTCCTTATCGCCGAACTGGTTTATCTCTACATCGGCAACAAAGACTTCGTCGTTGGAGTAAGTAAACTTAGGAATACGGGCGAGCGGAACGATTGGCGAGCAGAACTCGCGGAACTCGCTGTCGGAGATATAGCCCTTGTTGTCGAAGAATACGTCGGTCACGCCAACGAGGGCTGTTCCCTGACCAGAATAGTCGTTAAGGGAGAGAAGCTGGAATCCGGCATACTTAGGCGTGCGGAGCGTACGCTCTATCTCTGCCTTGTAGCACAGGGCCTGAAGCTTGCCGCTTGCCATCATGAAGTCGTGTCCGCGGCTCTCCATGCCGTTGTCGCGCAGCAAGTCGCGGAATATCTCAAAGTTCTTAGCCTTGTTCACACCAGTATATTTGCCTATCTCGTCGAAGTTAGGGAATGCACACCACTGGCCTGTCTCGTGACTTACGAAAGGCATGGTGATAGGCGTGTTAGGCATGTCCTTGCCGTTATACACAGAGATGTTCTTCTCGAAGTTCACTGTTGACTCTGGTGCACGCTTTGCCCACTCGTTCAGTCCACGGGCACCGGCCTTGACTGCAAACTCGCTGCCCGGCTGCCATGCCCATCCTCCGCCGACGCTGAAGCCGCAGCAGATGTGACGCGGGTCGTACTCCTTAATCTTTGCCACATGCTCCGTTGACCACTTCACCCAGTTGCCCGCAGGCTCGTTGCCAAAGGCGAAGAAGGTGAACGAAGGGTGATTACCATAGGTGTCGCATATTCTAACAGCCTCATCGTAGAGATAGCCGTCGATGTACTCGCCTCTGCCGAGCTTCACACCGTGGTTAGGCCATGACGGTCCCTCAGGCTGAATGTAGAAGCCGGTCATGTCGGCGGCAAGGAAGGCTGCCTCTGGAGGGCAGTAAGTGTGAAATCGCATATGGTTGAGGCCGTAGCTCTTGCAAGTATTGAAGAGCTTCATCCATGCCTGCAGGTCCATTGGAGGATAGCCTGTGTTTGGGAAGTCGCAGTTCTCGACTGTTCCGCGCAGCTGTATCTCGCGTCCGTTCACGTAGAACATCTTATCCTTTATCTCGACCTTGCGCATGCCGAATACGGTCTCCGTCGTGGTTGTACGTGCCTTTGTCTTGACCTGCACATAGAGGTGATAGAGCTGTGGCGAGAATTCGTCCCACAGCAGCATGTCGCTGCCCATCTCAAGCGGGATGTCAACAGCCGACTGAGCCGTGTTTGTAAGAGCCACGTTCACGGGCTTGGATGTCACGGTGTGGTGCTTGTCGGAGTTGAAAGATACGGCCATGAGAGTCACCGTAGCCTGCTCCTTGACATTCAAGCCGAGCATGTCGAGGCGAACGCGTGCCACACGTGCGTCAACGTCGGGATAGACATTGCAACGCTCCACGTGGTTGAATGGGCGCAATTCCATGCGTCCCACGATGCCGTTCCAGTCGCCCTGCGTCTGGTCGCTGACAGAATGTGAGTCTTGTCCCACCTTCACCGTCTCAGGATCGTTGTCAACACAAACGGCTATTACGTTGTCGCCGGCCTTCAACTCACCATTATATAATTTATACACATGAGGCGCCGACAGAGTATTGTTGGAAGTCGGCAGCTTAGTGCCGTTCACCCACACCTCTGTGACGATGTGCGGACGCTCAAGATAAAGCGTGTACATTGGATTCTTCTCTTCCTCGTCGATATGAACGGTACGCTTGTACCATGCCTTGCCCACATAATGCTTGTCTGGTGTAAGGAAGAACTGCAACTTCATGTCCTTGCCCGGCTTGCGATACTTAGCCATGTAAGGATTGAAGAAATAGCTGGAGTCGTAGAGCGAGCCGACCCATCGTGTGTCCACGCTGATGTCATCGCCCTTCAGTCGCTGAGGCATTGAAGCAGGAAGCTTTATTCGGTCATCAAGCTCACGCCCGGGCTTGAACCATTCCTCTGCGACGCCGCGGTTGTTTCTGTCAATCTGGAACTGCCACTCTCCCGAAAGGTCAATAACTTTCTGTGCCCTGACGCCCAAGACACAGCATAACATAAAAATAATTAAGGAAAATCTTTTATTCATAAAGTTTGGTAGTTGTAATTTCGGTACAAAAATACCACTTCATATTAAAAAAAACTAATCTTTAGCGTCACAAGAACGTATTTTCAAAGCAAAATATCACCGTTTATAAAGAATTTATATAAATTTGCGCTCAAACATTTAGAGAACTGAAATCTATTTACAAACTTTAGGCAAGTGTCGGTTGAGCAGATTCCGAGCCTGACAAATGCAAAGGTTTCAAGCAGCAAGATTGGCACGAGCTATCAACAACAAGCTTTTTATGATACCATTCAAGCGAATTACACCCGGAGAAAAAATCTCCATTGCGCGTTTTGTGACGGACATAGAGAATACAGACGACACAACCAACCTCAAGACGTGGATTGACGACGAGGACGCATACTATGCCATCGTGCAGGGCCGTTTGATATTCCGCAAGCAGCAGGACCTAACGTACATCTTCTCCAAGCCTTACGGCAAGGGGCCATTGAGATACGCTTTGATGCAAATGCTGGAGGACTCTGCCGCAAGAGGTAGCAAGTGTGTCATTACCGGTATTCCCGAGGAACAAGTAACGGACTTCAAGGCTGCCATGCCTGGTCATTTCAGCTTCGCAGACGAAGGCGACGGCACACACACCGCCACTGCAGTGAAAAACTACTCCAACTCTGTATTCAACAACAACGAAAGCATGGTACCTGCCCCATCGGGCGAGACACTGGGCGACGCAAAGTAAAGAATACGTTCAACGAGGTCAAGTTAACAAGACGCTGGGCGACACCAAGAAGAAAACACCGAGCAACGCAAAGCTGAATACGCTGGGCGAGGCAAAGGAAAAGAACACTTGGCACACTTAGCTAAGAAGAATAATACAATATCTCTATTGTCAGCCCTTCCCCTCCGCGGGAAGGGCTGTTTTCATGTCCTCACGCACAAAAAAGGAGGACATGCCCCAAGGCACATCCCCCAACTTATTTATCAACTATCTGAACGAATATTACTTCATAACCTTTCTAACAGTACCGTCAGCCATCTTAACAATGTTGATGCCGCTACGCAAGTTGCTCTGCTTAACGCCGCTTACATTATATATGGCCTTAACAGTTGCATCAGCATCGACAACAGTAACAATAGCGTCAGTCTCGTCTGTGAAACGGATGTTCAATGTGTAACGCTTGCCAGCATTGCAAATAGCGAATGTTGCCTTTGCACCTACAGGAATGTCATCGTCACTAACTGTATCAGATGTAAACATCATCTTACCACCTTCAATCAGGAATGAAACCTGACTAACGGCTGTTGGGTCCTCAGGTTCTACCTTGTAGCCCTTCTCGTTGAAGAATACTGGATCACCAATCACAGCAGGAACGAAAGTACCAGTAGAATTAGCAACAGCGATAGTTGCAGTCTCGAAAAGCTCATTTACAGAAGTAGCATCAAACGCCTTGAGTATTCTTGCCTCAGCCTCACCGTCGATAACGAAGTCATGCTCATCGCTTTCACGGTCAAGCATGTAAGCAACATCCTCGCCGCCGATAACCTCAGTTGTAGAACCTACATAAGCAACATTGAGAATATATCTTACATAGTCACCTGTAGCCTCGTTGACGAAATAGATGTGAGCAACATAGTTGTCGCCGATCTCACGCTGTCCAGGATATTGGTACCAAGTGATAATACCGTCAGCATAAGTAATACCGAATGAGTTAGTTCCCCAACCAGCGTTATCTACGATAACCTGCTTGTCAGCGTTCTCATAAGTTGTTGTACCGAACCAGAAACCAGGCTTAGGGTCACAAGTGTAAGTCTTAGAGTACTCAAGTGTAGTCTCTTCATTCTCAGTCTTAGCCTTTACAGTATAGAGTACATAGTCCTCTGTGCCGAGCTTTTCCTTGAGGTAGTCAGTGTCGATGGCAGATGTAGTTTCCCATGCCCAAACACCTTCATTGTTAGGAATAATCTCCATAGTGACAACGTCAGAAGCAACAAGGTTCTCTGGTCCCTTAGCCTCCTGCTCCTCGCCTGTAGGTGCCTTAACTGTGTAAGCAACAGTAACAAGATAATACTTGTCGCCCTTCATGAACACGAGCCATGTAGTAAGAGTAGTGTCCTCAGTAATATCTGCGAACTTATTTGAGTGCTGACCGATAGCATACTTTCCTTCAGCAAGACTTGACTTAACAATGAAGAATGTAGCATCGCCGCCCCATGAACCGATAAAACCGTCAGGATTGAAATAGTAACCGCCTGAGCCCTCAGTGTGATTGTCTGAAAGAACATTCTCCTCAGAGAAAGCGAATACGTCAGAGATGTCGTCGATTGAACATTCGAGTGCCTCGCAAACAGCATTCATGTCGATAGTAAACGACTTAGTTTCATACTGAGAGTTAATCTTGTCGGAAATCTCAATCTCAACCTCGCCGGCCTTAGTCATATCTGTGAAGTTAACAGTTGGCTGTGGCTCAACATTAACAGTCAAAGTAATCTTGACAGCCTTAGTATCATTAACGATGAACAACTCAACATAATCCTGATCGCCTGGCTTCATAGTTGAAGGGTACTGACCGTAAGTAGCAGTCAAAGTAGTCTGTGAAAGAGCAAAGTTCTGCAAATAGAATGTACAATCCTTGCCATAAGCACGAGGACCGTTCTGAGCATAAGTCTCTGACTTGTCTGCCACCTCGTCATACTTAGAATAGCGGCCGAACCAGCCGTCAGTATTGTAAGAACCTATTGTATTTACTGCACTTCCAAACTCATAAGATGTTCCGTCGGCATACTCATCGACATTACGAGTAAGCAAGATATTCTCAAGATTACCCTTAATAGTAGTAGAGTCAACGCCAAGGGCCTCCTCTATGCCGGCAAGATCAACAGTAAGAGTCTTACCCTCATACTGCTTGCCCTCTATGAAGTCAAGCGAAGCGCTATATTCCTTAACGACATTAAGCGAAGCAAAATCATGTGTAGGCTCAGCCATCTCGTTTGGCTTTACAGCCGCATTTACATGAAGGCTCACATCAAACGAAGCATCCTTCTCGCCACTGACGAGATAGAGCGTACAGCTGAGATTTGAATCCTCATAAATCTTAGCAAAGAACTTTGGCATCTGACCGACACGTACGCGGACTACCGCTGATGGATTTTCCTCGTCGGCATTCACATAATAGAGACCAGAGAACCAGCAAGAGCCCTCTGCGCTATATCCCTGCGCAACGCCCGAAGCGTTCATCCAGAACTCATTTGTTCCGCCAGTATAAGAATTAGATCTACCAGTCTCAGTCTTCAAATACACGTTACCGCCAGCGTCAATCAACTTATGAAGAGCAGCAGTATCCGTTCCGAGGGTAGTAGCAACATCCTCAGGATTGAAATCAACTTGACCACTGAAGTAGTTGTTTTCCGGGTCACTGGTAATAGGAGCGCTATATTGCGCCTTTGCAACCTGACTGCCAAAAACTGTGGCAGCAAGCAATAAGGAAGTAAAAATCTTTCTCATATAGCAAGTTGTGTTTGGTTTGTTATTGATTAAATTATATTTCTCTCTTAAATTACTTATCTATAATTATCTAATGATTTTCTTTCCGTTGACGATATACACGCCCTTCTTCATGTCAGATGCGCCGGAAAGCTTGCGGCCAGACAAGTCATAGATGGCAGCATCACCGCCATTGCCGTCCTCTGCATCTGTCACAGCCTCCACACCAGTCACCACATCAGCCTGACGCACGCCGGCAAGCACAGCACCAGAGCGGTCGGAAGTGATGTGAACATAAAATACGAAGGTAACCACGGCAGTCTTCTCGCCAAGCTTATACTTAAACGCCTGTGAGATTGTGTAGTCCTTGCCGTTGGTAAGACGTCCCGGATACTGACCGAGGATGAAAGTCATCGTCGTCGGATAGAACTCTGAGAACAGGTAGCCGCTTGAATAATCTGAGCGGTTGCCATTGGATGAGAACCAGTGTCCGTAGCCATTGGCAGACGACTGAGTATTTGAAATGTTGCCGTTCGAATTGACAGCATAGAACATCACCTCGCCGTCGGCAGGGCCGCTGCTTCTCCATGAAGTAATCTTCTGCCTCAAGTCTGAAGCCTGCATCTGGAACGCTGTACCGAGAGCGGCGGCAGCATCGCCGTCAACAGAAATGCTTGCACCCTCATACAGGGTTGCAGACTTAGGGAAATAGACATCATACGTTATCGTAGCGTCAGAGATAGGAAGCTCCGACGTGATGAAAGGCGCACCATATATATTGGTATTCTCAAACTCGACCGTATAAGGCCACTGGTCGTCGTTAGTCACGTTGTCGTCCCACTTATGCTGAATGTAGGTAGTAGGAGCAGGCACTACAACCATCCACATACGGTCCACATTCTCAGGCACCTCGAACGAAGTGACACATGACATATCGCGTGAGGCACGTGCCGACTGGCAATAGATAGAATCCACAGAACTGTACACGCGTGTGCCGTCCTTCAGGAGAGCAACATATCCGAGACGGAAACCGCGGCTGGCATAATACTGCGCAGTATTATACTTTGTACGATCCGCAGAAACATACACAGACTCGCCGTTGAAATACTGTGCAGGGTCGCCATCGGCAAGCGAAGAGTTGGCCTTGAGCGACGTGAATGTCGTATTAATCGTTGTTCCAGCCTCCGGAACGGAAAGCGGAATGATGTTGAATCCCGTTGACTGAGGGCATGAAGAGTAAGCCACCTGATACTTTTTGCCTCCGAGAGCCACATAGTTGTAGGCATAGTCGCCTATGTACTGTCCAGCCTCATCACGGCACACGTCGAGGTCGAGGGTAGCCATCTTCATAGCATACTCAAAATACTCCTTGAACAAGTCCTTCACGTCGTAGCCCATAAGGTCCATATACACCTCATTGGCATCGGCAGCCTTTGGCATCTGATGACGCCACACCTTGCCCACCATGTCAATGTCGTGCTTCTCAGCGATGTAATAGTGCCACCAGTAACTCTGATAGCGCTGCCACTCATGCGACATGGCATAGTTGTGGGCATACTTGAACACCGCCCAGCTCTCTCTGAACTTCTCTTCAGGATAAGCCTGTGCAGCCTGCCACTGTGCCGTCTGCTCCCAGATGGCAGCACCCTTTCCTATCGCGTCGTGGAAACCTGCATGACCGCCGAGGTCGGAATAGCACATATACTGGAACGAGTGTCCCACCTCGTGTGCCACCGCATGTCCCACAGGCTTGCACGTAGCAGGATTGAGCCACAGGGCACCAATCTCAAAGTCGTATCCACCACCATAGCAAGTCCATGTAGTGGTGTGGTTGAGGAGAATCATCATCTTGTGCTTCCTCACCTTCGATGTAGCCTCGTCGCAGAAAGCGAGACGGCCCACGTTGAGTGCATAGAACGACTCAGCCTTCTGGAGAAGGTCGTCAACGTTGATATAGTAATAGTCGTTAGGCGAAAGCTTCGTCGGCTCCTGGGTGTAATACTTATCCCAATAGCAGATGAAGTTCTCACTCTCCTTCGAACGCGTCTTCGACCAAGTATATTTGTTTTCAGTATCCACCTCCTTGTAGAGGAAGGTATCGGTACGTGCCACTTTCCATTCGTCAGGAATGTAAAGTGCTTTCTGAGCAAATGTTGCTACTGACTGCAACATAAGACCACACGTTATAGCAATTTTTAAGTTCATGTATAGTAATTTTGATTAAGTAATATTGTTATCAATGGTAATCTTTACACTTTTCTACGGTGCAAATAAATAATAAAACTTACAATCTACGTACTAAAAAAGTCCAAATAATGGCCATTGGACTATTTTTTCATTATCTTTGTCGCCAAAATATTCTACGACATGAACAAAAATATACCTACACGCCTTCTGACGGTCATAATTCTATGCCTTACCCTGTTTGCCACGGCAAACGGACAGAAACAAGACTCACTTGTATTCAGATTCAAGCACCTCACAGTAGAGAACGGACTGACTTGCAATACCATCCGCGCTCTCATGCAAGATAAATACGGCTACGTATGGATAGGCTCAGACTATGGTCTGGACCGTTTCGACGGCCACCATATCACCCATTTGAACGGCAGCAAGACGAATAGCACGATACAAGCACTCTGCGAAGTGCGCGACACCGTGTGGATAGGATGCAATTTGGGACTTCTGTACTATTCCCACCACACAGACTCCGCCGCAATGATGCTCAAAAAGACCCGCGAGGGCATAGGAGTCACGTCGGGCGTGACGGGAATACAGAAGGACAAATACGGCAATGTATGGCTCAGCACCATGGGACAAGGCGTGTTCTGCATGAAGAAAAACGGCACGCTGAAACAATATATCATGCCCGACGGAGGCAAAAACATTGCAAACATACAGACCACAAGGAAGGGCGATGTATGGGCAATAAGCAACTGGTGCCGCTACAACCTGACGAGATACAACAGCAAGAAAGACCAGTTCGAGGCCGTAACCCCGAAATTCGGCAAAGACAACACGCCAGTACCCGTCAACGGTATAGCGCTTGACCAGGACCAAAACGGCAACCTATGGATAGGAAGCTGGGAGCGCGGACTAATACACATGGACACCAAGACGCTGAAGGCGAGAACGGTGCTTGAGGCAAACGCCAACACACTGCGCCACATTCATGACGTGAAGGAATATGACAACAACTATATATATATAGGTTCAGACGACGGCCTGTGCGTTTACAACACCAAGAAAGGCACCGTGGCACACTACAAGGACGATGAGTTGAACGCCTACTCCATCTCCGACAAGTTCGTCTATCCAATCATGAAAGACCACGAAGGCGGCGTGTGGGTCGGCACATTCTACGGCGGACTCAACTACACACACCCTGCCGCTGCCAACTTCCGCAACTTCACACACTCACATTTCCGCAACTCCATCAACGGCAACATCATAAGCAACATACGCGAGGATGCCAACGGCAACCTATGGATAGGAAGCGACGACGGCGGACTGTCGATGTACGACAAGGCTCGAAAGACCTTCATATCTTACGACGATGCCAAAAACGGACCTACACGCAACGTACACGGTCTGTGCGTTGACGGCAACACGCTCTACATAGGAACATACTCCAACGGACTGTACCTGCTTGACATAAAGACGGGACAGGAAAAGCACTACCAATATTTCCGCGACAAGGACGGCAACGAAATGGGCAGCAGCTCATACGCCATATTCAAGGACAAGCACGGCACGATGTGGGTCGGCACGTTCAACAGCATACTCACGTTCGACGACAAAAGCGAGCTTTTCGAGCGCAAGAAGCGAATCGGCACGGTAATATTCGACATCAAGGAGGACAAGGACGATAACATGTGGTTTGCAACCGACGGCCTCGGAGTCTGGCAATACAACCACAAGAGCAAGAAATGGACTAAGTTCAACAGCTTCAAAACCAACACCGAAGCCGACAGCACAGCGACCACGTCCTTCAGCATCTACGTTGACGTCGAAGGCACAGTGTGGGCAGGCACCTCAAAAGGTCTGTTCAAGCACAACCGCCACGACAACGGCTTCACATACGTGCCGCTCAAGGACAACGGCTACCACGTGACAGGAGTGACGGGCAACAACAACGAACTGTGGCTCACCACATCGGCAGGATTGATGAAATACTCCCTGAAATCAAATGCCGTGACGCGCATCTACACCAGCGGCGACGGCCTCAACAACACCAACTTCATACCTAACTCCATATTCATGTCAAGCAACGGCCAGGTATATCTCGGCACATCGCACGGACTCATAGCCTTCACACCCGACAACATGAAGGACAACAACGCCGTGCCAAAGGTTGTGTTCACCGGCATGAGCATCTTCAACAAACCTATGAAGATTGGCGACGGACACCTCACGAAGAACCTCAACGAGAAGGGAGAAATAGAACTGGGACACAAGGAGAACTCCATAAGGATATCATTCTCAGCCATGAGCTACGTGATGCCTGCCGACAACAAGTACCAGTACTACCTCGAGGGATACGAGAGCGACTGGAACGTGCCGACAAACGACCACTACGTGACATACACAAACCTCGAACCCGGAACATACACCTTCCACGTTCGAGCTGCCAACAACGACGGAGTGTGGAACAACGACGACACGACGCTCCAGTTCACCATCTATCCGCCGATATACTGGAACACGCCTATACGATGCGTATATTTCATTCTCATAGTAGGAATAATATGGTTCACAGTGCGCCACATGCTCAAGAAGAAAGACAAGAAGCACGTGGCAGAGATTGAGGAACTGAACACGAAGAACGAGCAAGAGGTACACGAAGCGCGCATCAAGTTCATGACCATCAGCGACTCCGACAATGCCTTCCTTAAGAAACTGGAGGAAGTGATTGAGCGCAACTTCTCCGACCCTAACATCTCCGTCGATTTCCTCGCCTCAGAGATGAACGTAAGCCGAAGCGGTCTGTTCGCCAAGGTCAAGGCACTCGCCGACATCACTCCAAACGAAATGATACAAATCATACGTTTGAAGCATGCAGCACGCCTCCTCGAAACCAAGGAATACCGAGTAAACGAAATATGCTACATGGTAGGCTTCAACAGTCCTTCATACTTTGCGAAATGCTTCCAAAAGCATTTCGGCACAAAACCGGCAGAATACGCGAAATAATCTTTCGCGTCAAAAAACAATAAGGAAAATGAGTATAAAAGAAATTGCAGACTTATACAACGTGAAATATGTGGCTGTTAATCCTGATCAACTGCCAACAGTTGTATTCAACAAAGAAAACGCCCCAATAATAATTGAAAAGCTACGCTTTGAGTGCAAGCCGCTTTTGGGTTGTGACGTTTACAGAATAAAGAACGGAGCGATAACGGAAGTTCTTCTCCCCAATCTATATGTAAACAGGAATGCCAACGAATCATTAACAGCTTTTTTGCAACGAAGCTGTAATGAGTCCTTGGAATTCGTCAAAAACTACCCCGAATACACCAACGACACATTCTTTGACTTTGTTGCAATGTGATTTTCATACAAAAATACCAATAAGGTTCAACGCTTGTTGAACCGGCGCATCCGCATTACCGTATTACCAACTACGGGAAAGCAACAGCAGCAAATCCGTTCAGGACGCTGTAATTACTTCAGTTTCTCCCCGCAATGTTTGCAATAGTTAGCACGCAGGTCTGTCTTCTGATTGCAACGAGGACAGCGGCCGTTAGTGCCACTGCGCTTAGTCTCGTCAATCATGGTAGCCGACACAATGCCCGTAGGCACGGCAATGATAGTGTAACCAAGAATCATGACCAGCGACGACAGGAACTTGCCCACGCCCGTCACAGGCGTTATGTCGCCATATCCCACGGTCGTCAGCGTGACGATTGCCCAGTATATACTGTTCGGAATATCCTTGAAGTTCGAACCGGGAGCGTCACATTCAACCATATACATCAGAGTACCAATGACCGTGACGAGCGACAGGACGAACAAGAAATATACACATATCTTATTCATGCTCATGCGGATGCTCTGCAAAAGCAGATAGCCCTCATTGATAAATGAAAAGAGTTTCAGCACGCGGAAGATACGTATCAGTCGGAAGGTACGCATCAGCGACAAATAGCGCAGAGGTGGGAAGAAGATGCTAAGCAACTGCGGTACGGTTGCAAGAAGGTCGATAATACCGAAAAAACTAAGCACATAATCCTTCTTCACCGGCGAGCAATATACACGAAGAACGTACTCGACGGTGAAAAGCAGCGAAAGGACATACTCCATGACGATAATAATCATCTTAATGATTCCCAACGTCGTCATCTGCTGATTGAGCAATGCCTCCATGGAGAAATCCTCGACCCGCAACGAGCTTTCGAGCAAAGCACACACAATGCTGATAACGATAGCAGACATAACAACCACGTCGAAAGCACGACTACTTCTATCGTTAGATTCGAAAATTATGTGCCACAAACGTGGTTTATCCTTCAACAAAGCAATTATTTTTTTCATTTCTGCGATATTTTAGGTGCAAAGGTATAAAATATTTTCCAAAAAATTTGTCAGTCCGTAAAAAACCATTACCTTTGCACTCGCAAAACGCAAAGGCGATCTTCCTACCACATGCCCAGATGGCGGAATCGGTAGACGCGTTGGTCTCAAACACCAATATCGAAAGATGTGCCGGTTCGATCCCGGCTCTGGGTACCAAGACAAAGGCAAGGTGCTGCAATCTTCAGATTGCAGCACCTTATTTTTTTCAGCGCAAACCGTACACAGACAAGGTAAAAAACTATGAAATATGCTTCACACAACAGGTAAAAAGCAATACGTCATGAACACGAACGACTATTATTATTCATGACGTATCGGAAACACGATGTAACAACTACAAAGGACGAGAGTCGTCAGCACCATAAGTCACCGGCTTCTCAACTGCCGTTTCGGTTTCTAATGCCTTAAAGGAACATGACACCATTGTGCAGCAAAAGGCTGCGACAAATAAATACAAAAGGAAATTTCTCATACAAATTCATCCTTAACTCCGCAACACTACAAATTAAATAATTATATAAACTTATGAGCAACAAAATGTTGCTCATAAGTTGGCCATGTCAGAAAAATCACTTAACTTAGTGTTGCTAAAAAAAGCAAATGAAATTCATCAATGGCATGGCAAATATAAGCATAATTTGAAATACAAAATGATTAGCACTTAGTTTATATTATTTCTTTATCAATATTCAAAGTATATTCTTTCATACTTCCATCTGTTTTTTTGATGAGGAAAATTGTCTTACCTTTTAACTCCATATTCATTTGTTCTTCCCATGTTATTTCTTTTACATGACGACCGTTGATTGCAATAATTATATCGCCAATTTCAATGCCTGCTTTTTCTGCTATACCATCTTTGAAGAGACCGTTCACAATCCATCCCTCACATATATCTGTTCTGTCAAAATATGCCATTTGCAGTGTGGAACCTTTGGAATATTTCTTGTGGTCACATATACGCTTCAAATAAACAGCTTGTTCTTGAGGAGAAAAAATAATGTTGTAAAGCGAAAGAATCTTTGTTCCTATCAATCCTACGTATTCGCTGCTTGCCAAAGCTCCTTTTTCGTTCAGAGAACAATCCACGACAAGATTGGATAACGTGTCAGTCATCGAGAAACTGTTTGCACGCAAAGTAATGTTATCTGATGCACCACTTATACCACCGGCTTGAGTATGATAAAACACATGTGGTAGATTTGACATGTCTATTTTTGAAGTTGCATCTTTAGTCA
>JAFSSN010000143.1 GCA_017450985.1 Bacteroidaceae bacterium
ATGCGAGTACCCATCTCGTCATAATCCTCTGTTGAGAACATGAGATGTGCAATCACAACCTCTGCAGTTATCTTCTTAACATCAAGAGGCTTATTCTCGAACAAAGACAACTCACGCGCAGACGAAACATGAGCGATATGCAATCTTGCACCCGTCTCACGCGCCATCTTGACAGCAAGCGAAGAAGACTGATAACAAGCCTCAACGCTTCTTATGCGTGAATGATAACGTACAGGGAAGTCGTTCTGTCCCTTATAACGCTTAGAAAAAGCCTTTATGTTTTGATTTATTATCTTTGTGTCCTCACAATGCGCCATAATCAAAAGCGGTGAGGTACGGAATATCTTCAACAACGCATCCTCGTTGTCCACAAGCATATTGCCAGTACTGCTTCCCATGAAAACCTTCACGCCCGGCACACGATGAGGGTCGAGCTGCGGGAGCAAGTCTGCATTGTCGTTTGTAGCACCGAAATAGAAGGAATAGTTCACACGGCTGTTCTGCATTCCAATCTGGAACTTCTCCTCCAAGAGTGGCAACGTAGTAGTCTGCGGCATGGTATTAGGCATCTCCATATAGGAAGTCACACCACCAGCCGCAGCGGTACGGCTCTCGCTGGCGATATCAGCCTTGTAAGTCATTCCCGGCTCACGGAAATGCACATGGTCGTCAATGACACCCGGGAACAGATACAATCCTGTGGCATCTATCTCCGTGTCATACATCTGTGAGGAATCGTCGCCGCCTTCGATGACCTCCTGAATTATCTCACCTTCGATAACCACAGAGCCCACGAACTGTCGTCCCTCATTTACGATTGTTGCGTTTCTGATAATTGTCTTCATCTGAACCTGATTTGCCTTGGACACATTCCGGTAACAACAACACGGAACAAGTCACTTACTGAACATTAAGATTTTGGCTTAGGGTATTTCTTAAACCATCCATCGAGGCGGAGTCGCATGACGCCAAAGAATGCCTCGCCAAAGATGCCGCCAGACATCTTGCTTGTGCCCTCCACACGATTGACAAAGATGACTGGGACTTCCTTAATCTTGAAGCCGCACTTGTAAGTGGTAAACTTCATTTCAATCTGGAAAGCATATCCCTTGAAACGTACCTTGTCAAGCTCTATTGTCTCAAGCACACGACGCTTGTAGCACTTGAAGCCCGCCGTTGTGTCATGAACCTGGAAACCTGTAATGAAACGCACGTACTTACTTGCGAAATAAGACATAAGTACGCGTCCGATAGGCCAGTTCACCACATTCACACCCGTGATGTAGCGAGAACCGATTGCCAAGTCATAACCCTCGTCGGCACAAGCAGAATAAAGACGTGGAAGGTCAGAAGGAGCATGAGAGAAGTCGGCATCCATCTCAAAGATGTATTCATAGCCGTGAGCCAAGCCCCACTTGAAACCGGCAATATATGCTGTACCGAGTCCCAATTTACCTGAACGTTCAATCAGGAAGAGACGGTCAGCAAACTCCGTTTTCATAAGCCCTTTCACGATGTCCGCCGTTCCGTCCGGCGAGCCATCATCGATTATAAGAATATGGAAACACTTTTCCAGAGCAAAGACTGCCCTGATTATCTTTTCTACATTTTCCTTTTCGTTATAAGTAGGAATTATAACTATACTATCACTCGAAAACATTAAAACTTCATTATTATGTAGTGCTCAGAAAGCCTCATTAGACGGATATTTTTCCACCTTAATGTGCAAAGATAGCTTTTTTCATGCTAACGGCTTACATCAAACACTTTTTTTTTACTTTTTAGTGTCAATTTCTGCCAAAACTGCAACTGCCACCTTAATGCTTGACACATTATTTATCACCAACGAACGACGCTCACCCTCCCTCAATTTCGTGTTACGAGCATTACGGG
>JAFSSN010000144.1 GCA_017450985.1 Bacteroidaceae bacterium
AATCATTACCAACAGGATGATGTGGTTAGGATACAAACTCTCAGTTATCGTCAGCTCATAGTCGTTGTACGTATTCTTGTTGCTCATAAAATAATACACAATGAGAGCATATATTATAACCAACAATGGAGCGCTCCATACCCATGAGCCAAAAGTGAAATGGGCTATAGTCGTACCGTCGATGTCCGCAAGCATCGTAAACAGAAGTATCGACGGGAAGTAACTCAATGCATACCAACGGCTTGGAAAATGAATAAAACGCGTTATGAGCCATTGAATTATCTGCAGTACGACACTGATGATAAGCGCGCTGATAACAGGATGATAAACGGTTATGCCCTTTGAATAAACAAACTGCGCCTCGTTAAGTATCTCCCCATGCAGAAAGTATATGTACAGAAAACAGAAAAGCATAAATAGAGTGCCGCAAGAATATCTTACGATTCCTGCGGTACTCTTCTGTATTTGTGAATTATAACCCATTTACTTAATGTAAGTCTCTAAGTGCTTAGCCTTACGGCTCAGCACCGAGACTATTGTATTTTTATTAAAAGTTCAAAATAGTTATTCTTTGTCTTTGCGGAGTACTAAAGCCGTACGTGCCGGAACATAGAGCTTTAACCATCCCTTCTTATCCTTCTCATAGATAGGATCATAGTTGGTGAAGTGACGGAGAGAGTCATCGTTCAAGCCGTTGCCGCCGTAAGCCTTGTTGTCGGTATCAAGCACAACGCTGTATGAGCCTTGTGGAACGATGAAACCATAATCCGTGAACGATTGTGAAGGATTGAAGTTGAATACGAACAGCAAGTCCCCACGCATATATGCAAGAATCTGGTCGCCGTCGTTATGCCAGATCTCCTGAACAGGCGTCTTCTCTATATTCTTCTGCGACTTTAATACAGAAAGCATATCCGCATCGAAATCACCAAGATAATGATAGCACAGTTCATGATTGTCAACAAGGTTCCACTGACGACGCGCATATTTATGGCTCCATCCGTTACCCTCGCGCGGGAAGTCAATCCATTCAGGGTGTCCCCACTCGTTACCCATGAAGTTAAGGTATGCTCCGTTGAGCGTTGACGATGTAACGAGACGAATCATCTTGTGAAGAGCAATGCCTCGCTCTGCCATGAAGTTCTCGTCACCCTTCTTGAAGTGCCAATACATGTCGGCATCCACAAGACGGAAAATGACTGTCTTGTCGCCTACAAGAGCCTGGTCGTGGCTTTCCGCATACGTAACCGTCTTCTCGTCACTGCGTCTATTTGTCAGCTCCCAGAAGATGGAAGAAGGCTTCCAGTCCTCGTCCTTACGCTCCTTCATCGTCTTTATCCAGTAGTCAGGCACGTTCATCTGCATTCTGTAGTCGAAACCATATCCGCCCTCCTTGAATGGAGCGGCAAGTCCCGGCATTCCCGAAACCTCTTCCGCAATGGTGATTGCCTTAGGGTTCACCTCGTGGATAAGCAGGTTAGCCAGAGTCAGGTAGCATATAGCCTCGTCGTCCTGATGACCATTATAGTAGTCGCCGTATCCGCCGAAAGCCTCGCCGAGACCGTGGCTGTAGTACAGCATCGAAGTTACTCCGTCGAATCGGAAACCGTCAAATCGGTATTCCTCCAACCAGTATTTGCAGTTTGAGAGCAAGAAATGCAGCACCTCATTCTTACCGTAATCGAAGCAGAGAGAGTCCCATGCCGGATGCTCGCGTCGTCCGCCCTGCATGAAGTACTGGCATCCGTCACCGGCGAAGTTGCCAAGACCCTCAATCTCGTTCTTGACGGCATGAGAGTGGACGATGTCCATGATGACAGCGATACCCATTCCGTGGGCTGTGTCAATCAGTTCCTTCAGTTCCTCAGGCGTGCCAAAACGGCTTGAAGCGGCAAAGAAATTGCTCACATGATAGCCGAATGAACCATAGTAAGGGTGCTCGGCTATAGCCATAATCTGAATGGCGTTGTAGCCTTCCTTCTTCACTCTCGGCAGTATGTTGTCCTTGAACTCCTTGTAGGTACCGACCTTTTCAGCGTCCTGAGCCATGCCAATGTGACACTCGTATATGAGCAGAGGCGATGTCTCCGGCTTAAACTTGTTGTGCTTCCACTTGTAAGGAGTAGCAGGTGCCCAGGCCTGTGCAGAGAAAATCTTGGTGTCTTCGTCCTGCACCACGCGGTTAATCCATGCCGGAATGCGTTCGCCTTCGCCTCCTTCCCACTTCACCTTGAGCTTGAACAGGTCTCCGTGCTTCATCTGCACGTCGCTGAGAATAATCTCCCAGTTACCATTGTCGAGACGTGTCATCTTGTAAGCCTCGTCCTCCTGTCAGCCGTTGAAATCGCCGATGACATATATTGCTGTAGCATTAGGAGCCCATTCGCGCAGCGACCATCCCTTTTCCTCCTTGTGCAGTCCGAAGTACAGATACCCCGTTGCAAAGTCCGACAGCGTTGTCTTGCCGTTCTGTGTGAGGTCCGCCAGCTTGTCGATGGCGTGCTGATGTCTGCCCACGATAGCCGCCTCGTATGGTTCGAGCCATCCGTCGGCTTTCACGAGTCCTATATGCTGAACTGTTGTCTTCTTCTCTTGGGTCTTCTTTGACCCGCTTGTCTTGTTGTTGGCCATATTAGATTACTTTTTAGGTTCAACAATTATGTTTTATACTCTCTCTGTCAGTTTCTTACGGTTAAAGGTAGTGATTATTGTCTGCTAAACTCTAACCTTAAAGATAACCTTCTTGATTTCCTTCTCGTCCGAGATGCAAGGAGCATGTCCGTCCTCTGGGAAGAAGATGACGAAGCTACCAGGGAAAATCGTCACGTAGTCCTTTGCCAGTCCCTTGTAGAATGTTATGTCCTTAACCTCGTTGTATTCCTCCTCAGGCAGGTCCTTGCGGGCTGTATATCCCATAGTTTCAGGGCATGAGAGAGGAATCTGGATGTCAATCATGTTGTTGTGGCTTTCAATCTTAGCCTCTTCCTTGGTCTTGCCTTTAGCAATGCTGTAGTTGACGAAAAGGTCTTTTCCGTCTATCTCCACCTTGCCCACCTCATGGTTGTCAAGTCCGTTGGCAGCAATGTAGTCCGCAACTTTCTTGAAGAGCGGATTCAAGCATGCATATTTGCCCAAGTTTTCAAGTTTGTCAATAATCATTGTATAACTACAAATTATATTGTTATACCTAAGTTGTCTGTGTCTCTTTGTGCGCAAATATAAGAAAAAAGGTAATTACAAACATCTTTTTGCGATTATATTTACTATCTATACTCAAAAAAAAGCTTTTACCTCTGCTTTACTCTTTGCAACAATACCCATAAGTTCATCGTGTATGCGCCCGTTTGTGGCGAGCACTTCCCGGCCTTGTTCAAACAGGCCGCTGTTCCCCGAATAGTCGGATGCCTTGCCGCCTGCCTCTGACAGAATCAGTCCTCCTGCAGCCACGTCCCAAGGATATACGCATGGCTCGATGTAAGCGTCCAGACGGCCCATAGCCACATAGCACAGCTCTGCCTCTGCCGAACCAAGGTTGCGGAGGCTTGCCACATGGCCGTAGAGCGCACCAGAGAGGTGCTTGTAGAACTCGCTTGTGCGCTCCACGTCGTAAGGCAGTCCTACGGTAATCAAGGCGCTGTCAACGTTCGGAGTCTCAGAAGCATGAATCTGTCTGCCGTTGCAGAACGCACATCCGCCTTTATATGCGCTGAAAAGTTCGTCGAGGCTCACTTCATACACCACGCCGCACACCACTTCATCGGCATTTCTCAACGCTATTGCCACGCAGTAAGGCGAAAGACCGTGTATGAAGTTCGTCGTTCCGTCGAGCGGATCCACCACCCAGCAGTATTCATATCCTTCAGCCATGATTGTTCTCTCGTCGCGGTTGGCAACATTCGTACTCTCTTCCGTGATGAATCCGGCTTCGGGCAGGATGCGTTTCAAGCCGTTCACGATTCGTGCCTCGGCTTCCTTGTCCACGTAGCTTACATAGTCGTGCGATGTCTTCATCACAACTCGCTCGGAGTGGAAATCCGCACGCTGTTGACGAATAAAAGCACCCACCTCGGAGGCAAGTGCTTTTACTTGTTCTGTTATGTTCTGTAAATCCATATATATGATATGTATTCAATTAAGCTTATTCTGCGAAAGCATTGCTGCAACTACTTTACCATAGTGGCAGTTTCCAGCTTGCCTCTCTTGTAGTAGCCCTTTCTCACGACGTTTCCGTTCTTGTCTTTCTCCACGAAAGCACCGTCCTTGAGGTCATCTACAAATCCTCCTTCGTAGCGTGAGCCGTCAGGATACTGCTCCACACCCTTGCCGTTCTTGTGACCGTTCTTGTAGTGTCCCTTGAACTTTATTCCGTCCGCCATGCGCAACACTCCTTCGCCGTGCATTTCGCCATTGGCCCATTCGCCGTCGTACACATCGCCGTTGGCACCGGTGTACTTGCCTCTGCCGTGCTCCTTGTTGTTGCTCCACATGCCTTCGTACTTGCTTCCGTCAGGCCATGTATATACGCCCATGCCTTCCATGATGCCGTTGTTGAACTGACCTATGTACTTGCGGTTGTCGGTATATGTGAAGATTCCCTGTCCCGTGCGCTCGCCATTGGCATAGTCGCCTTCGTACTTGTCACCGTTGTGGAACTCATAAATGCCCTTGCCGTGCATCATGTCGTCCTTCCAGTTGCCCACGTATTTATCGCCGTTGGCATAGAAATAAGTACCCAGGCCGTTACGCATATCGTTTTCCATGCCGCCCACGTATGAGCTTCCGTCGCGCCAGTCGAACACACCGTGGCCGTTCTTCTTGTCGTCCTTCCAGCCGCCCTTGTAGTATGCTCCGTTTGCCCAAGTGTACGTACCCTGGCCGTCGCGCTTGTCCTGAAGCCACTCGCCGACGTACTTGTCGCCGTTGTAGTAGAACATAGTACCCTTGCCCTGCTGATAGTCAATGTACCACAAACCGTCGTACTTGTTATTGTTTGCGAAGTAGTACACGCCTTTGCCGTGCTGGTGGTCCTGATGCCACTGTCCTTCGTATCTCTCGCCGTCTGTAAACTGGTAAATACCGTTGCCATGTCTCTTGCCTTTCACGTACTGTCCTTCGTACGTGTCGCCGTTCTGGAACGTGGTTTTTCCCTTGCCGTTGGGTTTGCCGCCCACCAGCTCACCATGATATGTAGCCTTGTCTTTCGGGAAAATGTAGTTTCCTATCACAATCTTTTGTGCGTCGATGTCTGCAAACGCAGAGAGCAACAGAAAACCTGCTATAGTATATCTTTTAATATTCATCTTCGTTAACTAATTTCTTTTTGATTTGGCAAAAATAGGTAAAATAATTGAAAAAGCCCAATATATTAAGTTATTTTATGATTTAAAGGCTTAGGCAGCCATGAATGAAAAGGCTGTATAGAGTTATTTTAGAGGTTTTGTCCTATTTGTAAAACCGTTTCGCACCCGCTTTCTTTTGGGTGTTTCACGAAGCATCAACGAACCATTATCGAATGTTTTACGTATGTTTTACGGGTTTTCTATGGATTTTTTACGCATTTCTACGGATTGTACCCGTAGAACGCCCGTAGAAAACCCGTAAAGGATGCGTAGCAGCTCCGTAGGAGGAGCGTTGCGGAGTTGGAAATATCTCGGCTTTTAACACTTTGAAACATGTCGCGCTTGCCGCGTTGCCGGAGGAATGGCATATACGAAAAATGCGGAAAATTCTCTTATTGCTTTTTAAGCATCTCCACGTTCACCGTGCCGAGCCAGCATCCCTTCTTGCCCATTTGGTTACATATCACTTCCTTGCCTTCGCTGTTGAGCACACGCTTAGGCTCTGAGAAGAATGTGTGGCTGTGGCCGCCCAGCACTATGTCGATGTTGCGTGAGCCTTTTATCAGCTGCTCGTCGTTGACGGGTGCCACGTTCCAGCCGAGGTGCGAAAGGCATATTACCAAGTCGCACTTTTCCTCGTTTTTCAAGAAATCAGCCACCTTGTTTACTTCTTCTATCGGATCAAGGTACTTTGTCGTACCGCTGTTATGTTTCGACACCAATCCATCGAGCTTTACGCATACAGCCGTCACACCTATTTTTATGCCTTTGCGGTTGATGATGGTGTAAGGCTTGACGTATGGTTCAACGGGAGTGCCGGTGAAATCGTAGTTGCAGCACAGGATTGGAAACTTTGCCATCTTGAAGATGCGCGCCATGTTGTCGAGGCCGAAGTCGAACTCATGATTGCCGATGGTTCCGGCATCGTAGTTCATCATGTTCATCAACTTCACCTCCACTTCGCCCTTGAAAAGGTTGAAGTAGGCAGAGCCTTGCGAGAAGTCGCCGCTGTCGAACAGGAGCAGGTCGGAATCCTCCCTACGCAGTTTCTCCACGGCTGCGCAGCGGCGCAGAAATCCGCCCTTGCCAGCCATTCTCTTGTCAGTAAGGTTTGGGTTCACCCTTTCGATGCAGCTGTGCGTGTCGTTGGTGTGGGCTATGAGCAGGTTTACCTTGTCCTGAGCAGCGGCATTGGCAAGTACCGTTGCCGCTAATGTTAGAGATATGTATATTCTCTTTATATTCATTGTATTGTTGCTTTGCTGTTTTGTGACGTTGTTCCGTTCCTTTCTGTCTTATTTGTCCTTGATGATTCGTCCTTCCATCTTGGCGTCGATTGGCTGTCCCTTAGCCTCATGTGCCTTGATGTCGCCCATGTAGATGTCGCGGACGAGCACGCTTGTCTTGACGGATTCAACGGCTTTTTTGAAGGCCTTCAGATTGTCGTTGCCTTCGGCAAGATAGTCTATTGTAGCAATTCTGTATGTCTTGCCAGGCTTTATGTTCTTTCCGTTCAGTCGTGCGCTGACAAGGTGGAATTTACTGTCGTAATGCAGCTGTACTCCGTGGCTCAAGCCTTCGCCGCCAAAGGAAGAAAACTGTTGGAAAAGCTCGATTACATCGGAGCCTTTGAGTGTCAGCACTGTGAGCATGTTCTGGAACGGACACATCTCAAGCACGTCGCCAACGGTGATTTCGCCTTTCGGAAACGAACTTCTTATGCTGCCTATGTTTGTGACGGCAAAATCCACCTTGCCACATTCCTTGCGCGCGGCAGCGAGCAGCACGTCGGCAGTCCAGTTGGACAACAGGCTTTCCGGGCGGCCAACAGTCAGAGCCTGTGCACTGTGTCCAACCACATGACACACAAGGCTGTCAACGGACTTCTTGTAAGGAGCCACGAAGACAGCAGCATTTTGCGTTGCCTTGCAAGTGTCGTATTCGCTTGTTATTTCTATGTGTCCTGCAGTTATTGTTCCGACTGTGTAGTTTTGAGAAGAAACGTGTGTGTTAAACAAAAAACAAAGAGTTAGAACACCGTATATTCTTTTAGTCATGCTGTCATTTAGTTAAAATTTAGTTCAAAAGTAATAGAAAAGTGGTAAAGAAAAAAGTTTTACGGATTTTTTTTACTTTTTTCTTCGTTAATCAGATAAAAAGTCATAAATTTGCGTGCTTATTATACAAAGCAATACCAGATAATAATAAAAAACTATATATCAAAAATGGCGAAAAAAGAAAACGGAAAAGTTGTAGCTGAAGAGGCTATAGGCTTGGATGTGCAGCTCAATAAAGCAGAAGCTGCAATCGAAAAGAATTGGAAAATTATTTGCGGTGTGTTGGTAGCACTCGTAGTTGTCGTAACTGCAGGCTTCCTTTGGAAACAGCACATGGACAGTGTTGAGGAAGAGGCTCAGAAGGCTATTGCAGCAAGCCAGTCTTTGTTCTTGCAGCAGCAGTATGACCAGGCTCTCAAGGGCGACGGTGCAAATAGCGCAGGTTTCCTCAAAATCATCAACGACTACAGCGGTACTAAGACTGCAAACGTTGCAAAGCTTTACGCTGCTATCTGCTACGCTAATACAGGCAAGACTGACGATGCTATCAAGATGTTCGAGGATTTCGACCAGAAGGACGACCAGATGATTTCACCTGTAAGCATTGCTGCCCTCGGTAACTGCTACATCCAGAAGGGACAGAACGACAAGGGTGTTGAGCTTATCGTTAAGGCTGCTAAGACTGCTGACAACGATGCTATCTCACCAGCACTCCTCCTTCAGGCAGGTGCCGTTTACGAAGGCATGAATCAGGCAGACAAGGCACTTGAGCTCTACAACGAAATCAAGACTAAGTACTATCTCTCTCCTGTTGCTCAGGACATCGACAAGTACATCGAACGAGTATCAAAATAATATAGAATGTTTTTGTATTGAATGTAAGAAAGAATGAAGATGACACAATCTTCATTCTTTCTTTTGTATGTAGCAGGTCCTTATTGGAGAACTTTTGTCGGCGGAAAGCAGAAAAAAGACTTTTTGTTTAAAATAATAAGGAAAAGACAGCGTTTGTTTCAACAGGAATTGTTACCTTTATATTTCAATTATTCTCACAGTAAAATAACAAAAAGAAATGGCAAGTAAATATCACAACTTATCAGATTACGACATAAACTCTGTGCCTGACGCTACGGGCATGAAGGTGGGAATTGTCGTGAGCGAGTGGAACAATAACATCACCGGTGCCCTGCTTGAGGGTGCATGCGCCACGCTTGAGAAAAACGGTGTGGCAAAGGACGACATAACAGTCATGACTGTGCCAGGAAGCTTCGAACTGATTTTCGGTGCCACGCAGATGGCAAAGACAAATGTCGATGCCGTCATAGCCATTGGCTGTGTCATTCGCGGCGATACACCACACTTCGACTATATTTGCGAGGGTACGACATACGGCCTTGCACGCCTCAATGCCACTCAGGAAAAGCCTGTCATTTACGGTCTCATCACAACCAACGACATGCAGCAGGCTCTCGACCGCTGCGGCGGCAAGATGGGCAACAAGGGCGATGAGTGTGCCGTGACAGCCATCAAGATGGTTGACTATGCCCGCAAGATGGGCAAGCTGGCTGCCGTTCATTGATATTGAACATCAAAACACGTTAGGCTTATCAAACGAAAAGGACATATTACAAGGACGATAGTGGCATGGATACTTTGTGTCTATGGCACTATCTTGGTACTTCTTAATCTGCCGTTTATGCAACAATTCATGGCGGATAGGATTGCCGGTCTGTTGTCTGAAAAGCTGGGTACGGAGGTGAGCATCGGCTCCGTCAACGTGGGATTCTTCAACCGCCTTATCATCAACGACCTGAAAGCGTCGGATAGAAATGGCGTGACAATGCTGAAGGTGGGACGTGTATCTGCATCCCTTAATGTCTGGAACATTCTTCAGGGGCAGATAACCATTCCTTCGGCACAGCTGTTTAGTGCCAATGCCACGATTTACAAGGAGAACAAGGACTCCGTGCTTAACATTCAGTATGTGATTGATGCTTTTGCTTCGAAAGACACAACGAAGTCCAATCCGCTGAATCTGCGCATCAATACCCTACTCGTCCGTCATGCAAACGTTAGGTATGACGTGAAGGACATGCCGATAAAAGAAGGAAGGTTTGACGCGAACCACCTTAATCTGCGCAATGTCGGATTCAATCTCTCCCTGAAGGCCTTGACAGACGATTCGCTGAACGTGTCGCTGAAGCGTTTCTCCGCCACGGAGAACTATTCCAAGTTCCATGTAAAGGAACTTGCTTTGAAGTGTGAGGCCAACAAGCACCACGCTGACATACGCGACTTGAAATTTAGTTCCGTGAACACAATGTTTGATTTGCCGTCCTTGTCTATCGACTATAATAACGACAAGGGTGACAAGTCTTTCCGTTTTATAGGCAACACAACGTTGGACGGCAATATTTGTCTGTCTGATTTCTCTTGCTTTGTTCCCGTGTTCAAGAAGTTGAATACGCCTTACAGTCTCTCCGCAGATTGGAATGGAGGAAGCGATAAGATTGAGGTTAGCAGTCTTAAATTGTTTGATGAGAACAAGCTGATAAACCTCAGTCTTACCGCTGTTGCATACAACGTACTGAAAGATACGCGTTCCGTTGACTGCAACATCGAGACACTCGGCGTGCGCAACGGTGCCCTGCGCGAAGTATTGGCGGCACTTAACGTCGATGAACATTCGGTGGCTCCTCTGTTGAGCGTCGATGCCTACAATCTTCGTTCCGAACTGCACTACTCCAGCGATGTGTCTTCGGCTGTAGGTCTGTTGACCACGAATCTCGGAGCGTTGTCGTATGAGGCAAGCTTCGATAAGGACAAGCACCTTGCCTGCTCGGTCGAGACCGTAGGAGAAACGGGGGTGGCACTTGGCACTATATTGTCTGAGGAAAAATTAGGCAACGTAGTTGCCAAGATTGATGCCGACGTGCAGTTTGTTGACGGTCAGAAAATTCCCGACGGTAATGTAGATGTTGATGTGCCGTTGATTGAGTATAACGGCTATGCGTTCAATAACATTCATGTCAATCTGGACGGGCGTGGCAATAATGCTGACGCCCGTATAAAGGTGGACGATGAGAATGCGGTCATTGACATGAACGTGCTGTACGACAAGTCAAGCGCACGGCACAATGTGGATGTTGACATGGATGTAAAGCGTCTTGAGCTTCATGCTATGCATCTTATCGACAAGTATGAGCATGAGAGCGTGGCGTTTACGGCTGATGCAAAGCTTAGCGGTACGAAGTTGGACGACGTGAACGGAGAGCTGAACATCAACGATATTGTTCTGACTGTTCCCGACACTACATACAATATCAAGACGATTGCAGTTGACTTGAAGCAGCAGAACGACGGCTTTACAAATGCTACCTTGAAGAGCGACCTGATGTTTGCCCAGGTGAAGGGATTGGTGAAGCTGACATCTTTGGCAGATGAGGTGAAGAGCATCCTGGCAAGCAACTTGTCGAATGTGGTCAAGTCGAAGGCATACGATGCAAAGGCTAAGTTCGACTACGACATTTTCATTCGCAACTCCCCTGTCATTCATCATTTCATGCCTGCCGAACTGAGCATCAACGGCCCGGTACATATACTCGGCTCTGCCGACGGCGAGCAGAAGATTCTGAACTTGAACGTGAATGCTCCTAATGTTGAGTATGACGGATTCAAGTACAAGAACATCTCGGTGGTATGCTGCAACAATGCCAGTCAGCTGAGCGTAAAGGCAAGCGGTTTGCGCCACAACGACAATTCTGCCATCAAGTTTGACGTTAATGCCGTTGCAAATAACAACAAGATAGAGTCGGACATAAAGGCGAAGATTAAGAATCTTAACGATATAGATGTTGCCTTGAAGTCTTTCGTCACGTTCTCTGACAGTCTCGGCAAGTTAAAGACCTGTGTCGGCATTGAGAATGCCAACCTCTTGATTAACGACACGCTCTGGAATGTCAATCCGGCGTTGGTTGAGATATATGAGAAGGATGTGGCTTGTCATAACTTGAAGGTGTACAGCGGCGACAAGTATCTGTATGTCGAAGGTAAAGCATCGCCCGACCCTACCGACTCCATTGTCGTTACTCTCAACAACATGGAGATTGAGTATGTGCTGAACATCGTGGATTTCACGGCTGTGGATTTCTCAGGTATTGCGACGGGAAAGGCCACGGTACATAACTTGCTCGGCAAGCCTGACTTCAATGCAGACCTCAATGTGAAGGATTTCTGTCTGGAGGGAGAGTTGCTTGGCAACGCCCAGATACACGGATACTGGGACGAGGAGGTGAACGGCATAGGACTGAATGCTAACATCGTTAATGTTTACAAGTGTCGTGAGGGCTTGAAGAACAGCTTCACGGAACGTATAGGCGTCACAAAAGTCAAGGGCTTTGTTTCGCCTGCCGACAACGACATATACTTGAAGGTGGATGCACAGGACACTCACGCCAATGTGCTGCAAGGTTATTTGGGCATCATCTTCAAGGATATAGACGGTTATCTTAGGGGGACGCTCGAGATATTGGGTCCTCTGAACAAGATTGACCTTGCGGGCGACATAACGGGACAGATGGCCATGACGCTGAAGGCGACTAACGTGCCGTACATGATTGACGGCGACACCATACATATCAGGCGCGGCAATATTGCGCTCGACAATGTGCGCATACTTGACCGTTACAACAATTACGGCATACTAAGCGGTAAGGTTACTCACACTAATCTGCGAAACTTCGCCTACTCTTTCGATGCCGACGCACGTTCGATATTGGTTTATGACGAGAAGGAGTTCAACGTGGACAAGTTCTGCGCCACGGTGTTTGCTTCAGGCTCTCTACATGTTGACGGTTCGGATGGACATCCGCTCAATATCTCGGGCAGTCTCACTTCTACTAAAGGCTCTGTCTTTGCCTACGACAACGTGTCGCCTGATGCGCTTGCAAACAGTTCCTTCATAGAGTTTACAAACAAGAGCAAGGACACGAAGAAGGAGGAGACGCTCATATATGACAAGCATGAGGATGAGACCGACGCCGACGACCTCTCGCAGTATATCGTGAAGAAGGAGAAGAAGAAGAGCGACTACGAGGGCGACATATATATGGACTTCCACATGAATCTGAATCAGAATTGTGACGTGAAGCTGAGAATGGACCGTATGGACGACGCTTACATCACGGCGGTAGGTAATGCCGTGTTGCAAGCCAAGTGGCACAATAAGGGTGCGTTCCAGTTGTTCGGAACATACAATGTGGAGCGCGGAAGCTATCGTCTCTACCTGCACGACCTCGTATATCGTGACCTTAGCATACAGCAAGGAAGTACTGTCGTGTTCAACGGTAATCCGTTTGACGCGGGCATTCATCTCATCTGTAACCACGAGATTCATAACGTGCCTTTGTCAGACCTCACTTCGACTATGGCATCTAAGCAGAACAACAAGGTAAAGGTTGTCTGCGTACTTGACATTTCCGGTACGATTAGCAGCATGGACTTCGTGTTTGACATCAATCTGCCAAACGTGAGCGAGGAGATACAGCAGCTTGTGAAGAGTATGATTACTTCTGAAGAGGAGATGAACACGCAGGTCATCTATCTGCTTGCCGTAAACCGCTTCTACCCTAACGACTTTGCACGTGCAAACGGTGAGGACAGGTCTGGTCAGGCTGTCAACTCGTTCGTATCGTCAACGATAAGCGGACAGATTAACCAGATGCTCTCGAACATCATTGGAACCAACAGCAACTGGAACTTCGGTACTGGTATCTCTACCGGTGAAAAAGGCTGGCAGGACATGGATGTGGAGGGAATACTCTCGGGAAGGCTTTTTGACGACCGTCTGCTCATAAACGGTAACTTCGGATATCGTGACAATGCGCTCACTAACACTTCAACCTTTGTGGGCGACTTTGAGCTTATGTGGCGTCTGTGGCAGAACGGAAACACGTTCCTCAAGGCTTACAATCAGACTAACGACCGCTACTTCACGAAGGGTACGCTCAACACTCAGGGACTGGGTGTGAGCATTCAGCGTGACTTCTGCACGCTTCAGGAATTGCTCGGTATTAAAAGCCGTCAAGCAGAGGAAGAAAAGAAGGAGCAGGATTCAAAGAACAAGAAAGACAATCAGGATGCGCAAACATCTAACAAGGAGGATGAAAAGTTATAGACTATATATTTTATTCATGATACTTGTGATGCTTTCGAGCAGCATTGCTGCCCAAAGCGTCATAATTAAGGGTCGTGTCACCGACACGGACAGATCGCCTGTCGAACTTGCACAGGTGCGAATAGAGGGAAAGCCTGTAGGCGCAACGTGTAACTTGAAGGGACATTATCGTTTCACTTGCGAGACGGCAGACACCGTCGTCGTGGTCTTTTCCATGATTGGCTATGAGACCGTGAAGCGCACGTTGAGAAATCCGACAGACTCCGTTACGCTGAACGTAACCCTTCACTCGGTTGGTATTGAGCTTGGAGAGGTACAGGTGAGCGACATTCGTCGTCAGACAAATGCCATGACTGACGTGAACTTTAAGGACATGAAGCACATGGGAAATGCGTCGGGAGGCGGCGTGGAGCAGATTATTGCAACCCAGGCCGGTGTAAGTACGCACAACGAACTTAGCTCACAATATAACGTACGTGGCGGTTCGTTTGACGAGAACTCTGTCTATATTAACGGCATTGAGGTGTATCGTCCCCTACTCATTCGCAGCGGACAGCAGGAAGGACTCTCCATCATCAATCCTGATATGGTGGAGCGTATAGGCTTCTCGGCTGGCGGTTTCGATGCAAAGTATGGCGAGAAGATGTCGTCTGTACTCGACATCACATACAAGAAAGTCAAGGGATTTGAAGGTGCCGTGTCGGGCAGTTTCCTCGGAGCATCGGGGTATGTAGGCTATGGAACACAGAAGTTCAGCATGACTCATGCCATACGTTACAAGACTATGAAGAACTTGTTGGGCACGCTCGATACGAACGGCGAGTATGCCCCACGCGATTTTGACTACCAGACGTATTGGAGCTGGTCGCCGGCAAGGACATGGACGTTTGACCTTATTGGCGTCATCTCGACTAATGACTATAACTTCAAGCCTTCCGACCGCACGACGAAGTTCGGTACGACGGAGGATGTGAAGGAGTTCAAGGTGTATTTCGACGGTAAGGAGCAGGATAAGTTCAATACTTATTTCGGCTCGTTTTCTGCGAAGCATCTGTTTAATGCAAACAATGAACTTACATTCAATCTTTCGGCCTTCAAGACAACTGAGCGTGAGACATACGATATCAGTGGTGAGTATTGGCTGACGCAGAGCGGCGAAGAAGACGGCAGTCTTGCTATCGGCAAATATCTCGAGCATGCACGCAACCGTCTGAATGCTTCTGTAGTGAATGTCGGCTTCACTGGTAGAAGCCGTATCTCCACTCATGACTTGCGCTATGGAGCGCTGATGAAGTTTGAACATGTGAGCGAGACGATGCGTGAATGGGAAATGCGTGACTCGGCAGGCTATTCTCTTCCTCGTAGTGCTGACCACTTGTCGCTCATTTACAACCTTGCTTCAAACAATGAGGAAAAGAGCAGACACATGGAGCTGTTTGTACAAGATTCTTATCGCAAGAAATATGACGAGGGTGAGATTGTATTGAACTATGGCGCGCGTGTTACTCATTGGAATTGGAACAAGGAGACTCTGTTCAGTCCTCGTGCCACAATTGCTTTCATCCCAACAAATAATGAAAACTTGACGTTGCGCTTCTCTACTGGACTCTATTACCAGACACCTTTCTACAAAGAAATGCGCGATACAACAAGCGTGAACGGCAATACAACAGCATATATCAATAAGGACATTAAGTCACAGCGTTCTGTACACTTCGTTTTTGGCGGTGAGTATAAGTTCAGATATGACAACCGTCCTTTCAAGTTTACTGCCGAGACTTACTACAAGGCTCTTAGTGACCTCATTCCATATAACATCGACAATGTGCGTGTGGTATATTATGGTGGAAACATAGCATCGGGATATGCCGTGGGACTTGACTTGAAGCTTTATGGCGAGTTTGTACCTGGTACGGACTCATGGATAAGCTGCGGCATCATGAAGACGGAGGAGAAGATTAACGGTTCATGGGTACCACGGCCTACAGACCAGCGTTTCAACTTCTCAATATTCTTTAGCGACTACTTCCCTAATACTGATAAGTGGAAGGTTACGCTCAAGGGACATTATGCAGGTGGTCTGCCTTTCGGACCTCCACACACAGGACGTGAGAAACAGGTATTCAGAATGCCTTCTTATCGTCGTGTGGACTTGGGTATAAGCTACAGGCTGCTCAATAACGAGAAGCGAAATATATATAACGGTATTGGCCGAAACCTTCGTAACGTATGGCTTGGACTTGATGTGTTTAACATTCTCGATATTAGTAACGTCAATTCATACTATTGGGTTACGGACATTACAAACAACCAATATGCCGTACCAAACTATTTAACCAGCCGTCAAATCAACGCACGACTTCTTATTGAGTTTTAACTAATTAAGATAATGACTTACAAAGAGACTACGGAGTATCTTTTTACGAGTGCTCCTTTATTTCAGAACATAGGAAAGGATGCCTATAAGGAGGGATTGTATAATACGGAGATGCTTGACGAGCATTTCGGGCATCCTCATCGTTTGTACAAGACAATACACATAGCAGGCACCAACGGTAAGGGTTCATGCTCACACACTTTGGCGTCAATACTCCAGCAGGCAGGATATAGGGTCGGATTGTTCACGTCGCCCCATCTTATCGACTTTCGTGAACGAATACGCGTGAATGGCGAAATGATTCCCGAGCAATATGTGGTTGATTTCGTGGCAAAGCATCGTTCATTCTTCGAACCGCTTCATCCTTCGTTCTTCGAACTTACCACGGCTATGGCTCTTCGTTACTTTGCTGACGAGCATGTGGACATAGCAGTCATAGAGGTTGGCCTTGGTGGACGACTTGACTGTACAAACATCATTTCACCGCTTATTTCCTTGATTACCAACATAAGCTTTGACCATGTAAACTTTTTGGGCAATACGCTTGCAAAAATTGCCGGTGAAAAGGCTGGTATCATTAAGTCTGATACTCCTGTTGTCATTGGTGAGGTTGTTGACGAGACGCGACCTGTCTTTTCGGCCAAGGCTAAAGATATGAACGCCCCCATACACTTTGCCGAAGAAGAACAGGAAATAGTCAGCTCTGAATATAACATGAAGGGCGGAATAGATTACATGACAAAGACTTACGGTAGTTTCTATTCTGAGCTTGGAGGTACTTGTCAAATAAAGAATACTAACACTATTCTATGTGCTGTTAAGTATCTTAATCCACTATTGAATAATCAATTGACAGAGGATGACATACGTAAAGGCTTTATGTATGTCTGTGAAAATACTGGTTTAATGGGAAGGTGGCAAGAACTTGATTCACATCCTTATACTATTTGCGATACCGGACATAACGTCGGCTGTTTCCAACATATCGTGAAACAGATGAACTGGGTTATGAGACACAGGTGCAGTAAGGGCAAAATGCGTGTCGTGCTTGGAATGGTTAACGACAAGGACATCAACGGAGTGCTGTCGATGCTGCCTAAGAATGCCGTCTATTATTTCACTCAGGCAAGCGTCAAACGTGCCATGCCATACAGCGACATACAGGCGCTTGCAGCACGCCATGAACTTGCCGGAAACGCCTATCCAACCGTGGCTGAGGCATACTGCAAGGCAAGAGAAGATGCCGCAGAAAACGACTTCATATACGTCGGAGGAAGTAGTTTTGTTGTTGCAGATTTATTGTCCTCTTTCCGTAATGGACAAGATAATTCATAAAAAATGCAAAATATTGTTGTATTTTTTCGTCCAAGTGAAAAAAATATGTTTTATTTGCAAGAAAATGATGCAGAACCTTATACCAAAGGTATTATGCGTGGAAAACAAATTAAATGAATAATAAGATATGAGCACATCTAACAATCTATGCGGTCTGAATCCCGCAGACTTTCAGAAAGAGGTTCATGGAAAAAAGACAGACCTCTTCATTCTTAAAAATAGCAACGGATATGAGGTTGCAGTAACAAACTACGGCGGTGCTATCGTCGCTATAATGGTACCAGACAAAGATGGTAAAGTGGCAAATGTAATTCAGGGACATGATACTATTGACGGTGTCATCAACTCTCCAGAACCATACCTTTCAACACTTATCGGACGCTTTGGAAACCGCATTTGCAAGGGTAAGTTCCAGCTTAACGGCAAGGAGTACAGCCTCGCTATCAACAACGGTCCTAACGCCCTTCACGGTGGTCCTACAGGTCTTCATGCACAGGTTTGGGATGCTTACAAGACAGGTGACCAGAACCTAACTCTCAACATCGTACTTCCTTATGGTCACGAGGGATTTTCTGGCGAAGTGAAGATTGCCGTTGAGTACACATGGACTGATGACAATGAACTCATACTTGAATATCTTGCTACAACAAACAAGAAAACAATCATTAACCTCACTCATCATGCCTTCTTCTCACTTCAGGGAATAGCTAATCCTACTCCAGGTATTGAAGACCAGCTCTTGGAGATGAACTGCGACTTCTACATTCCAATTGATGAGACATCTATCCCTACTGGCGAAATTCGCAAGGTGGAGGGTACTCCTTTCGATTTCCGTAAGGCTAAGCCTGTAGGTCAGGATATTGACGCTGATGATGAGCAGACACGCAACGGTGCAGGATATGACCACTGCTTCGTGTGCAACAAGCGCGAAGTTGGTGAGCTTTCACTTGCATGTCGTCTTACAGAGCCTAAGTCAGGACGTGTACTCGAGACATACACTACAGAGCCTGGCGTTCAGGTATATACAGACAACTGGGCAACAGGCTACCCTATCCAGCACGGTGCTACAGCTCCACGCCGTTCAAGCATCTGCTTCGAGTGCCAGCACTTCCCAGACTCTCCAAACCGTCCATACTTCCCTTCAACAGTTCTCAACCCAGGAGAGAAGTATACACAGAAGACGATTTATAAGTTTGACACATTATAATCACATACGGCCTAAGAATTGTGACCCTTCAGTTTGCAATTCTTAGGCTTATCTTAGTTAAAGAATCAAATATACAAATCAACATAATTATTTAATAACCAAACTTATTAACGAACATTAATATGTCACAGAAAAATCAACCAAATTATCTCTTTCCGTTGATAATTGTGTTCATAGTGTGCTTCCTTATCGGATTCGTGACCACGATGAACAATTCCATGATTGAGTTCTGTAAGGAAGCTTTCAATCTGACGGATACGCAGGGACAGCTTGTAAATACGTTCTTTTACGGAGCATATTTCTTCTCTATCCCATTTGCTATGATGATGAACAAGATTGGTTACAAGTCAACACTTGTACTTGGTCTTACCATCGTTGCTTTAGGTTTCGTAGCAAACTATATGGGTGTTTCGGCTTCGCTCGATTCTCCAAACGTTTACACGGTATTCCTTTGCTGCATGAGCCTCGTTGCTCTCGGAGTTGTTATGCTCCAGCTTGTTGCCAATCCTTACGTAATGGTTCTCGGCGCACCTGAGAGCGGTGCTTTCCGCATGACTCTTTCACAGGCTTTGAATTCTGTTGCTACTACTGTTGCGCCTATGTTCATCACATACGTGATTATTGCCGACAAGCCAAAGGTTCCTGCAAACGTTCCTGGTCCGTTCCTCGGTCTTGGTATCTTCACACTCGTGATTGCTGCAATCCTCTTCTTCATCAAACTTCCTGATCCAGACAAGGACAAGACTGAAGACAGCGCAGATGCTTCTGTTGACACTAAGCAGTATAAGAGTTCAGTATTCAAGTATCCACACGTATGGTTCGGTGCTATTGCAATCGCAATGTACATGGGTCTTGAAATTGGTATTCCATCTATGCTTCCAGCTTTCTGGAAGGCTAATCCAGACCTTCAGGGCTCTGCTACAGACTTCCTCCCATTCTATTGGGGCGGTATGATGGTAGGTCGTTTCGTCGGTTCTGCTATCCTCGCTAAGTTCCAGGCACGTCAGCTCCTTACAGCATGTATCTTTGGCGGAGCAATTTGCGTAGGCGTATCATTCGTTTTGCCAGGCATGTCAGCTGTATATGCTATGCTTGCAGCAGGTTTGTTCCACTCAGTTATGTGGCCACTCGTTTTCAACCTCGGTCTTCAGGACTTAGGCCCACATACAAAGAACGCATCAGGCCTTATCAATATGGGTGTACTTGGTGGTGCCACTCTCCCACTCGTCATGGGTGCTATCGTTGACAATCCTTCACTCGGTGTAGGTGTTGCCATCATGCTGATGTTCGTTTACTACGCATACGTATTCTGGTTCTGCAACTTCGGTAGCAAGATCGGATTGAATAAATAAGTAAAGTAATAATTTTAATGTTAAACCTTATAAACACTAACAAATTATGAGATTGACTATAGATGACGTTAGACAGCGTTTCCAGAAGCACCTCGGTGGTGAACCAGGTTCAGTTTATGCATCACCAGGTCGCATCAACCTTATTGGTGAGCATACAGATTATAATGGTGGATTCGTATTCCCAGGAGCAGTTGAACAAGGCATGATTGCAGAGATTCGTCCTAACGGCACTCGTACAATCATGGCATACTCTATCGACCTTAAGGATTATGCAGAGTTCTCACTCGACGATCCTGCCGGTCCAAAGGCAAGCCACTTCCGCTACATCTTTGGAGTTGCAAAGGAAATGGAGAAGCTTGGTGTTCCTGTAAAGGGATTTGACACAGCTTTCGCTGGTGACGTTCCACTCGGTGCAGGTATGTCTTCTTCTGCAGCCCTTGAAAGCTGTTTTGCCTTTGCTATTAACGATCTCTTCGGAGACAATAAGATTGGCAAGATGGATCTCGCAAAGGCTGGCCAGTCAACAGAGCACAACTACCTCGGCGTAAACTGTGGTATCATGGACCAGTTCGCATCAGTATTTGGTAAGAAGGGCAACCTCATGCGTCTCGACTGCCGTTCTGGCGAATTTGAATACTTCCCATGGAATCCAAAGGGCTACAAGCTTGTCCTCATCAACTCTTGCGTTAAGCACGAGCTTGCCGGTTCTCCATACAACGACCGTCGTAACTCTTGTGAGAACGTAGTTAAGGCTATCAAGGCTAAGCACCCAGAGAAGAAGATTGAGACTCTCCGTGAGGCTACATGGGACGAGTTGAAGGAAGTATCTGGTGATGTATCTGCTGAGGATATCAAGCGTGCAACATTCGTTCTTGGTGAGAAGGACCGTGTGCTTGCTGTCTGCGATGCACTTGAGAGAGGCGACTACGAGACTGTAGGTCAGAAGATGTACGAGACTCACTATGGCCTTTCAAAGGAGTATGAGGTATCATGCGAAGAGCTTGACTTCCTCAACGACATTGCTAAGGAATGCTCTGTAACCGGCTCACGTATCATGGGTGGTGGTTTCGGAGGCTGTACAATCAACCTTGTTGCTGACGAGCTTTACGACAACTTCGTTAAGACTGCCGTAGCTAAGTTCAAGGACAAGTCCGTTAAGGAGCCTATCGTAATCGACGGTGTTATTGGCGACGGTTCACGTAAACTCGCTTAAGTTATTTTTTTATAAAAAGATTTTTAATTGGGGGACTCAAGGTTTCTTGAGTCCTTTTTCTTCGATTAGAGAAAAAGCAAGCACACCATTCTATTCTTCCAAGCCAATTAAGGTGTAATGCTCCTAACTCACAAAACTTTAACAACTAAACAAAACAACGAAATGTCTAAATCAAATTCTAACATGGTAGCCATCGTTACCATGTGTTTCATCTTCGCGATGATATCGTTTGTAACAAACATGGGTGCCCCATTCGGTAACATTTGGGGATTTACTTATCCTTGGGCAGGCATGATGGGCAATATGATGAACTTTGCAGCCTATCTGTTCATGGGTATTCCTGCGGGCAACATGCTTATTAAGTACGGATACAAGAAGACTGCCCTCATTGCCCTTGTAGTAGGTGTCGTAGGACTTGCCATTCAGTATCTTTCAAGCATCTTCGGAGGCGACGTGCAGGCAGGAACACTTCCTGCTTTCCTTGCCGAGTTTCTCGGAACTCCAGAAAAGGCAGGACAGATTGTTGCTATCAACCTCATCATTTACCTTCTTGGAGCATTCATTTGCGGTTTCTGCGTATGTATGCTTAACACAGTCGTAAACCCTATGCTCAACATCCTTGGCGGTGGTGGAAACAAGGGTAACCAGTACATTCAGATTGGCGGTACGCTCAACTCACTTACAGGTACACTCACCCCACTCCTTACTGGTGTCCTTGTAGGAACTCTCACTCAAGACACAACCATGAGTGCAGTATCTCCACTACTCTTCGTGGGAATGGCCGTGTTCTCAATCTCTTTCTTCATCATTCTTAGAGTAAACATACCTGAGCCACAGGCAGAGATTACAGAGAAGGTAAGCGTCACAAGCCCATTGAAGTTCCGTCACACAGTTCTCGGCGTTATTGCAATCTTCTTCTACGTAGGCGTTGAAATAGGTATTCCTGCCGAGCTCAACTTCTACATTTCAAACTTGAAGATTGACGGTAACATCATTGAGGGTGCATCAACCGTCGGTGGCTCTTTCGCAGCAGCCTACTGGCTTCTCATGATGTGCGGCCGTTTCCTCAGCTCATTCATTAGTGGCAAGGTAAGTACAAAGACGCAAATGATAACAGTATCAGTCGTTGCCATCGTACTTCTTCTTTTCGCCATCTTTATGCCAAGTGACATCACATCCGACTTTAACGGCGTTCCTGTACCAGTCAAGTGCTTTGCCATTGCAGCCTGCGGTATATGTACATCCATCATGTGGGGTGGAATCTTCAACCTTGCAGTAGAGGGCCTCGGCAAATACACAGCACCTGCTTCAGGACTTTTCATGACCATGGTTGTTGGTGGTGGCATCATGCCAATTATCCAGCGCAAGGTATCTTTGTCCGTTGACCCGATTACTTCCTACTGGGTCATAATCGCTATGGTGGCTTACATCCTCTACTACTCAGTCATTGGATGCAAGAACGTGAACAAAGACATTAAGGTAGATTAAGCAACATAAGTTTTTTCATAAATATAAATAATGGGGAGCAAATGCTCCCCATTATTTATATGCATAGATTTAATTCACTATAAAAAATCGGATAGCACGACTCGTTATATTGACATTACATTAGTATAACACCATATCTTTCTTTTACCTTATTTCACAAGAAAATAATTGTCTTTTTCCTCATGCCTCTTTTGTGCCTCCCATGCTTCTCCTATGTTTCTCTTATTGGTACATACATGTCGGAGAGTTTCAACACAGAGCATGTTGAGAGGCATATAAGAGTCAAAAGAGAGGTACATAGGAGGCAGAAGGGAGGCACTTGGGAGGATGATCCCAATATTACTAATTTATACTACAATAACACCACTATATTATAACGTATTTTTTTATCATTATGTAATATTTTTAACATTTGGTCAAAAGACTGTTTTTTGCTCATTATGTCTTTACACATTCTTTTGCAAGAATAGTTGTACTTGTTGTTTGAGAATGTTCAATTAAAAAAGCAACATTTTATCAAGAAAAAAGATAAAATAACTGAAGTTTCACAAGTAGTAAACTGGAGTTAACTTCGTGAAGTAAAAAGGAGTAACCGCTTCGCTCAGGACGGTACTCTTTCGCCTAAGGCGGAGTGAAGAGTGAAGAATGAAGAATGAAAGTTACTCTGTTCATCAAATTAATTATTAATTAGTCAAACGTCCGTTTTACTCCATGGAGCATAGCGGAATTAACTCCGCTTAACACCTTTTTACTCCAAGCAAGTAAAGCGTTAGCGATACTTGCTTGGAGTAAAATAATTATTCTTTCAAATGTGATCTTAACGCTATTCCTGTGCAAGTTTATTGTATCTTCGTTGTGTGTCTTATGCCTCTCCAATATTTGGCCAGTATCTGTTCTGTACTAAACAAATGAAAGAAAAAGGTAATATCCGTCCCCTATCGTCTGCCATGGACGGAACGAAGTAAGGAGGGCCTTATTGAGAAATACAGAAGAGCCACTATGTATGTAGATTCGCGTCTGCAAACATAGTGGCTCTTCATATTCAACACAAAAGTGCCTAAGTATTTTCTATTTCTCAACAAACATCTATTTCTCCAATTGTAGGTGTCATACAGTTACTTAACGCACGATTTAAGCCATGTCTGAACTTTTTCCTTGCCCGTACGCACCTCATGACCATAGATTGAGAACCCCTTTTGTATGTTGGCCTTCGGATACTGCTTCTTGAGGTTGCTGACCGTTGAACCCAGACCACTTCCCTCATGAGTCGTAAACGGAATTATAGTCTTACCATTCAAGTCATGTTTAGAAAAGAACGTGAACATGACCTGCGGATAAGTGCCCCACCATACCGGACCGCCAATGAATATTGTGTCGTACGGCGTCGTGTCAATGTCACCCTTATAGCCGGGAAGTTCCCCCTTCTGCTGTTCCTCCTTAGCAAGGTCGCACAAAGGCTTGTAAGCTATGTCATAATTCTTCACACATACGATTTCAAACTGGTCAGCCCCGGTGTAATCACTTATGTAGTCAGCTACTATTTTAGTGTTACCAACCTTGATGTTGCCTACCGCATAATTTTCGCCCGTATGCGAGAAGAACACTACCAGTTTCTTGCCATTCGTATCCTTGTCAGCCTGTTTGCCAACTTCGTTACCACAACATGATGCAGACATAAGTGCTGCTGTGGCTGTAAGTAGAAATGTTTTTATATTCATATATCTTGTACTGAAGTTTCGCAAGTAGTTAACTGGAGTTAACTTCGTGAAGTAAAAAAGAGTAACCGCTTCGCTCAGGACGATACTATTTCGCTTAAAACGCATCCGTAAACAGTCAAACGTCCGTTTTACTCCATGGAGCGTAGCGGAATTAACTCCGCTTAACTCCTTTTTTACTCCAAGCAAGTAAAGCGTTAGCG
>JAFSSN010000145.1 GCA_017450985.1 Bacteroidaceae bacterium
ATATTCCTGCCGTGGAGGATGTGGGCCACGAGACGCTGCAGAAGATGAAACGTCTGCTGGTGGTGCTGGCAGGGTTGCCACCGTTCACCCCCAAAATCACGTCGCTCTGTCAGACCATAGACACCACACGCAATCAGCTGATACGTCTGCTGGGACTGATGGAACGGGCCTCGCTCATCCGCCAGATACACATCGAGGGTAAAGGTTTGAAGACGGTGGGCAAGCCGGACAAAATCCTCATTGACAATACCAACATCATGACAGCCATTACCTCGGCACCCGACGAAGGCAGTATGCGTGAGGCTTACTTCACAGGCCAGTTGACAGTGGGTTACGACATCAAGCAGTCCAAGCAGGGAGACTTCCTTATCGATGACACCTACCTCTTTGAGGTGGGTGGTGCAAAGAAAGGCTTCAACCAAATCAAGGACATGCCCAACAGCTATGTTGCTGCTGACAACCTTGAGATAGGCTTCGGAAACAAAATTCCTCTGTGGCTGTTCGGGATGCTGTACTGAACATTGAGGCATATAGCCCATGCTCCCATGTCCGTGAACAAAAGGCGAGGACCTGAATGGTTCACGGACATGGGAGCTTTGTTATGGGCTATGCAAGCGGTCATGACATTATTTTATTTTAGATGTGTTCCTCGAATCCACGGAAATGCACATTCAGCTCATGCAGATGCTCAAGCAGGGTCCCAAGTGGCGTGCCTTCGGTCATCTTGGCAAAGGCATTGACATCTTTGGGGAAGCATTTGCCGCCATAACCGAACTTGCCGTCGGGACCGGGTACGTAGGTGTGGGTGTCGTTGATGTAGCCGGAGAGGAGTATGCTGGTGTGCACCTTGCGCCAGTCGCCGCCCATCTGCTCGCAGTACTCACGGCAGGCATTGAAGTAAGTGACCTTATAGGCACCGAAGACGTTGAATGTATACTTGCTAAGATACAGATGTCAAAGCCCTTGAATTTAGTTCCTTCAACAAGTACTCATACACATAGCCGGAACTCTGGACATACAAATTGGATGCGGGACGCAACAGGGCTTGATAGATGTCAGAGCCGTACACTGCCTCCACTGCCTTCGGCAAAGTGTATCGCTCCCTATCCATAAGCAGTTGGATAAGGTCGGATGTAATTCCCTCCACCATAAAACGGAACTCTTGCTCACTTACCTTCATTGCACAACAGATTTTCTACGGCACGAAGCGTACAAAAGGCATACTGGAAGGTGATGCCCTTCATATACTTCAGTCTGCGAAGGAATTCTTTCTTGCTGATATTACCTAGGCGGTAGTTACGAATTTGTAGTCCTACACGGTCATTGGCTATCGGGCCATAGACCACATCGTAGCCATGCATATATGGCGGAACGTTGGTCTCGTCACGATGCTGATAGACGAAATCTGCCCATTCTTCGGTGTATGCATCGAAAGACTTGAAAGAGAGTGTCCCGTCAGAAAGCAGGGCCTCATCGAAAAGGAACTCGTTTATCACTGGCTCACCACCGAAAATGTCAACACGGGCATTGGCCACATCCATAGCCTGTGCCTTGTCTTCCGTAAGATAGAACGCCCGGCCAAAATCCTTGTAAGGATTGCACAGGGATAGGTCTACATTCTTAACACATACGTTGGAACCGTGGTATAGCGTAATCATAGCGTACCTCCCATTCTGCGGCAATAGGCTGTAAGTTCACGCACATTGGAAGCAAACGACTGCGTGTGCAGGTAGTCATACTGCCTGTCGTATAGTTCAAGAGCCTTGTGACTGCCTAAATACTGTGCAGCCTGCACTGTCGTCAGTCCGTAATGAGCCGCAAACTCAGCTATTAACGCCACTATGTATTGTGCCTTGTCAGAAGCCATAATTTCACCTTCTTGTTTTGCAAAAGTACAACTTTTATACCATATACAGAACAAAGCTTTCGTTTTTTTAACAATATTTTTGGGTGGAAGGGCGAGATTGTCAGACTCATAGCCTCATAGAACTAACGACCGTTTCGGTGAGTTCACTTCAGAAAGAATCTTGATACATGTTCTATGCTTTTATAGCCGTTTATCGTTGATTTTATCTTTCAAGAAAAGAAATCTGACTTATTCTTTTCC
>JAFSSN010000146.1 GCA_017450985.1 Bacteroidaceae bacterium
AACGGCAATAAGATTGTCGGCTTCCAAATAGATGCTGTCGATGACGGCTTGGTGATTCTTGATATTAAGATGTGTGAGCCTATAAGATGATGGCGGGAGGTTGTAAGGTCTTACGGTTTGGAGGTTATTAGGTCGGGAGGTTTTACGGTCTTATGGTTAGGCGGGTATAAGGTCTGGCGGTTATGAGGTTGTAAGGTCTTACGGTTTGGAGGTTATAAGGTCGGAAGGTTTTACGGTTTTATGGTTTGGAGGTCATAAAGGGGCATGATTAAGTTCTCGTAAGCAACACAGCCTATCCACCTAAAAAACAAGTCGAAGGCAAAGCAGTCTCATATATCATCTCCAATCCTGCAATGAGTAGGCCACGGTGAAGACTGGGTAAAAAGTGCCTTACCTTTGAAGTTGAAAAGTCACTATGTATGTGGATTTATATCTGCAAACATAGTGACTTTTTGTTTCAGTAACTCAGGAATTTAGGACACGGCAGGAGTATCGGACGCTCATTCCACATAACGAACGGGAATAAGGCATAAGCGTTTTCGGACTGATGGACATGAAAAAAGGCATGCCTTCCCGGCATGCCAGCAATAATGCGAAAATTATGATAGTGAGCAGTTATGTTTTATGCTTCTTAATGCACCGGAGTGCCTTGATGAGGAATATGAGTGTGAGCCTTCACCGAGTTGTAGGCAATAACCTTGTTATTTGCATCGAAGGTAACGATGAAGTACATCTCTTCGGGCTGAAGTATGTCGCCCACCACCTTACGGTAGCCCCATTCCTCACCTGTCTCATTGGCGTTTCGGAACAAAGGCTTGCCAAGAAGCTGCTTGATGTCGTCCTTGTTCATGCCAAGTTCAACCTTGTTAATCTTTGACGTGGCAGCCGTAACGCCACAGCTTGTCATCGCAATGCTCGTCATGAGCAACAGCAATGTCGCAAAAGTAGCAAATCTAATATGTCTCATATTACTTGGTTTTTCTTTTTCCTTATTACTGCATGTAGCTTGAATCCTTTGCGCTGCTCGAAGCGTTCGAGTGTCAGTCCTGCCGCGTTGCACAGCGACTGCAGTTCACGGTGATTGTAGAAATGCACGTCGCCATAGCCGTGGCGGTTGAGTACCGGCAGTTCGACCTTGTTGATGAACCAGTGTATCAGCATGTTGCCGAACGTTATGTCGCGCAGAATCAGTCTGCCGTTGTCGCGCAGGCATCGTCGTGCACTGCGAAGGAACGCTTCGGGTGAAGGGTAATGGTGGAAACTCTGCGAACAGATTATCACATCGAAGGCCTCCGAGTCGAAAGGCAGACTTTCACAGTCACCACATACGAACGTTGTGTTAGGCAGCTGCTTCGACTTGGCAGCCTCAATCATCTTAGGCGTGATGTCGATGCCGGTGAAGTGAGCCATGGGAAAGCGTTGCGTGAGAAGCGAGAGCATAGGTGCCGTGCCGCAGCCTGCATCAAGCAGGTCGTTGAACGGCTCTGCCTCAATCTCAGCAAGAATGTCAGGATAGTCTTTCTTGCATACATTGTACACTCCTGCATTGTCCGCCTCGTAGTGGTCGGCTGCCTTCGCGAACTCCTCTACCGACAACTGCTTCATCTGTATGCTCCTCGCATCCAGTCCCGTATGTGATGATGTGCAAGTCATATCTTATCGTCTTTTAATCATTACTAACTCCAAGTCGGCACAGTCCTTGCCGTATTCGCTGACGACGATGGTCTTCTCGTCGCAGGCAACGCCGAAGAAGCGTTCCTCTGCTCCCTGCTTCGGCACCTGCGTGCCCCAGTAGTTTGCATTGTCGTCGAAAAGCTTCACCTTGTTGCCGTTGATATCGTACTCCTTGTTGATGTACTCCCCCTGCACGATGAACAGGTTGTCTATCTTCGGCATTCCGGGAATGTTGAGAGCATTCACCTCGTCCACTAACTGCTGCTTGAGGGGCGAAGCGGCATGCGGCAACTTGTCGGCTGGCAACCGCCATCTCTTGAGCACAGGATAGTAACTGCGCAGCAGGTTCTTATACTCGTCCTTCGTGAAGTTCTGACCCGCGTCCTTGTTGAACTGGTCCACGAACTGAGAGCAGAAGTCTATCATTCCCTCCATGGTGAAGTCGCCTGTGAAAGCGCCGTCCTTGTAGCAGTAGATGCAGTAGTCGTAGTTCTTGCTTCCGTCGGCATTCGTTCCCAGCACCTTCTCGTTGAGAGGCATGCCGCAGCTTTGGCACATCTGTGGCAGCTGCTCGTCGTTGAACGCCTTCTCCTTGTATGGGAAAGTAGCCTCATACGCCTCGAAGTCCTCTGGGTTCTCGTCTGCCACCATGTAGCCTTTAGGCGGACAGTACGTTCCCTCTATGCCGTTAAGATAGCCGGGTATAAGTTCCTGTGCAAGGAAATAAGGCACTTCCGATTCGCGCGGCTCGGCATGGTAATGGATGTTCAGCTTGCTTGCGAGGTCGAAGCCGGCATGCTTGTAGAAGCCGATCTTGCCCTCCATGCACAGCACACCGATGCCCATGTTCTTAGCCGCCTCAAGTGAGTGGTTGAGGAGCTTCAGGCCATATCCCTTGCGCTTGTAGTCAGGGTGAATGCTTATCGGTCCGAATGTCCAGGCAGGGTACGACGTACCGTCGTCAAGAATAATCTCTGCCTTTGAATACATTACGTGACCTATTATCTTGCCATCCTCTTCCATTACGAAGTCAAGCTCGGGAATGAAAGCAGGATTGTTGCGATACTGATTGAGTACATAGTGTTCTGTACATCCGGGACGATACACGTTCCAAAACGCTTCGCGTGTAAGGTTTTCTACTTCACGGTAGTCTTTTGGTTGTTCTAATCTGATAGTCATAAATAGTCCTTTTAATCATAGTTAATCAGTGCGGCCGGCATAATCATGGAACGTTAACAGAGAAAAACAGCCTGCCGCCTGATGTGTGTTAAAATTTTATGTCTATTGCTTGTATTACTTTGTTGTGTTGTGGCTTGACTGGGCACTTCATCTTCATCCAGCTGCGACGGCGCATGTGCCTGCCTGTCATGCTCTCCATAACAGCAGCACACGCCGCAGTCGGCCTACAACATATTTATATCTGTTTACGTCCTAAATAATATGTTTTGTTGTTGTGAATGATATGTTTTGTTGTATTTAGTAGGACGTTGTAAACTCACATTTTCTGGACAGCAAAATAATTCGGTAACTAAACGCGTCTGGCTCGCTGCTTGCCTGTCTCGTCGTCCCTGCGGCAGCCATGCCGGAGGAACTTCCGAGTTAAGCCGTAACAGCTTACTTGGCAGGAGCCTTGAAAACGTAAGGATATTCACTTGCGTTCAGACGAAGCTGCTGCACGTCGTAGGTGAATGTTCCGTTAGACCTCTTATATTTGCCGTAGGTAACAACAGTCTCAGAGTCGGAGTAGCTCACGCTGTAGGCAGCAACTGGCTCCCATTCGCAGTTGAAGGAGTTCCATACCTTCTGTACTCTCGAAGTGACTCTTCCCTGCTCGTCAATCTCGTAGTCAAACTTGACTGACTTGTCAACACCATCAACATTCTTTGCAGAGCCTGCAATCTCCGACTTAGGAGAAGCTGCCTTCGCATTTGAATTTAACGACTCTGCATTAGCGTTTACACTCAACATTGCTGATGCGATAACTGCTGCTAAAACCTTAACTGACTTCATAATCTTCATATTTTTGTTTGTTAATAATCAATGTTTACTGCGTCATTTTTTCTTTTGACACTGCAAAGTTAGTGCGCCTTCATTCGCCAACCATGATTTTTGCCCGCATGAACATACGTTTGTAAAAATATTTTACAGTGGGGTGTCAAATAATTTTACACTTTCCCGCCCCAATCGTCCCTGTGCCGCGTTTCAGACATATACGCAGCATGTTAAGTGCAAACTGGCAGCATGAATATGTGAGGCTTACAAACTAATTTGAAGACGGCAGAGGTATTTCTATACAAATAATCGTTATTATTTAAAAAGAAAGTGGCATATTTGCATCTTAGAAAGAAATGACTACAAGACTATGCAATACGATGTATCGGAAATAGCCAATATTATTGGCTCTCGACGCGTAGGTAACGCCGAGCATACTATTAACTGGCTGCTCATCGACAGCCGTTCTTTGTGTTTCCCTGAAGAGACGTTGTTCTTCGCAATGAAGACACAGAAAAACGATGGTCACAAGTATATAGGAGAACTGTACAAGAGAGGCGTCAGAAACTTCGTCGTGGAACGCCGAAGTGAATTTGCGAAGACAGAGGCATGGAAAGACTATTCCGATGCCAATTTTCTCATAGTAACATCATCTGTATCCGCCATTCAGCAGTTGGCTGCCTATCATCGCAGCCAGCTCGACCTGCCTATCATAGCCATAACCGGTTCGAACGGCAAGACAACAGTCAAGGAGTGGCTCTATCAGCTGCTGTCTATCGACTACAATGTGTGCCGCTCGCCACGAAGCTACAACTCACAGGTCGGAGTGCCTCTCAGCCTCTGGCTCATAAATAAGCACAACGACTTTGCCATCATCGAGGCAGGCATCAGCGGGATGGGCGAGATGGAGAAGATTGAGGCAATCGTCAAGCCAACCATAGGAGTGATAACGAACGTAGGTGCAGCGCATCAGGAGAACTTCATATCATACGACATAAAGTGCAGCGAGAAGATGATGCTGTTCAAGAACTGCAAGAACGTAGTGCTCAACTTCAACGACAACACCATACGCCACTGCGCTGCAATCATCCCGACAAGCGTGAACCAGTTCACATGGAAGCGCGCCGAGGACGACTGCAGCTTCATGGTGCGCAGCATAGAGAAGGATGAGAAGCAGGCCACCATCAAGTTCCAATACAGGGGCGAGATAGGCCAGTACACCATCAACTTCATCGACACCGCCGCCATAGAGAACTCCATCACCTGCTTTGCCACCGTACTTGCCATACGCGAGTATGTGGAGCAGAACCCTTCAGCCCAGCGCTCCATCATCACGCTCTCCATCGAAGAGCTGTGCCAGCGCATGGCGAAGCTCGAGCCTGTGGCAATGCGTCTTGAGGTGAAGGACGGCATACGCGGATGCACGCTCATTAACGACACCTACAACAGCGACGTGCAGAGCCTCGACATAGCACTCGACTTCATGTCGCGCCGTCCTGACAAGAAGGGACAGACACGCACGCTCATCCTTTCAGACATACTCCAGAGCGGCGAGTCGCCAAAGAGCCTCTACAGCCGCGTGGCGCAGATGGCAAAGAGCCGAGGCATCAACAAGGTCATCGGCGTGGGCGAGGAGATAAGCTGCTGCGGCGGCTACTTCCCTATGGAGTTCCACAGCTTTGCCAACACCAACGAGCTAATCGTCAGCGATGTTTTCGCACAGCTCAAGAATGAATTCATACTCATCAAGGGCGCACGCAAGTTCAACTTCGACCGCCTGTCCGACCTCCTCACGCTGAAGGTACACCAGACCATACTGGAGGTGAACCTCACCGCCCTGAAGAACAACGTGAACTACTACCGTCAGTTCATGAAGCCTGAGACAAAGCTCGTGTGCATGGTCAAGGCAAGCGCATACGGAGTAGGCTCGCTCGAAATCAGCAAGACCCTGCAGGACATCGGCGTTGACTACCTTGCCGTGGCTGTTGCCGACGAGGGAGCAGACCTTCGCAAGGCTGGAATCACGAGCAACATCATGATTATGAACCCGGAGATGACCTCCTTCAAGATGCTGTTCGACTACAAGCTTGAACCTGAAGTCTATAGTTTCGAGATATTGGAAGCCCTTATCCATGCCGCAGAGAAGGAAGGCATCACCAACTTCCCTATACACGTCAAGCTCGACACAGGCATGCACCGCTTAGGCTTCAACCCGGAGAAGGACATGCCTCGCCTGATAGACCGACTGAAGCGTCAGACAGCACTCGTGCCTTGCTCCGTATTCAGCCACTTCGTAGGCAGCGACGAGGACAGCTTCGACGAGTTCTCACGCCACCAGTTCGCCCTCTACATGAAGGGATGCGAGGAACTGCAGGCAGCATACGCCCACAAGATTATTCGACACATCTGCAACTCTGCGGGCATAGAGCACTTCCCTGAGTACCACCTCGACATGTGCCGTCTCGGACTTGGCCTCTACGGCATCAACTCACGCAACAACAAGGTCATCAACAACGTTGCAACGCTTAAGACCACAATACTCCAGATACGCGACGTGCCGGCTGGCGACTCCATCGGCTACAGCCGCAAGACCATCCTGCAGCGAGACAGCCGCATAGCAGCCATACCTGTGGGATATGCCGACGGCCTTGACCGCCATCTCGGCAACCGCCACTGCTACTGCCTCGTGAACGGCAAGAAGGCCGAGTATGTAGGCAATATATGTATGGACGTCTGCATGATTGACGTCACCGACATCGACTGCAAGGTGGGCGACACAGCCATCATCTTCGGCGACGAGCTGCCAGTCACAGAGCTTAGCGACGTGATAGGCACCATACCATACGAAGTGCTGACGGGCGTGTCAAACCGCGTACAGCGAGTATATATCGAAGAATAGACAGGACATTATGCTTACGGCAGATGCCTATAACCAGTCATACGTCCCTTACCCAACCGATTCACACATCGTTGGATAAGGGACGATTTGTTTACCCGTATGAAAATAAGAAGAACCATATTTGCCGCGCTGTTTCTGGCAGGCATACGGCTGTTCGCACAGAGCAGCGTGACCGACTACGTTGACCCTCGCATAGGCAGCGAGGGGCTCGGCCGAGTGTTTGTAGGCGCAAGCTGCCCCTACGGAATGTGCAAGCCGTCGCCCGACTGCGGAGTAGATAACAATGCCGGTTGGGCAGCCATGCCGGAGGCCGTGAGCGGATTTTCGCAGACCCACGTCAGCGGCACGGGAGGTGGACCGAAGTACGGCAACATACTCCTCGACGTGTTCGGCAAACCCCTTCACCGCGCCACGGAGAACATCAGCCTCGGCTACTACAGCTGCACGTTCCGTGAGAACGGGTGGAAAGCCGAAGTCACCACGGCCGAGCGTGCCGCCTACTACCGCTTCACGGCGGCTGAAGGCCACTCTGCCGACGAAGTTATGCTGAAGGTAGATATAAGCCATTTCCTCGGCCGCAGCCCCGTACCGAATGCACGCGAGGCACAGCAGTACGAAGGCGGCGAAGTGACGGCCAACAGCGACGGCAGTCTGAGCGGATGGCAGCGCATCAGCGGCGGATGGAACAACGGCGCACCCTACACCGTGTATTTCCACGCGCAGCGCAGGGCATACAAGACCGCAGGAGGCAACAGCGCCGTGGACATAAAAGTGGGCATCAGCTTCGTGTCAATCGACAAGGCAAGGCGCAACATGCAGGAGGACATTCCGCACTGGGACTTCGACCGCACCTACCACGAATGTCTGGACAAGTGGGAAAAGCTGCTGGGCAAGGTGGAACTGCCAGACGACACGCCGGAGGCACAGAAACGTATGTTCTACACGGCTCTCTACCACACCATGCTCATGCCCGTTGACCGCACCAAGGACAACGGACTCTACGACGACTACTACGCCATCTGGGACACATACCGCACAAGCACCCCGCTCGTTACGCTGCTCGACCCACAGCGCGCCACACAGATGGCACAGTCGCTGCTCGACATCTACAAGCTGACTGGCTACATGCCCGATGCCCGAAGCGGCAACTCGAACGGCAGGACACAGGGCGGCTCGAACGCCGAGATTGTCATTGCCGACGCACTTGCCAAGGGACTGACACTCGACTATAAATACGCGCTCAAGGCCATGCTCAAGGATGCCACCGTGGCTCCTAAGGACGACGAGGCGGAAGGGCGAGGCGGACTGAAGGAATACAACACCTTGGGCTACGTGCCCTACGGCATTGCGCGAGGCGGCAACAGAACCGTCGAGTACTCATTCTGCGACTGGGCAATAGCCCAGGTGGCAAAGAGCCTCGGCAAGACGGACGTGTACGCTCAGTACATGAAGCAGAGCGAACGATGGAAGAATCTCTGGAGGCGTGACTATGAGCACGACGGCGCGAGAGGATTCATCATGCCGCGCAATGCCGACGGCGAATGGCTCGACTCGGTACCATACGGCCACAGCAGGCTGCAGCAGCGCATGTTCCGCTACACGCCCGACGTGTCGTACGAAGGACCGTGGTACTGCGCATGGTGGGACTGCTTCTTCTACGAAGCATCGTCGTGGGAATACTCCTTCAGCATTTCCCACGACATAGAAGGCCTGATAGAAGCCTGCGGCGGCAGGGCGGCATTCGAGCAACGCCTCGACCGTTTCTTTGCCCGCGGCTACTATAACGTAGCCAACGAGCCGTCGTTCATGACGCCGTGTCTGTACCACTGGGTGAACCGCCCCGACAAGTCGAGCTTCACCGTCAGGAACATTATAGAACGCAACTACAGCGACCGCCCCGACGGACTGCCGGGCAACGACGACGGCGGAGCCATGTCATCGTGGTACGCCTTCCACGCCATGGGTCTCTACCCTAACGCCGGACACAACTACTACATCGTTCATGAGCCTCTGCTGAAGGGTGTCACCATGCACCTCGACAACGGTGCCACGGTACACATCACCACACGCGAGGGCAACCAAAGCCGTGCCTTCTGGAACGGCACTTCGCTGAGCGGCAACCGCATCACCCACCAGCAGCTCCTGCAGGGTGGCGAACTGAGCATCGAAGTGTCAACGCCCTACCGCTTCGTTTACAAGCTTCACGGACAGACGCGCCGCTTCGACGTATCGTTCAAGGAAACGGCTGACGGCTCACTCGTCATGTACTGGGGCATAAAGCGCAACCTGAAATACTGGCAGGGCACCTACACCATGACCGCCGAGGCACGCCGCCATGCAAAGGATATATGCTACCTGCAGCCTCTTGACGGCCAGCACATAACGCTGTCCGACGACGAACTGTTTGCAGTCGTATCGCACGACGTATTGCAGTCGCTGAGAGAGCGCGGCACGTGCCGTCTGTCAGGCACGGAGTTTCGCGTAGCCGACCGTGCCGACGGCATATTCCACGTGAAGGACGATGCCGAAGGAGCAGAATTGTGGATAAAGGACGACGAGCACATTCCGTTGATTGTAAAGGCCATCAGCAATCCTACGGAGATTAACTGGAGCGTAGAAAAGAAGTGATAAACAAGATGTTACACACATAACACCACCGATACACCTTCGAGGCTTCTACGTATTTCTACGGTTGTTCAACGGGTTTTTTACGGATTTCTACGGATTTTACCCGGAGAAAATACGGAGAAAACCCGTTGAAAATACGGAGAACATCCATAGAAAACACAAAGGAGATACGAAGGAGATTCGGTCATGACTTGACACCACAGTTTCAAAGCCGTGGGGACAGAACAAATTTTAACAAACAATTACATTTCAGACGATGTGTTGTGCTGATTTCGAGAAACAAAAGACACCCAAATCGCCCCAAAACTACAAAAATGCCACCCGGAGTGGTTAGATTCTTGTTTTTTGTTCGTATTTTTGTACTGTCGTTATATTTTTGCTTATTTAAGTTTCGGGAGTTCTTAACTCGCCATTTTACATTGATATAATTCACAAATATGGGCAAGCTCATCAGATTCATTAACCATGGCATCCAAGACTTCTTCATCATCAATGGAGAAGACCTTGGTGATGGCTGCAAC
>JAFSSN010000147.1 GCA_017450985.1 Bacteroidaceae bacterium
AGGAAGATACTTTTCCTGAAGCTCATGCAAGCTATTCTGTTTCTTTTTTGAGCAACTCGATGCGATGAGAACTGCAACCAATAAGATGATATAAGCTGAATGTCTCTTCATAATAAAAGCGTCTTTCTTGTTAAAAGGGGTGCCAACGAGTTGACACCCCCTTGAAGTTCATTTAAATTAGATTCTTTACGTTTTAGTTCTTCTTAGCCTCGGAACTTACAGATGACTTCACAGTGATAATACCGTAGACCATCTGTGTCTTTGTACCGAATGCATAAGTAATTGTGATAGGTACATAGATATGGAACTCACCAGTGGTAGAACTCTTCACATTATATTCAATCACACCATTCAAGCCGTTGTTAGCCTTGCTAAAGTCAAGCGGAGTGTTACCATTTGAATCGGTCTTAAAGAGGTCAGGAATCATGGTGTAAGGATGGAGAGCCTCAATCTTTTCCCAATCAGAAGACTTGTATTTCGGCTTCGAAACATCTGCGTGATCGGTGAATACATAGTTGGGATCTACGTTAAGAGCTGTGATGCCATAATATGCCTGACCTACGCGACCATTCTCAGGTTTATTGTAGTCATCTTTGTATTCAGCAAGGTTGTTGGCCAAATAACGACGATAGTCACGAATCTTCACGAGATCCTTCACATTGATGACCTGTAAATCATTCAAATGGCTATACATTTCTTTCTCAGCACCAATTAGGTTAATAGGACGAACGAAACGGATGCGGAAACGGTTGTTCGTAAGCATCACATCGTAACACTTGCCGATATTGATTTCTACGTAAGCTGTGAATGTACGATTCTGTCCCATATACCATGTGTCATCCTTACCGAGATAATCACCATCCTGATTGTAGCAACCGACATAGTTCAGAATGTCAAGAGCCGCATTGGTATAGTCATAGTGAACGGTTGAGTAAATGGTGTTATCGGCGGCATTGTCAATATATACTACGCGCTCAGAAATCGGATATTCGATATATTTGTTGAGTGCCTTATTCCACTCATAGCGTGCAGCTGCGACGATTTCAGTGCCAAAATTGTCAACATGGAGCAGGTATTTCACGTTCTTGCCATCAACGCGGTTGCTACCATAGACTTCCCAATATCCTTGTGCATTTGCATCTTCAGGAGCTGTAAATGTATAAGTAACATCAGCGTTTTCGAATTCAGAGAAGTGTTCGTAGTTCATTCCTGCAACATGAGGCGTTGCACCGACGAAGTAGGTGTTCAGGTCTTTGTAGAAGTCATTGTTGGTCAGAGGAACTTTCTTGTCCTGCTGAGGAGCGGGAACAGTCATGTGTACCTCATCGGCATCGGCCTGACCTGTGCAATACTCCCAGCTCCAGTTCTTATGCCACTGTCCTTCATCCTTGTTGGCAATTTCTCCGAATGCCATGTGAAGCTTACCTGCTGGGATCGTTACCTTTACATAGATATAGCTGTCTGATGTCACCTTGTTCTTGAAGCGAACGTAAGCAACAACATCTTCGGTGGATACACCCTTGCTCTCGGCAGAAATACCTGCAGCGAGCTTGAGACCCCTGTAGTCTGCATCTTTATAGAACCACCAGTAGATAACGTTGTTCTGCTTTTCGCGAACGTCAGAAACAGTGTTGAACACGTCTCCTACGGTTGCCTTAGCAACGAGCTTGTCATACTCACCCTTTGTGATGTCGCCTTTAGCAAGCTGTCTGTTGAGCTCGGCAATGTAGTCGGCTACTGTTACATACTTGTTGTCAAGTACCCAGAAGCGTGAGAACAAGTCGTCTTTACCACTCTTGCCACCGTAGTTCAGGATGCCGTCAACCTCGTACTCAGCCTCGAAGTTAGCCTTCGAAATGTGCAGGTCGTCGTTGATCTTGCTTTCAATCTGATGCCAGAACAGTCTTGCGTCATTTTTATCACAATTGATATAGACATCATCCAAAACAGTCATGTCAACAGTTTCGACAACTTCCTTGCCAGTGATCTTCAGCTTGATGTAACCGATTTCGAATACATCGCCGGCTGCGTTCTCCAGAGTGACACGGATGAGGGGCTCCTTACCGATGGCGCCTTCCTTGGCTACCTGGTCAGGAATCATCTTACCTGTCTCGTAGACGACCGAGCGAGGATAGAACACGCTGGGAGCACTTGCATAGTTCTGGATGTGTTCCTTCTGGTCTGTCTGGTTGGCACCAGTGGTGGGATAGTAGCTGATGACCTCGTAGTGATACTTCAGGCCGAGTTGGTCGAAGATTTCCTGTGTCATGGTGTGGTCGTAGGTGTACCAAGCAGCCTTCGCGCCGAGGTAGGTGTAGTGGGTCTCTACAAATTCAGCCAGGTCGATAGAACCGTCGAACGGAACAGTGTGAGTGGCGGGGTGAGCAATGGCGTCCATAGCTGTCTTATACATGTGTGCGCCCTTGCCATTCTTGCCAGACCAGCCAATCTTGCTGCCGCAATCCAGATATGAAGGCATAGCTACCTCAGGAGCGTTGTCGGCGAGATTCGTGATGTGATACAGAGCAGGAACAACTGCTGCGTAGCCAGAAGTAACGGTGGTGTCACCCTTCTGCAGCTGCAGGGCAATGAAGTTGATGCTGTCTGTCAGCGTAGAGAACTCTTCTGAGCCATTGAGACCGTAGCCCTGAATGTCCCACTTGTTCTTGATGTAGTTGCCGTCAGCGTTCTGAACCAGGAACTTCACATATTCCTTCCAGTTTTTCAAGGTGACGTTCACGCTCAGCAGACCGTCCTTAACAACATTGGCTGTCTTGTCAACAACGCTCGGAGAAGCAATGGCAAAGTCGCTCTGTCCTTCCTCGAAACGAGTGTCGCGAGACTCGATTTCCTCAACAAGGAATTCTGTATTTGTATAGAAACTCAGCTTGGCGCCGTCGATGTTGGCTGTGCTGGGGTTGACGTGATAAGTAGCCTTGGCGGGAACCTCGAAGTTGTTGTAGAACACGTAGTCCTTCTTTTTGTCGTTGACGTAGTTCATAAAGAATCCCCAAGGATCCTTGCGAACGGTTGAATAAGACGTGGACGGATCGAACTCCACCCAGATGGGGGCATCTGCATCGTAAGCACCGGCCAGATATTCTTCGCCTGTGGCAGCATTACGATGAATATAGTTCCAAGTCTCGTTCTGTGTCAGCTCCATTGTGGCGGGGTTCTTCGGGTCCACCAGACGGAGTGTAGGCTGCAGTACAAGTGCGGGAACCTCAATGGCCTGTACTCCAAGAACACGGAAGTCTGATTTCAGAACCAGGGAGCCAACCATCTTGTCAAGGAACTTCTGCAACGTGTTCAGGTTGACAAAACCATTATCGTTGATTTCCTTGTTGTATTCTTCCATGATCTTGCGAAGCTGATTGATTTCATCCTGCGAGAGGTCATCAGCAGGAAATGAACCAACCTTCGACATGGCAGCCTTGGCATTATTCATCAGCTCAATAAGCTTATCGATAGCGGCCTGGTCGTCCGTAACGCCAAGTTGCTTCTTCAGCTCGCCAAGATAGAGAGCGATAATCTCCTTTTGGCGGTCGAGGTCAGACTGAACAGCCTCAACGTCGCTAGTCTTGGCATAGTCTTTCAGGTGCTCTGCAATCTTGGAGTCGATACCGTCAACCAATGTTCTTAAAGCATCAAGGTCTTCCTGAGATGCCTTAGCATCGATAGCCTCTTGCAGTGTCTGCTTTGCAGCTGCAATGGCTTCTTCCAGCTTCTGCTGGGTCACCAGTGCGGCAATTTCCTGTTGCAAAGCTTCAAGTTCACCCTTCGTAGCGAAGGTGGCATGGGCAGCGGCGCAAGTTGACTTGCAGTCGTTGAGCTTGCCTTCCAGGTCTTTGATTGTTGCCCGTAATTCCTCGATGGCCTTGGCATTCTTGTTGATGTCGTCATCGTAGTCCTTACAAGAAACGAACATGCTCGTAGAGGCCAGTGCAAAGGCCACTAAAAGCAACGTACTAAAAATTTTCTTTTTCATTAGACTAAAAATTTAAATTAAACAAATATATACTTTATGCTTAAATTCTCTCACACTACAGCACCTCTCTTAGCGAGAGAGTGCCATAACCCTTGCCGCGGATGCCCGTATTTGACGCAAATACAACCTGCATATGACTGGAGACTGACTGTAAACGACGAGAATACAGTCCCGATATGGTATTAACAGTGCCCTGCACTCAATAACCTTAATGAAACTATACCTTATTATATATACGCGCGCGCGTTGAACACTGCACTATCAATGACTGAAATCAAACTGGGAAGCAGGCTTAATGTCCAAACTCGCTATCGTATCTATCATTTTAGAATGACTGGCGATAAAAAGAGGGTCAATAATTGTTCTAAATCAAAAAAATTGGAATAAAATGCAACAAAAAAACGCAAAAGGTTTTGACAATAACAAAAAAAGTACTATATTTGCACCCGTTTTGGAGTGTGTCCTTGCGCAAAAAGCGTTTAGGCACATCTTTGAAGCATGAAAATGTGGTTGATTACTTAAAAGAAATGCCTATGGAGTATGAAAGGAACTGTTACTTCACCAGTCTCAAACCATCACCGCCCGACAGTGGCGGATAAGTTGCTAACAATACGCATGCGCACCCTTAATAACAAGGTAAAAAGCGCAATTTTGTGTTGAAGAAGGGTCAAAAATGTTAAATTTTGTCTTTTTTGTGAAAAAAAACATGGAATTGTTTGCGCATTATAATATTTAAGCGTATATTTGCACAAAATTACTGTCATCTCTCGCTAAGAGAGGTGCCGCAGTGTGAGAGAATTTAAGCATAAAGTATATATTTAGTTTTAATTTAATTTTTTAGTCTAATGAAAAAGAAAATTTTTAGTACGTTGCTTTTAGTGGCCTTTGCATGGGCTACTACGAGCATGTTCGTTTCTTGTAAGGACTACGATGACGACATCAATGCCAACAAAGATCGCATCGCTTCCTTAGAGAAAACAGTAAGTGA
>JAFSSN010000148.1 GCA_017450985.1 Bacteroidaceae bacterium
CCTCAAAAGAATGAAGAGTGAAGAATGAAAGTTACTCTGTTTACAAAGTCTTAATTCTTAACTCTTAACTTTTAAGTCTTAACTGAAGTTTCGCAAGTAGTAAACAGGAGTTAACTTCGTGAAGTAAAAAGGAGTAACCGCTTCGCTCAGGACGATACTCTTTCGCTCAAAACGCATCCGTAAACAGTCAAACGTCCGTTTTACTCCATGGAGCGTAGCGGAATTAACTCCGCTTAACTCCTTTTTACTCCAAGCAAGTAAAGCGTTAGCGATACTTGCGAAAGTTGAGTAAACAAATATGGGACAACCGCTCCGACAAGCTATGGCCTTTCCTTAATGCCCTCCCTCCGCAGAAGCACCTTACTCCATTTATGGAATGATGTTTCTTCGTATCTGCTCCGTGTTTCCTACGGATTTTCTCCGTATTTCTACGGGTCGTACCCGTAGAACACCCGTAAAACACCAGTAGGAAATGCGTAAAACATCCGTAGAAGCATCGAGTATGGCATGTTGCACGACCGTGTTTTTGCCTTATGTCATGGCAAGCATGCCGTTTACTTTTGTACTGATTTTCACAATGCAAAGTTAATAAAAACTTTTGAAAATCCAAAATAAACTTACGACCTGATAACACGACAGGTTAAGTACTTGCGAAACTTGAATAATTGACGGGCATGGAGATTCAAGGCTGCGAGGCATGGGAATGTCTGCAAATGAGTCATCTATACAAAACAAAAACAACTCGAACAATTAAGGCAACACCCCACAGCCGTGTAACGGCCATAAACGAGCGTTGTCGTCACTGTTCAAGTTGTCACGATTTCAAAAATATAACACTCAGCTTTCACAAGCTTAGCTATCGCTTTACTTGCTTGAAGTAAAAGAACGACAGTTTTAATTTATTATGCTTTCGCAAGTATCACTAACGCTTTACTTGCTTGGAGTGAAAAAGGAGCTATCGGGAAATATCGGGAGCAAAGAGACGGATGTCTGTTTACGGATATGTTTGCTGCGATAGAGTATTCTTCATTCTTCACACTTCACGCTTCACTCTTCATTCCGCCGTAGGCGAAAGAGTGTCGTCCTGAACGAAGCGGCTACTCCTTTTCATTCCACGAAGTCAGCTGCTGTTTACTACTTGCGAATCCTAATTACAGTATATCTCTATGCTCTCACGCCTTCAGTCCAGCCTTGAGAGAACGGATTACGGCAGAGTTGAAACCGGCATGGTCAAGCTCGTTCAAACCCTTGATTGTCACGCCGCCAGGTGTAGTAACCTTGTCGATTGCCTCTTCCGGATGCCAGCCAGTTTCCTTCAGGAGGCTTACGGCACCCTGCATGGTCTGGAGCGCAATCTGCAAAGCCTGCTTTGGGTAGAATCCCATTTCGCATCCGCCTTCCATCTGGGCACGAATGTAGCGCATGACATAGGCAATGCCACATGACGCCATCATCATGCCCGGACCGACGAGGTTCTCAGTCACGACGAGCGTGTCGCCGGCAATGTCGTAGAGAGCCTTCACCGCAGCAAGACTCTCGTCGCTTGCCGTGCCGCCCTTGGCAATGAAGCTCATGCTTGCGCCGAACTCAGCGGCAATGTTCGGTATGACATAGAAGAACTGACCAGCCTCAACGCCGAGTGTCTCCGCCAACTTGTCCGTAGTGAAGTTAGCAGCATCGCTAACCACAATCTGCTTGTCCAAATCGAGTGCATCCTTAATCTCTCCAAGCACGAGAGGCATGAGCCATGGCTTGACCACGACCACCACGATGTCTGCTCCGCGTACAGCAGCCACGTTGTCCGTTGTTGTTGTGATTGATGGATAAGTCTTCTTGAAGCTCTCGAGAAGAGCCTCGTTCTTGTCGGAAATGGTGATGCTGTCCACCTTTCCGCTCTTTGCCCATCCGTGGATGAGCGCACCGCCCATGTTGCCGGCGCCAATTACTGTCAGTTTCATATTTTCAGTTGTGTTTGAGGTGAAGGCATCCGTTTATATCAATTTCAGAGATTGAGATTCAATTTTTCCATTGTACAAACACATTTCTTCACTTTATTTTCATAACTTTGCACAAAGTTACGGCAAAGTGCGATTACGACAAAATAAATCAGTACTTTTCTCGTTCTTACAGTTAATGACAACGCTTAGTAAGTTACATATCACTCTATTTTTGGCATTCATGTCGCTCTTCATGTCGGCAGGGCTTTCTCGCCTTCACGCCCAGACACGAAAGGTGATGAACCGTCCGTACATAGACCAGCGCCGCTTCCACTACGGTTTCCTCATAGGAGTACACATGCAGGACGTGGAGTTTGAGCACAACGGCTTCACCGACGAGAACGGCAACCAGTGGTTTGTGGACGTTCCTAACTACGAGCCAGGCTTCAGCGTCGGCATACTCGGCGAGATGTACCTCACGCGCCACCTTGCGCTGCGTCTCATTCCGACGATGCACTTCGGTACGAAGAACATGACGTTCCGCAACAACGGCAAGGCCGACCGCGGCTACATGAACGCAAAGTCAACATACATATCCCTGCCGCTCGACCTGAAATTCAGCGCGGAGCGTTTCAACAACTACCGTCCCTACCTCATGGCGGGCATCAACCCGGCCTTCGACCTGACGGTGAAACGACAGAGGGAGATACTGTTCAAGTCGTTCGACTGCTTCATCGAGGCAGGCATTGGCTGCGACTTCTACGCCCCGTGGTTCAAGTGCATACCCGAGATTAAGTTCTGCTACGGACTGCGCAACGTCGTAAACAAGAACCGCAGCGACCTGACCGACCAGAACATGTTGATATACACCAATAGCGTGAACGGCGGTCACAGCAAGATGATCGTGCTAACATTGTATTTTGAATAAATGAAATATTCCTTTATAATTCCCGTTTACAACCGTCCTGACGAGGTGGACGAGCTGTTGGAGAGCTTCACCACACAGACGGTGAAGCCGTTCGAGATTATCATCATCGAGGACGGCTCGACGCGTCCGTGCAGCGACGTGTGCGACAAGTACAAGGAGCGTCTGCCGCTGGCATACTACATGCAGGAGAACGGCGGTCCGAGTGCTGCCCGCAACTACGGCGTGAGCGTTGCACACGGCGACTACGTTGTGTTTCTCGACTCCGACTGCGTGCTGCCGCCGGGATACGTGAAAGCCATCGACGACGAGCTTACGGGCAATGCGTGCGACGCCTTCGGCGGTGCCGATGCCGCCCACGAGTCGTTCACCGACACTCAGAAGGCCATCAGCTACTCGATGACCTCTTTCTTCACGACGGGTGGAATCAGAGGGGGCAAGAAGAAGCTCGACAAGTTCTATCCGCGCTCCTTCAACATGGGAATGCGCCGCAACGTGTTCGATGCGCTCAAGGGCTTTTCGAAGATGCGCTTCGGCGAGGACATCGACTTCAGCTACCGCATCTTCGAGAACGGCTACACGTGCCGTCTCTTTCCAGAGGCGTGGGTGTGGCACAAGCGCCGTACCGACATAAAGAAGTTCTTCAAGCAGGTGTTCAACTCGGGCATTGCGCGCATCAACCTCGAGAAGCGCCATCCCCACAGCATGAAGCTTGTACACCTGCTGCCAATGGTATTCACGGTAGGCGTCATCTTCCTGCTGCTGCTTTCCGCAAGCCTCGGAACGGCATACGCGCTGCAAGCAGGATGCGGCACATCCAGTGCCGGCACTCTGTGCATCTGCCAACTGTGGTGGGCACCGCTCGTACCCATAGCACTCTATTCGCTGCTCATCTTCTGCGACTCTTCAAGACAGAACGGCAGCATAAAGATAGGCGCACTGAGCGTGGTGGCAGCCTTCGTACAGCTCGGCGGCTACGGGCTGGGATTCCTGAAGGCATGGTGGCTGCGCTGCGTGCTCGGCAAGAGCGAGTTTGCAGCCTTTGAGAAGAATTTCTACGACTAAGGGCACGCCCTTAAAAAGACAAACACCTATAATAGTCTGACAATTATGATACACAAGTCATTCAAGCCGTTCAACGACATCGTGATGGAGAAGCCCTACAAGCACTCCACCATCAAGGACCTGTCGGAAGAGGACCGTCCGCGCGAGAAGATGCTCAAGAAAGGAGCCGAGGCGCTGAGCGTTGCAGAGTTGCTTGCCATCATCATCGGCGGCGGCACAACGGACAAGACTGCCGTGGAACTGATGCAGGAGGTGATGGACGAGTGCGAGAACAAGCTTCTGATGCTGTCGAGGCTCACCATCGACGACCTGATGAGCTACAAGGGCATAGGCGAGGCAAAGGCGGTGAGCATCATGGCGGCTGCCGAGATAGGCAGAAGGCGTCTGATGGAAAAGGCCAACGACCTGCAGCAGATGGACAACGGCGAGATGGTATACAAATATATGCTGCCACGCATACAGGACCTCACGCACGAGGAGAGCTGGGTACTGCTGCTCAACAACGACGCTCGACTGCTGCGCTGCGTGAACCTCAGCAAGGGAGGCATGACCGACACGACGGTCGATGCGCGCATGATAATGCGTCAGGCACTGCTTGCCAACTCCACGTGCTTCGTGCTGGTACACAACCACCCGAGCGGCAAGCTGACGCCGAGCAGATGCGACAACGAGCTCACGGAGAAGGTGAAGCGTGCGGGGCAGACAATGAACATACACATGATTGACCATGTGATTGTGACCGACGGCGACTATTACTCATACGCCGAGAACGGTAAGTTATAAACGAATAAAACGACGAATATTTACAATATGGCAGACAAAGCTTACATAGAGGACAGAACGATTGAGATGCTGAAGACGGTGTTCGACCCAGAGATTCCCGTCAACGTGTATGACCTGGGAATGATTTACAAGATTGACGTGACGGACGCTGCGGAGCCTGAAGGCGACAAGGTGTTCGACATCAACATCGACATGACGTTCACCGCGCCTAACTGTCCTGCAGCCGACTTCATACTCGAGGACATCAATCAGAAGCTCACGAGCATTCCCGAAGTGAAGAATGCCAATGTGGAGGTGGTGTTCGAGCCTGAATGGACAAAGGACATGATGAGCGAGGAGGCCAAGCTCGACCTGGGATTCCTGTAAGAGAGGGCGGAACGGCAACGGGGGACCGGCACAACGAGAAGCGGACTCGGCAGAGGGCCGAGCAATATGCCCGACAGAGCACAGCACGCCTTCCCCACCCTGCTCATCCCCACGTTCACAAGCCTTCCGACCAAATATTCATAGTACACAAGGCAATAACTCCTAACACGTTACAAGTATGAAAAATTATTACTTCATAAGCGATGCGCACCTTGGCAGCCGCGCCATAGCGCACTCAAGGACACAGGAACGACGACTTGTCAACTTTCTCGACAAGATAAAGTACAAGGCTGAGGCTGTATATATGCTTGGCGACATGTTCGACTTCTGGTTTGAGTACAAGGAGGTGGTGCCAAAAGGCCATACGCGTTTCCTCGGCAAGATAGCCGAACTGACGGACATGGGCGTTGACGTACATTTCTTTGCCGGCAACCACGACCAGTGGCTGGGCGACTATCTGGTGAAGGAATGCGGGGTGACGCTGCACCGCGAGGCGTGTACGTGCGAGATATGCGGCAAGGAGTTCTTCCTGGCACACGGCGACGGTCTGGACTACCGCGACCACAACTGGAAGACGCAGTTCATGTTCGCCTGCTTCAAGAGCAGGATTCTGAAGCGCATCGTGAAGCGTATTCATCCCGACAGGTTCGTGAACTTCGGCCTCAACTGGGCAAAGCACAGCCGTCTGAAGCGCAAGGGAGGCTACGTGGACGAGAAGCGCGACTTCGACAGCGCGACGAAGCTCGTGGGATACGACAGCGCGCCCGACAACGGCGAGGAGCCTTATCAGGGCGAGGACAAGGAAGGACTGGTGCTCTTTGCAAAGGACTACCTGAAGTCGCACCCTACAATAAACTATTTCCTCTTCGGCCACCGTCACATAGAGCTTGACCTCATGCTGGGCAACATGAGCCGCCTCATCATACTGGGCGAATGGATGACGCTCTTCACCTATGCCGTGTTCGACGGCGAGAACATGAGGGTGGAAAACTTCATCGAAGGAGAAACTGAGCCTTAACGAAGGACAAGTCTGCGAGAAGCGGCGACGGCTTTTCACATTTGCTTTTTCACATTCAACTTGCATGGCGGCATTCCCCACAGTTTGCCACTTCGGGTCGTCTGCACTTCAGGCAGAAGACGGGAAAAAGCGAGGCCGCAGACCGCCGCAAACCATGTTAGCGGCAGCATAAGTGTCAAATATTTAAGCATGTATATGTATAAAGGAGCCGTATTATTTGGAAAAGTGAAATAAAACTTGCACCTTTGTACAAATTTATTTTTTATGTGGTACGTACTAAAATCTCCCTCCTTGTCTCTCAACGTAAGAGACGAGTTAAACAAATTGAACATAGAATTCTTCCTTCCCACACAGAATGAGGTAAGAACGGTACGCGGAAAGCAAGTGCGAGTAGAGAAGCCTGTGGTCTTCAACTTTGTATTTGTGAATACGGATTATGATATAATACGCGACTTCTGTCGCGTAAGGACTGACTTGCGTCTGCACGTGATGTTCAACCGAATAACCAACGTCTCTAAAGAGCAGCCTAAGCCTATGGTTATTTCCAACCATGAGATGGAAATGTTCAAGAAGGCCATTGAGTTCTACAACGGACAGTCCGTGCCGTTCGTAAAGGTGGAGGAAATGGACTTCGAGAAGGGCGACGTGGTGCGAATCATCGGCGGACGCTTCAACGGTCTCGAAGGAATACTTGTGTCACAGAAAGGCAAAGACGGCGGACGCGTGGTTGTACACCTCAGCAACGTCATCGCCATCAGTACGTTGGAGATTGAGCCTGAATACTTGCAAATCCTGAAGTACGGCAACAACAGCAAGCATTTCTACAAGCACCTCGACAGTTTCTATCCACGTCTGGAGAGGGTGCAGGCCATTCCTAAGCAGAGTCTGAAGGCTGAGGACCTCATACCTATAAAGACGTTCGTGAGCCGTTTCTCACAGTTGCAGACCGACACCATCAACTCAGAGGCAAAGGTGCAGGTACTGCTCCTCGCCTGCTACAAGCTGCTCGACGACAAGCAGAAAGAGGAAGAGACGACTGACAAGCTGAAGCAGATCATGGCAAAGGTGAAGTCGCAGACGACCATCGACTTTGCAAAGCGTTGGGCTGGTTTCGAAGCATAGCATACGCCTACAAGGCAAAGGACAGGAAGAAGAAATGCCATTCTCAAGCAACGGGCAAAAAGAGCACGTGCATGAGAATGGCATTTGTCGTTGCTATGCAGAGATTGCATTTTTTGTATTTTTGATACACTCTATGCATAAAAATACAGTTGTTTTTTATTTTTATTCATCAAAATATACATTTGTATGAATAAAAATTCATAACTTTGCAGGCGAATTAAATATTTATACAATTCATGGCAGCAAAACAAGACAGACTTGATATAATAAAAGACATTATTTCGCAAGGAGGAATAAGCAGTCAGGACGACTTGAAGCAAGCACTGTCGAAGAAAGGCTATAACTTCACGCAGGCTACCCTGTCACGAGACCTCAAGCAGCTGAAGGTGGTCAAGGGCAAGGCACACGACGGCTCTTCAGAATATATGTTGCCTGAGAATCCGTCATACCAGCGCGTGCGTGAGCATCACGCAGCAGGCACAGCCGTACAGAACGGGTTCATGCACATACGATATACGGGAAACCTCGCAGTCATCAAGACACGGCCTGGCTATGCCAGCGGACTGGCACTCGACATCGACAATGCTCACTTCTCGGAGGTGATAGGCACAATAGCGGGCGACGACACCATCATGATGGCTCTGGAAGAGGGGTTCGACAAGGAACTGCTGGAAGCCAATTTAAGGACAATCATACCAGTTTACCCTGGCACAAGGTTTTAAGACTTATACAAAACAAGACATAGAGAGATGTTATACGCAGACGGAATAAACGTAATCGTTGCCGATGCAAGTCACGAGAAATATGTGGACTTGATACTCGACACCATAAGAATCGCGGCAAAAAAGCGAGGCACAGGCATAGCGGAACGTACACATGAATATGTGGCAACAAAGATGAAGGAAGGAAAGGCGGTCTTGGCACTCGACCCAAGCACGCAGAGCCCTCTCGGCGACACGTTCGTGGGATTCAGCTACATTGAGACATGGGGCAACAAGCAGTATGTCACTACATCAGGTCTCATAGTACACCCTGACTACCAGGGACGTGACATAGCAAAGCGCATCAAGGACCACACTTTCACGCTTGCAAGAGTAAGATGGCCTCACGCCAAGATTTTCTCACTGACAAGCGGCGACGCGGTGATGAAGATGAACACCGCTCTCGGCTACGTTCCCGTAAGCTTCAACAAGCTTACCGACGACGATGCCTTCTGGCACGGCTGTCAGGGATGCGTTAACTATCCTATCCTCGAAATGAAGGAGCGCAAGTTCTGTATCTGCACGGGAATGCTCTACGACCCTGCGATGCACAAGGGCGAGCCTACACCTGTGGAGGTGTTCCAGGAGGTTATGAAGGACATGGTGACAAGAGGATTCATGTAACGAGTCACTACCCTGCTCCACCCTCCGACAAGCGACTACGCTCAAGGAACAAACTACATAATTACATCGTTGAAATTATAATCACAAAATAAATATGGCTGATAAGAAGAAAGTTGTTGTCGCATTCAGCGGCGGTCTTGATACATCATACACAGTAATGTATCTGGCAAAGGAAAAAGGTTATGAAGTATATGCAGCATGTGCCGACACTGGCGGTTTCTCTGCTGAACAGTTGAAGACTAACGAGGAGAATGCCTACAAGCTTGGCGCAACAAAGTACGTCACTCTCGACGTTACTCAGGAATACTATGCCAAGTCACTCAAGTACATGGTGTTCGGCAACGTGCTCCGCAACAACTGCTACCCAATATCTGTTAGCTCAGAGCGTATCTTCCAGGCTCTCGCCATTGCGCGCTATGCCAAGGAGATCGGTGCAAGTGCCATCGCTCACGGCTCTACTGGTGCCGGCAACGACCAGATTCGCTTCGACATGACTTTCCTCGTAATGGCTCCGGGAGTGGAAATCATCACGCTCACACGCGACGGCAACCTCTCTCGTCAGGAAGAGATTGACTACCTCAACGCCAACGGCTTCTCTGCCGACTTCACTAAGCTCAAGTATTCTTACAACGTAGGTATCTGGGGCACTTCAATCTGTGGCGGCGAGCTTCTCGACTCTACACAAGGATTGCCTGAGTCTGCATATCTCAAGCACCCTACAAAGGAAGGTCCGGAGATTCTGAAGCTCGGCTTCGAGAAGGGTGAGCTTAGCTCTGTGAACGGCAAGAAATATACTGACAAGATTGCTGCCATCCAGGCTGTGGAGGAGATTGGAGCTGCCTACGGCATCGGCCGTGACTGTCACGTGGGCGACACAATCATCGGTATCAAGGGTCGCGTAGGCTTCGAGGCTGCTGCACCAATGCTCATCATCGGCGCTCACCGTTTCCTCGAAAAGTACACGCTCTCAAAGTGGCAGCAGTACTGGAAGGATCAGGTTGCCAACTGGTACGGAATGTTCCTCCACGAGTCACAGTATCTTGAGCCTGTCATGGCTGACATCGAGGCCATGCTTGCAAGCTCACAGCGCAACGTGACCGGCGAGGTTACTCTCGAACTGCGTCCTCTCTGCTTCCAGACGGTAGGTGTGGATTCACCTAACGACCTCGTGAAGAACAAGCTCGGCGAGTATGGCGAGACTGCAAAGGCATGGTCGTCAGAAGATGCAAAGGGCTTCATTAAGGTAACAAGTACGGCTTTGCGTGCATATTATCTCGCTCACCCAGACGAGGAGAGATAAGCACTGACTGCAAAAAAAGACAAAGAGACAAAGCTATGGCTAAGACATATCACTTGTCACAGACAGACAAAATAATAGGCGGAGTGTGCGGCGGACTTGCCGAATACTTCGACCTTAACCCACTGCTCGTACGCATAGGAATGTTTGTACTCACGTTCTTCGGCGGACTGAGCATCTGGTGCTATCTCCTTATTTGGCTTTTGGCACCTAAGGACTATAACAACAACGGTTACATAAGATAATTATGGTAAAAGTAGGAATACTCGGGGCTGCGGGCTACACAGGCGGTGAACTTATTCGTCTGCTGCTCAATCACCCTGAGGTTGAAATAATATTCGCCAACTCTGAGTCGAACGCCGGCAACAAGGTTTACGACGTTCACGAGGGGCTTATCTGCGAGACTGAATTGGAGTTTACGGACGAGATGCCTTTCGACAAGGTTGACGTAGTATTCTTCTGCTTCGGACACGGCAAGAGCGAGGCGTTCCTCAAGGAGCACTCTATACCGCAGAACGTGAAGATTATAGACTTGGCACAGGACTTCCGCATCAAGGGAGCACACGACTATGTATATGGTCTGCCTGAGATTCACCGTGCCGAGGCTGCCAAGTGTCAGCATCTTGCCAACCCAGGCTGCTTCGCCACTTGCATACAGGTAGGGCTGCTCCCACTTGCAAAGGCAGGTCTGCTCACCAACGACATAGCAGTAAACGCCATCACAGGCAGCACCGGTGCCGGTCAGAAGCCTGCAGCAACAACTCACTTCTCATGGCGAAGTGACAACTTCTCTGTGTACAAGCTCTTCAACCACCAGCACCTGCATGAGATTTGTCAGACTCTCAACGAGCTGAAGCCACAGGGCGCACCTCACGTAGTAGATACTCTTGACGAGGGCTTCGACGCTGAAGGAATAACCGTTGACTTCATCCCTTACCGCGGCGACTTTGCACGAGGCATCTTCTGCACAGAGGTGGTGAAGCTCAGCGAGGCCAAGACTGCGGAAGAGATTGCACAACTCTATAAGGACTTCTATGCCGACGCTGCCTTCACCCACTACAGCGACAAGGCACTCGACTTGAAGCAGGTGGTAAACACTAACAAGGCACTTGTACACACAGAAGTATTCGGCCGCAAGGTGGTGGTCACATCAATGATAGACAACCTTCTCAAAGGCGCGGTAGGTCAGGCTGTCCAGAACATGAACATTATGTTCGGGCTTGATGAGAAAGCAGGTCTGCACTTGAAAGCCAGCGCATTCTAATCAACAACATTAATCATCATAACCAGCCATAACACTCTGACATTATGGAATTATTCGACGTATATCCACTCTTCGATATAGCTATAGCACGTGGCAAAGGCTGTCACGTATGGGACGACAAAGGTCAGGAATACCTCGACCTGTACGGCGGTCATGCCGTAATAAGCATCGGTCACTGCCATCCTCACTACGTGGATGTAATGACCAAGCAACTCAACACACTGGGCTTCTACTCCAACTCTGTACAGAACCCTTTGCAGAAGCAGTTGGCAAACCGTCTCGGCAAGATATCAGGCTACGAGGACTATTCACTCTTCCTCATCAACTCTGGTGCCGAGGCTAACGAGAACGCATTCAAGCTGGCGTCATTCTACAACGGACGCACACGCATACTTTCAATAGAGAAGGCTTTCCACGGACGTACATCACTGGCTGTTGAGGCTACAAACAACCCAAAGATTATTGCGCCTATCAACAACAACGGCCACGTGACTTACCTTCCTATCAACGACATAAACGCATGGGAGAAGGAGTTGCAGAAGGGCGACGTATGTGCTGTAATCATTGAGTGCATTCAAGGTGTCGGCGGCATACGCATGGTGACAAAGGACTTCATGAAGGGCATTCTCAAGCTGTGTGACAAGTACAACACCGTACTTATCTGCGACGAGATTCAGTGCGGCTACGGACGTTCAGGAAAGTTCTTCGCACACCAGCACTTCGACATAAAGCCTGACCTCATTACCGTTGCCAAAGGCATTGCCAACGGCTTCCCTATGTCAGGCCTGCTCATCAGCCCTAAGTTCACTCCTGTTTACGGACAACTTGGCACAACATTCGGCGGCAACCACCTTGCATGTGCCGGTGCCCTTGCCGTGCTCGACGTGATGGAGGATGAGAAGCTCGTAGAGAACGCAGCCGAAGTAGGCACATACCTCATGGACAGGCTGAAAAGCGAGAAACTGCCACACGTGGTAGAAGTAAGAGGACTCGGCCTGATGATAGGCATCGAACTCGACGTGCCTTACAAGGACATCCGCACACGCCTCGTCAAGGAGCAGCACTGCTTCACAGGATGCGCAGGCACAAACGTGCTTCGTCTGCTTCCACCTCTCTGTCTCACTAAGGCAGAAGCCGACGACTTCATAGAGAGATTCAAGGCAGTATTGTAAAGTACATCAGCAACATAGCAACAAAGGAGAGAGCATCTGCAGGACAAGACTTGCAGATGCTCTCTTTTTGCGTGTCAAAAAATTGGACACGCTCGTGTCTAATATTTGGACACGCCACATATTACCCTAAGTCATTTACGGCGATACAGCATTTTAGCCATACCTTTGCATCGTAACAAAAACAACATTAGCATGAAACAACGAAGACTAATAACACACACACTCTTAACGGCGGCAATGTTGTCGATGCTGTTCGGCTGCCGCAACCGCCGTGAGGTAGTAGGCACCGTGGGCACCCCGGTTGACTTAGGCCTCAGCGTGCTATGGTCCGACCACAACCTCGGAGCAAGTCAGATGGAAGAGACTGGCAAGACACTCATTGTAAAGACTAAAGGCAAGGAGGAAAAAGTTATAGACGTGGCACATCAAATGTGGCGCAAGAACTGGTACATGCCGACGGCAGAGCAACTCAAAGAGCTGGCAGAGAACTGCAGATGGGTGTACGACAAGAAGCGGAAAGGATATGACGTGATAGGTCCCAACGGCAAGAGCATATTCATGCCAAAGCACGTAGGAAAAAAACTACTCGACTACTGGTCGTCCGACCACTGGATTAACGGCATTGACAGCACCAAGACGCCATACATCAGCTTCCTGTACTTCAGCTCCGACAAGCCGTACTTAAGTTATGCCGACATCAATCCCACAGACAGTCTCACGTTAGAGGCGACCAATCCGAAGTGCATACGTCCCGTGATTGTGAAACGTAATTTCTCTGGCATCGAAACCGACTCAACAGAAATGCGCATACGCCAAGAAGAGGAAAACAAGAAAAAGGCCATTGCACAACAACTGAACGCCGTTGCAACCAACAACACGGTACAGCCTGGGTACAAACGCATAATGAAAATACAAAAGGAAGGGCTTTCCGTACAACAACTCAAGAAGGGCGAAGTCATACCATTCACGACGGAAGAGTTCAACAAACGCTCCAACACCACATACAACGTAGCAACTACGGACAGCAGCCATTTCATTTTCAACAACAACGCAGACATGGTAGCAATGCGTTTCAGCGACATGCTTGCCTTCGTCATAACGGTGGAGAATCCCGACTCAGCAGATGCTAAAATACGCCTTATGTACAACAACGGCAAACTATTCAAGCATTCAACGCTCAACGTGCCAGCACGTCAGACAATAAAAAGCCAGGTATTCTACGCCGACAAAGACACAACAACGACTATATTCCTTAATCATCAAACTAACCGTACTAAGCTTAACAACATACATGTTTACCATGGAATAACAGTTAACATTGAAGAATAAAACATATTTTCATGCCACAGCCCCGAAGGCATACTGCTTCGGGGCTGCACTATTCTTTACAACCTGGAAACAAAGCGCACACAAGCGGCAAGCCTATCCGTGACTCTGGCACACGCATACACAACACCACCCACACTCAACACATACCCCGACAATCACCAAGCACCCTTCAAAAGCAGTACCAACAAAGCACACGCCATGTCCACGCCACCCCAAGCCTGCTCTCCCCTCCGCAAACGCTCAAACAGCCATTAGCAACATTTTAAGTGAAAGGCATAATAAAAAGAAAAAGCGACTGGACAACCCAATCGCTTCTCTCGTAAAACTTGTGCGCCTGACAGGACTCGAACCTGCACGCCGCTAGACATTATATACTAAGTCTAACGCGTCTACCAATTCCTCCACAGGCGCATATTCTCTCGGAATCGGCTGCAAAGGTAAGAATTATTCTTGAATAATCCGCCTCTTGCCTCCTTTTTTTCACTCCGTAGTCTTATTTTTCAGAAATTGGCGGGCAGTCTCTATGTAAGTATCTTTATTATTTCCCGTATCAGCACCACTCATTTCCAATGCAACATCAGGAGCAATGCCGAACTCAGTATGCTGTCCGTCACGGTCGTAGAACACGACAGCCGAATAGCGCACACCCCATCCGTTAGGCAGTTCGCTATGGAAAGGCATGCCCGAGCCGCCGCCAGTCCTGTCGCCCATAATGGTGACGTTAGGCGCACCCTTGACGCTCTTCACGAAATCGTTCGTAGCACTATAGCACTGACGGTTGGTAAGCACCACCACAGGCTTATTCCAGCGCATGCCGTCGTAAGCCTCAAGATACTCAGGCTCCCACGATGAGAAGTCGCCATGCCCCTTGCCAGTCTTATGGCACACATATCCCACCAGCCTCTTACCGTCGATGAAACGAGCAGCCAGACGGCGCGCACTCGTAATCTGACCGCCGCCATTGTTGCGAAGGTCAAGAATCATGCCCCTGCACGCAGCAATGAGATAAAGCATGTTTGACAGATTGCCATCGCCAATGTTATTCTCAAAACTGGCACAGCGCACATACACTATATTATCGTCAAATATGGTATATTTAAGTCCAGAAGCAATGCCGTACTCATGTCCGAGATACAAATCCACAATACTGTCGTTATAGTTCTGAGGATAATCCTCAAAGTAACTCCAGTTGCGTCCCACGTCGAACGAAGCACTAAGATTGACATGTCCGTCGTGCAACTCCGCCAACATCCTGCAAAGTACCTCAAACAGCTGGGCATTATCCATCTTCTCGCTAATCATCTTCTCATAGCGTGCATGCACCTCATTCCAGTCCAAGCCCAGCTCCGACTTCTTGTAGTCGAAGAAGCAGTAATGCTCATCCATCAACTTCCAAAGAGCCTCAAAGTTGCCATGCTTGCTGTTGTCATACACATCCTCCTGGACACACGACGCGCAAAGCCCCGTCAATACTATTAGAAATAAACCTATATACTTACCCATACATAATCGTTGTTAAGCAACAAGATTGAGTGTCACACAAAATGGCACACCCTCTTACTTAGAAACAAAATACTTTATCCATCCCACCATGAAGTCATGCGAATAGGCATGATACTTCAGTCCGTTGAACTTCGACTGCATGAACTCACCGGCATAGCCTACCCTCAAGCGACTGCCGCCCACCTTGAAGTCGAGCGTCAGCAGATGACGCC
>JAFSSN010000149.1 GCA_017450985.1 Bacteroidaceae bacterium
ATTCTTAATTACCTTGTGCCTCCTATGCTTCTCCTATGTTTCTCTTATTGGTACATACATGTCGGAGAGTTTCAACACAGAGCATATAAAGAGTCATATAAGAGTCAAAAGAGAGTCAAAAGAGAGGCAGATGGGAGGCAGAAGGGAGGCACTTGGGAGGATGATCCCAATATCGTAAATTTATATTGCAAAAATACTACTACGCTTTGGTGGGTTTTGTGGTCATTTTGCAATATTTTTAACTTTTAAGTCTTAATTATTAATTGTTAATTATTAATTAGTCAAACGTCCGTTTTGCTCCATGGGGCGTAGCTGAATTAACTTCGTTTAACTCCTTTTTGCTCCAAACAGGTAAAAAGAAAGGTGGTTCGGGCACCCCCTCTCGCCTTGAAAGGAAGAGAGGGGACGGGGATGTGAGGGGCTTCCTTTTGCGTAAGTAGGATGGGAATGTTTGGAGGTTAGGTGTATTATTACTATATTTGTGCGGTAAAGACAGAACACGGCTCTGTCGTGGGTTGTCGGTTGATAACGGAAAATACTTAAAAGATGAAAATAGGAATAATAGTAGCGATGGAGAAGGAACTGAAGCAGTTTCTCTCTATCTTGGACGAAAAGAAAGAAGTTGTTGTACGTGGCAAGTCGTTTCATGTAGGAAAAATGGGCGACAAGGACATCGTGCTTCAGCAGTGCGGAATTGGCAAGGTGAATTCGGCAATAGGTGCTGTGGCTATGATTGAGGGCTTTGCTCCCGACTGCGTGGTGTCAAGCGGTGTGGCTGGCGGTGCTACCGTGTCTGTGCCTCGTCTGGAGGTGGTGGCCAGCACGGAGACAGTTTACCATGACGTTTATTGCGGTTCGGAGTGTGCTGCAGGACAGGTGCTCGGAATGCCGGCACGTTTCAAGGCCGACGAGCGTCTTGTGGGTGTTGCGTCTTCAATCAAGGGCGTGCATACGGGACTTATCGTCTCCGGCGACTGGTTTGTTGATACCAAGGGTAAGATGGGTGCTATTCTTGATGTGTTCCCTGATGCCAAGGCTGTGGATATGGAAAGTTGTTCAATAGCTCAGACGTGCCATGTGTATGGCGTTCCGTTCATTTCGTTCCGTGTGATTAGTGACATTCCGCTCGACGACACCAAGGGTAATCAGTACTTCGACTTCTGGGACAAGGTGGCTGCAGAGTCATTCACCGTTACCAAGGAGTTTGTGGAGAAAATTTGACAAGGGCGTTGTACCCCGTTAGTTACTTATATATATAGGTGATTCTCGCAAGTAGTTGACGGAAGATAACTTCGTGGAGTAAAAAAAGAGTTACCTGTGGAGTGAAGAATGAAGAGTGAAGAATGAAAATTACTCTGTTTGTAAATTTTCAATTATCAATTCTCAATTGTATTCACGTCATTTGTTCGTTTACTTCGTGGTGCGTAGCGGAAGGGGGCCTTCCGAGTTGAAAGTTGAAAATTAAAAGTGGAAGTTACTCCGTTCATCATATCGTAATTCAGACTGTTGCCTTTTTACTCCAAGCAAGTAAAGCGTTAGCGAGACTTGCGGAATTATAATAAAAAGAAGAATATGGAAAAGATAGCATCATTCACAGTTAATCATCTCCTCTTGAAGCGAGGTGTGTATGTGAGTCGTCAGGACGTAGTGGGAAACGATGTGGTTACGACGTTCGACATCCGCATGAAGGAGCCGAACCGTGAGCCGGCATTGTCGCCGTCCGCCATTCATTGCATGGAACATCTTGCAGCTACGTTTCTACGCAACCATCCTGTGTGGAAGGACCGCATAGTGTATTGGGGACCTATGGGATGCCTTACGGGCAATTATCTTCTCGTGAGGGGTGACTATACTTCGCGCGACATTCTTCCTCTGGTCACGGAGTGCTTTGAGTTCATAAGCACTTTCGAGGGCGAGGTGCCAGGGCAGTCGGCACGTGATTGCGGTAATTATCTGCTCATGAATCTGCCTGAAGCACGTTGGGAAGCCTTAAAATATCTTAATGAGGTATTGAAGGTTGCGACCGAAGAAAACTTAATTTATCCATTTTGAGAATGGATGTTTATAGGCTAAAAAAGCAGATAAAAAGATAGTTTTTGGTGTTGTGTGCGGACACTTATGTTTTTTAACACTATTTTAGATATTGATTTTAGTGTCAAAGTACGTAACTTTGCAGCATCCTAAAAACAATCTTTTTACCTTAAAAAAATTAATACTTATTGGGAACAGAAATAGCGCCGATCGTGAGATTAGCGCTTTTCGTCTTTTAAAGGGGTATGCTTTGTTAGTTTTGTTATATCTTTGTTTAGTTTTGTCATATTTTTTTGCTCACTTGCGGTTTTGCGAGTAGTTAATGGAAGTATCCTTTGGAGTTAAAAGCTAAAAGTGTAAATTACTCCGTTTGCCAAATATTAATGATTAAATCTAAATTCTGGCTATTGCCCTTTTACTCCCAGCAAGTAAAGCGTTAGCGAAACTTGCGAAAGTAAAAAAATATTACTTTATTTGTGGGTAAGACTATAAATTGTTACCTTTGTCAAAACAAAGAGCTGATTATTTACCGATAATTAACAAAAGAATAAATATGAATCATAGAACTTTCCATATTGGATTGCTTGCGATGACGGCAATGGCTGTCAGCGCATTGGGTGTCAGCGCCCAGCGAAAGGAGACTGTTCTTGGCAGCGGGTGGAAATTCACCCGTTCGGTGCAGGCGGAAGGCAAGTCGCCGGCTGCCGTTGAGTTTGACGACCGAAAGTGGAGTACGGTGACGGTGCCTCACGACTGGGCAATCAGCGGTCCTTTCGACCGTGAGATTGACAAGCAGACGGTTGCCATTGTGCAGAACGGTGAGAAGGAGGCAACGGAGAAGACGGGACGCAGCGGTTCGCTGCCTTGGATTGGTGAGGGATGGTATCGCACCACGTTCAAGGTGGAGAAAGGATGTGAACGTGCCGTGCTTAACTTCGACGGTGCCATGGCGGAACCTGATGTCTATGTCAACGGCGAGAAGGCTGGAGGCTGGAAATATGGCTACAATGCTTTCAATGTGGATGTGACGCCTTATATAAATAAGGATGGCGGCGACAACGTGCTTGCCGTTCATCTTCGTAATCTTGAGGAGAGCAGCCGTTGGTATCCGGGTGCCGGATTGTATCGTCCTGTGACGCTTGTGCAGACAGGCAAGGTTGCTTTCGACCAGTGGGGCATTGAGGCCAACACGCTGCGTATTGACCATAACGGCAAGATTGCCGTGGAGGAGTTGAAGGCTAAGGTCGTAGGACGGGATTCGCAAGACTATGAAGTGGAATTTACTATCGACCTTGAGCGCGGTCTCAACGCGTCCTTGAAGGCGTGGGTCGATGCCGACGGTGTGGCAAGCGGCATTGTCGATGTCAACAGTGTTACTCTGTGGACACCTGAGACTCCTCGTCTCTACACTCTGACTGCTTCGCTATATCGCAAGGGAGATGGCAACAAGCGTGTGCTGTGCGACCGCAAGGTGCAGAAGGTGGGCTTCCGCATGGTGTCATGCAGTGCGGAGGGAGGCTTCCAGCTTAACGGCCAGACACGCAAGATTAAGGGTGTGTGTCTCCACCACGACCTCGGCATGCTTGGCTCTGCTGTCAATAAGGCTGCCATTGTACGCCAGATTAGTCTTTTGAAGACAATGGGATGTGATGCTATTCGTACTGCCCACAATATGCCATCGCAGATGCAGATGGACGTGTGCGACTCACTCGGAATGATGGTCATGGCAGAGAGCTTCGACATGTGGCTCTATCCTAAGTGTAAGAACGGCTATGCGCGTTTCTTTAACGAGTGGAGCGACCGTGACATTGAGAATCTCGTCAAGGCAAACCGCCTTCATCCAAGCATTGTGATGTGGAGCGTTGGAAATGAGATTCCTGAACAGGGAATGAAGAATGGTGCCAAGTTGTTGCGTCATCTTCAGGATGTTGTACGCCGTTATGACGTCACACGTCCTATCACCAATGGAATGGACCGCATAGATAATGCCATGAGCACAGGATTTGCTCAGGTGGCAGATGTGCCGGGATTGAACTATCGTACTCATCGCTATCAGGCTGCCTACGAGGGCCTGGGACAGGGCTATGTGCTGGGCAGTGAGACGGCTTCTACGGTGTCAAGCCGTGGAGTGTATAAGTTCCCAGTGAAGCGTTTCGA
>JAFSSN010000150.1 GCA_017450985.1 Bacteroidaceae bacterium
AATTAACATGACGAACGGAGTAACTCGCATTCTTCACTCTTCATTCTTCATTCTTCACTCCCTTGCTGTGCCAAGCCAATGAAGCTGGCGGTGAGGAGGGTGAAGACGTATGCCTGTACGAATGCCACGAGGAGTTCGAGGCAGTTCATGAAGATGCTGAAGAGGACGCTGACGACTGTCATCGGCGCACCGAGGGCTGCTCCACTCTGCCACGCGATGAAGATGATGCACGTGAGCGAGAGGATGATGGCATGGCCGGCAAAGATGTTGGCAAAGAGACGGATGGTCAGCGAGAATGGCTTGGTGAACACTCCGATGAACTCTATTGCCGGCATGATTGGCAGCGGTGCCTTGAGGAACACCGGTACGTCGGGCCATAGGATGTCCTTGTAGTAGGACTTCGGTGCAAAGAAGTTGATGGCTATCCATGAGGCAACGGCAAGGGTGAGGGTCACCGCTATGTTGCCTGTGAGGTTTGCGCCTCCAGGGAAGATTGGTATGAGTCCGAGGAGGTTGCACGTGAGGATGAAGAGGAACAGGGTACCGAGATACGGTGTGAAACGCTCGTATCCGTGTCCGATGTTGGCCTTCGAGATGTCCACGTTGATGAAGTCGATGACGGCTTCCATCATGCCTACGAATCCTCCCGGCGCCTTGTCGTAGCCGTTGCGTCGGTACCATGCGGCGAGTCCGAGGACTACGGAGCAGAGTATGATGCACACGAAGAAGAGTTCGAGCACGTTCTTGGTTATGGAGATGTCGAAAGGACGTACTCCTGCGGCATCGACTATCTTTCCGCTGTCGTGGTCGATGTGGTAGCCGCGGTATTCTGCCCCGTGCTCCAGTCGGTCGGAGAGGAAGACGTCGAAGCCTTTGTCGCCGCTATAGAGTATGCACGGCAACGGTATGACGGCTCCCTCGGCTATGTGCCACTCGTAGGAGTCGGCAAGGTGGCCGAAGATTATTTCCGGCACGTTGACTTCTGCCTTCTCCTCTGCCCGAAGGTTGGAGGAGAATCCGACTATCAAAAGTAATATGCAGATTAACCTGTTCATTTTATTTATGAATTAACGGTTGAGGGGACGGCTTTGCGGTCTTGCGGTTGGACGGTCTTGCGGTTGGACGGTTTGGCGGTCCTACGGTTTTACGGTTGGACGGCTTTGCGGTCTTGCGGTTTTGCGGTCCTACGGTTTGGCGGTCCTACGGTTGGACGGTTTTACGGTTGGACGGTTTTACGGTTTTGCCGGTTTGCGGTTTTACGGTAGTTCCATCTACCCCATCCAAACTTTAACCTTTAACTTTCGTCCTCAACTTTTGTCTTTTACTTTTTCACTTGCAGTGCGCTGCTGCGCTGCGTCACAACGTATGTCTCTACTCCGAGGTTGAGGAAGTAGAAGAGTACGGCGCATACGGCAAACTCTATCTTGACGTCCTTGCTGTCGATGGTCAGCAGCGACACGAGGATGAGTGCAAGGGCTATGAAGACCTTTATGAGCTTGCTCATCATGTATGCCTTGAGCCAGTGGCTGCCGCTGAGGGTCGTGCTGTCCATCTGGCCTTCGTAATGTCCGATGATGAACGACATTATCATTTCTACTGCCCAGAACACCACGAGGATGAGTGGGTAGAGGTCGAACCAGAGCTGCGGAAACCATAGCTTGCATGCCACTCCGAGAAGTATGCCTGCGAGGCATACGACGGTTGAGAGAAATTGCAGTTTCACTCGCATACTATCGTCACGTTATTGTTTTCTACTTTGAGCACTCCGCCGCCTATGTCGATGAGGTTGTCGTCGAGCATCGCCTCGCCTTCACGCACCGCTGCTATGAGTGGAGCGTGGCCGTCGAGTATCTCCATGAGTCCCGTGGCTGCGGGGAACTGGATGCGTGATACCTCGCCTTCGAACTTGATGCCATGCGGCGTAATTATTCTCAGATTCATCTTTGTTGTTTGTTTATTTTTAACGGGAGTAAAGCGGAGTAAAATGGAGTAACCGCTTCGCTCTGGGGAGTAAAAGGACGAATGACTAATTAAGAATTAATAATTAAGAGTTAAGATTTGAGAGAAAGTTAAGAACTTAAGAGTTAAGAATTAATATTGCGAACCACGGGCACTAACCTTTGGTAACTTTCATTCTTCACTCTTCATTCCGCCGTAGGCAATTCTTCACTCTTCACTCTTCATTCTTCACTCTCCCCTTACTTTGCCTGTTCGGCAAGCTTCTTGGCCTTCTCGAAGGCTTCCTCTATCGTTCCGACGTTGAGGAAGGCCTGTTCTGGCAGGTCGTCGCACTCACCGTCGAGTATCATCTTGAAGCCCTTGATGGTGTCCTCGATGTTGACCATCACGCCAGGCACGCCTGTGAACTGCTGTGCCACGGCGAACGGCTGTGAGAGGAAACGCTGCACGCGGCGGGCACGGCTCACGGTGAGCTTGTCCTCGTCGGACAGTTCCTCCATACCGAGGATGGCGATGATGTCCTGTAACTCCTTCTGACGCTGGAGTATCTGCTTGACGCGCTGCGCTGTGTTGTAGTGCTCCTCGCCGACTACGTTAGGGTCGAGGATTCGCGACGTGGAGTCGAGCGGGTCAACGGCCGGGTAGATACCAAGCTCGGCAATCTTACGATTGAGCACCGTTGTGGCGTCGAGGTGTGAGAATGTCGTTGCCGGTGCCGGGTCGGTGAGGTCGTCGGCAGGCACATATACTGCCTGGACGGATGTGATGGAGCCGTCCTTGGTTGACGTGATTCGTTCCTGCATCTGTCCCATCTCTGATGCCAGCGTTGGCTGGTAGCCTACTGCCGACGGCATACGTCCGAGGAGTGCAGACACCTCTGAACCTGCCTGAGTGAAGCGGAAGATGTTGTCGATGAAGAGCAGGATGTCACGCTTCTCGCCTGTTGCCTTTCCTGCGTCGCGGAAGCTCTCTGCCACGGTGAGTCCTGAGAGGGCTACCGAAGCACGTGCACCAGGCGGCTCGTTCATCTGTCCGAAGACGAGGCTTACCTGCGACTTCTTGAGTTCCTCCTTGTCGATGAGACTGAGGTCCCAGTGTCCCTTGTCCATGGCTTCCTTGAACTTGTCGCCATAGCGTATGACGCCTGACTCAATCATCTCACGGAGCAGGTCGTTACCTTCGCGGGTACGCTCTCCCACTCCTGTGAAGACGGAGAAGCCGTTGCCTTTCTTGGCAACGTTATTGATGAGTTCCTGAATAAGCACGGTCTTGCCTACGCCTGCACCGCCGAAGAGTCCAATCTTACCGCCCTTGGCATAAGGCTCAATGAGGTCGATGACCTTGATACCAGTATATAGCACTTCCTGTGCAGGAGTGAGTTCGTCGAACTTCGGTGCCTCGCGGTGGATAGGCAGCGCTCCGTCGCGCTTCATGGGCTCCATACCGTCGATAGGCTCGCCGCACACGTTCATGAGTCGTCCCTTGACCTGCTCGCCGACAGGCATGGTGATTGGGCTACCCTGAGCCTCAACGTTCATGCCGCGTCGCAATCCGTCGGTACTCTCCATGGCAACACAGCGCACGGTGTTCTCGCCCAGATGCTGCTGCACCTCGGCAATGAGATTGTGGGCGTCGTCGCGTTCGATGACTACCGCCTCATGAATGCGTGGGAGATGATCGGCTGGGAACTGTACGTCAACTACCGGTCCAATGATTTGTGATATTTTTCCGTTCACCTGTTTCATCCTATGTACTAATTCTTAAACTTGCCAGTTTAACGACAGGCAATAATACTTTTTCGGTGGCAAATGTGCAAAATAAAATTGAAAGGGGATAAACTTTGCCCATCTTTTTTTGCTTTTGCGTAGATTTCTCCGCATTTGAGGGGCAAAAGCCTTATCTTTGCAAAATTAAATTTTACACTAAAAAGTATGATAGATTATGTACGAGGACTGATAGATGAACTCAGTCCTACAACTGCCACTATAGAATGTCACGGAGTGGGCTATTTCTGCAACATCTCGCTCAACACCTACACAGCCCTTCAGGGCAAGAGCGAGGGACGCCTGTATGTGTATGAATCCATACGTGAGGACGCATGGACGCTCTTCGGCTTCGCCACGAAGTCGGAACGTGCCTTGTTCCTGCTGCTGATATCGGTAAGCGGCGTGGGAGGCAACACGGCAAGGACTATACTCAGTTCGTTCTCGCCTTCCGAGCTGTGCGACATCATTATGTCGGAGAATGAGAAGATGCTGAAGACGGTGAAGGGCTTAGGCACAAAGACTGCGCAGCGCATCATCGTGGAGCTGAAGGACAAAGTTGCCTCACTCGGCATACAGGGCGGCGACGGTGCAAAGCTGACGAACGACACGGGCATTACGATGGCGAACAAGGAGGTTCACGACGAGGCTATCGAGGCTCTGAAGATGCTCGGCTTCCCACCTGCCCCAGTCACCAAGGTTGTACGCTCAATCCTGAAGGAAGAGCCAACCATCAGCGTGGAAATGGTGATAAAGAAGGCATTGAAGATGCTGTAAGGACGGCGCCGCCGACGAGGGTGCGCACAAGGCAAGGGCACACGTCGGCAAAGACACGGCGCACACGATACGAGCAAGAGGAGGGGAACAAGGCAATACGTTCCCTTCCTTTCTTTTTACATATCACGGAAAGAACAGAGCCATATTATAGAGAGGCAAAAAAGACTGTCGTTTACACAATAAAAAGATGTTATTTACACAATAATATATAAGAAAATGCGTTCTTATGTTATGTAATTCAAGTTTCGCAAGTAGTTAACGGGAGTTAGCTTCGTGTAGTAGAAAGGAGTTGTCGCTTCGCTCTGGACGATACTCTTTCGCCTACGGCGGAGTGAAGAGTGAAGAATGAAGAATGAAGAATGAAAGTTACTCTGTTTACAAAGTCTTAATTCTTAACTCTTAACTTTTAAGTCTTAATTATTAATTGTTAATTATTAATTACTCAAACGTCCTTTTGCTCCATGGAGCGCAACGGAATCGACTCCACCTAACTACCTTTAACTCCAAGCAGGCAAAGCGTTAGCGGAACTTGCAAAAGTTAAGTAAAAAGTAAGCAGATTTAAGATTTTGAAGTTTAAGTCACACAACATATTATACGCCATACTGGCAATGATGAGTGTTAGTGCTATTGCGTCACAGATGAGCAATAGTGCTTTTGTTCGTTATATGACCAGCAATCAAGGAAATGCCGACACGAAGGAGGGGAACGAGACGAAGGAGACGGCCGGCATTGAGGAGGACACGGTGAGGGTGAAGAAGACGGACTATCCGCACGGCAACCACCCCGACGACTTTCCTCTCGACCTTGCCGACCCTGAGAACCTCAAATACGACGAAGGTACATACGACGAGAAGAGCGGCTACTACAAGGTGGGCACGAAGCTCGGCGACAACTACCTGAGTGCGCCTGTGCTCATGACGCCCGAGGAGTATCTGAAGTGGACGGAGCGCAAGAGCATGGACGCTTATTTCCGCGAGCGCAACGACTCGCTGATAAAGACCAAGGGACAGAATAAGTTCGACTTCACGGACATGAAGTTCGACCTCGGTCCTGCAGAGAAGATTTTCGGCCCAGGCGGCGTACAGGTCAAGACGCAGGGAAGTGCCGAGCTAAAGATGGGCTACACCTACAAGTACACGGACAACCCTTCTCTCTCGGAGCACAACAGAAAGACAACGTCGTTCGACTTCGACGAGAAGATTAACACAAGCATCACCGCCAAGATAGGCGACAAGATGGACTTCAGCATCAGGTACAACACTGATGCCACCATGGACTTCGATACCAAGAACCTCAAGCTGAGCTATGAGGGCAAAGAGGACGAGATAGTGAAACTGCTTGAGGCCGGCAACGTACAGTTCCAGCCAAGCACGAGCCTCATCACCGGTTCGACGTCGCTCTTCGGTCTGCGCACCGACCTGCAGTTCGGCAAGCTGAACCTGCAGACCGTAGTGAGCCAGAAGAAGTCGAAGTCGAAGAGCGTGTCGTCTCAGGGCGGCGCACAGCTCAACTCGTTCGAGATTGAGGCTTACAACTACGATGAGAACCGCCACTTCTTCCTCGCACAGTATTTTCGCGACAACTACGACAAGGCGTGTGCAACGCTGCCTACGATAACGAGCGGAGTGACCATCAACCGTGTGGAGATATGGATTACCAACACCTCTGGAACGACTACCAACACACGCAACATCATCGGTCTGGTGGACCTCGGCGAGTACAGCCACATAAGCAACAACGCCTGGACGAGCAGCGGTACCATTCAGCCGCAGAACTCTTCCAACACCCTCTACTCTACCCTCGTGAACACTTACAGCGACGCACGATACATTGACCAGACAAGCACCATCCTCGACGGAGTGATGACGGGCGGTGTGGACTACGAGAAGATTGAGAACGCACGTCTGCTCTCATCATCGGAGTACACCCTCAACTCACACCTCGGCTACGTGTCGCTCAACTCCTCGCTGACCACTAACCAGGTGCTGGCAATAGCGTTCGAATACACATACGGCGGACAGACATATCAGGTAGGAGAATTCTCTGCAGACCAAAAGGATAACGACAAGGCCTTGTTCGTCAAGCTCTTGAAGAACACCAGCAACTCGCCTAAAATGGGTAACTGGGACTTGATGATGAAAAACATCTACTCACTCAACTCACAGTCTGTGCAGAAGGAGAAGTTCAAGATGGACATCAAGTACACAAGCGACACCACGGGCGTTGCACTCTCATACATCCCTGAAGAAGCATTCAAGCAGACTACGATATTGAAGATGATGAACCTCGACCGTCTGGACGACAACATGAAGACGAATCCTAACGGCCGCTTCGACTACATAGAAGGCTACACCATCAACTCAAGCACTGGACGCATCATCTTCCCTGTCGTCGAGCCTTTCGGTAACTGGCTGCGCAAGAAGATAGGCAACGACGCCATAGCCGACAAGTACTGCTACGACGAGCTGTACGACTCAACAAAGACTGTGGCAAAGCAGGTGGCTGAGAAGAACAAGTTCACCCTCGAAGGTGAGTACAAGGCTTCGAGCAGCAGCGAGATAGACCTCGGCAGCTACAACATCCCGCAACACTCAGTAGTAGTAACTGCCGGAGGAGTAACACTTACCGAGGGCACGGACTACACCGTGGACTACAGCCTCGGAAAGGTGAACATCATCAACCAAAGCATCATCGACGCCGGCACGAACGTGAGCGTAAGCCTCGAGAGCCAGTCGGAATTCTCAACCATGCGCAAGACCATGCTCGGCGTGAACTGGACATACGACTTCACGAAGAACTTCCAGCTCGGCGGTACTATGCTGAGACTGACCGAGAAGTCGCAGACCTCAAAGGTGGGCATGGGCGAGGAACCGCTCAACAACACCATCTGGGGACTTAACATGAACTGGAAGCAGAACAGCCAGTGGCTCACCAACATGATTGACAAGCTGCCACTGCTCGACCTCACCGTGCCGTCAAACATCACGATGACGGGCGAGTTTGCACAGCTCATTGCCGGCAAGGCTAAAGACGTGCAGGGCAACGCTTCCTACATCGACAACTTTGAGCAGACGACAACCGCCATCAGCGTGAACAACCCGTCAGAATGGATGCTGGCATCCACACCTACGAACATGCCATTCGGCAACCTCGCCAACGACGTGCGCTACGGCTACAACCGTGCCCGCCTTGCATGGTACACCATCGACCCTCTGTTCACCCGTCGCAGTAGTTCGCTCACGCCTTCACACATCAAGCGCGACCTTGACCAGCTGTCAAACCACTACGTGCGTGAAGTGTATGTGCGCGAGGTGTTCCCTAACCGTACCGTGAACACGGGCGAGACAAACACCCTGAGCGTCCTGAACCTCGCCTACTACCCACAGGAGCGAGGTCCTTACAACCTCAACACCGATGTTGACCAGAACGGCCACCTCAACGAGCCTGCCAGCAACTGGGGAGGTATGATGAGAAAGCTCGACACGAGCGACTTCGAGACAAGCAACGTGCAGTACATAGAGTTCTGGATGATGGACCCTTTCGTCTATAACAAAAACGACAACTCATACAGCGGAAGCCTGTACTTCGACCTCGGCGACATCAGCGAGGACGTGCTGAAGGACGGCAAGAAGGCCTACGAGAGCGGAATGCCAGTAAACAGCAACAACTACACCGACACATACTGGGGACGCGTACCTTCCGAGAAGTCAGTCGTTTACTCTTTCTCAACAGAGAACGGAGCACGCCGCAAGCAGGATATCGGTCTCAACGGACTTGCCGACAGCGATGAGCGCACCTTCGGCATCTACCAGGACTACCTCAACGAGATAAAGGGCAAGGTGAGAGCCGAGGTTTACGACTCCATCTACAACGACCCTGCCGGCGACGACTACCACTACTACCGCGGCTCTGACTTCGACGCCAATGAGACGCCTATCCTCGAACGCTACAAGCGCATCAACTCGCCAGAAGGCAACTCACCTAACTCAAGCGAGTCGGGCGAGAAATACAGCACAGCCTACAAGTCAACGCCTGACTGCGAGGACATCAACACCGACTACACGATGAACGAGTACGAGAACTTCTTGGAGTACAAGGTGGACATCAACCCAGGCTCAATGAAGGTCGGCCAGAACCACATCGTGGACTCACGCGAGACGACGGTGTCGCTCCGCAACGGCAAGTCAGAAAGCGTAACATGGTATCTGTTCCGCATCCCTGTGGACCAGTATTCAAGCAAGCAAGGTACAATCAGCGACTTCAGCAGCATACGTTTCATGCGTATGTACATGACCGACTTTGAGAAGCCTGTAATCCTCCGTTTCGCCACCCTCGACCTCGTGCGCGGCGGATGGAGAAACTACACTCAGGCTCTCTACACCGGCAACAAGCCAAGCGTGAGCGGTACGCTGAAGACTGCATCAGTCAACATAGAGGAGAACAACGACAAGTCACCTGTCAACTACGTGCTGCCTCCAGGCATCACACGTACCCTCGACCCTTCACAGCCTCAGCTGAGTCAGGAGAACGAGGAGGCACTCGCCATCACCGTCGAAAACCTTGCCACAGGCGACGCACGCGCCGTGTACAAGACCATGAACCTCGACCTGCGCAACTACAAGCACCTCCAGATGTTCGTACACGCCAACGCCCTCGAAGGCGACGAGGAACTGCAGGACGACCAGATGAGCGTATTCCTCCGTCTGGGAAGCGACTACAAGAGCAACTACTACGAATATGAGATTCCGCTCAAGCTCAC
>JAFSSN010000151.1 GCA_017450985.1 Bacteroidaceae bacterium
GAATGACGAGACTCTTCACGTCAGCCACGTTCGCAAGCAAAGTGAAAATCTTCAACGCATCGATGAATTTCCATGCTGCTTCCTGTCCGCCTTTAATCTCAAAGGTAAAAATGCTGGCTCCTCCTTTTGGAAAATACTTCTCATAAAGTGCATGATCTGGATGAGAAGCAAGTGCTGGATGATTCACTTTCGCTACCTGCGGATGCTTCGAAAGGTAATCGACAACCTTCAAGGCATTTTCTGTGTGACGCTCGATGCGGAGGGGAAGGGATTCGACGCCTTGCAAGAGTATCCACGCATTGAAGGGTGAGATGGTGGCACCCGTGTCCCGAAGGATGACGGCACGTATCCTGGTGACGAACGCCGCTGCCCCTGCCACGTCGGCAAACACGGCCCCATGGTAGCTGGCGTCGGGCTTTGCTATCGAAGGATAACGGTCTGCATTAGCTTTCCAGTCGAATTTGCCACCGTCTACAATCACACCACCAAGGCTCGTGCCGTGCCCTCCGATGAACTTCGTTGCGGAATGCACCACGATGTCTGCACCGTGTTCGAGCGGACGGACAAGGAGTGGAGCAAAAGTATTATCGACGATGAAGACAATGCCATGCCTGTGGGCCACCTCGGCCACGCCTTCCAGGTTCAGAACGTCGCTGTTTGGATTGCCAAGGGTCTCTGCATAGAGCACTTTCGTCTCGGGCCGAATGGCAGATTCCAACGCGTCGAGATCATTAAAATTCACGATGGAATGGGCAATTCCTTGCGCTGCGAGGGTGTGCGTAATGAGGTTGTAGGAACCACCGTAAAGGTTGTCGGCAGCCACGATATGCCCTCCGGCCTGTACGATATTTTGCAAAGCATAGGTGATGGCCGCTGCTCCCGAGGCCACGGCAAGCGCTGCCACGCCTCCCTCCAAAGCTGCAATGCGGTCCTCAAGAACGCCTTGAGTGGAATTAGTCAGGCGTCCGTAGATGTTTCCTGGGTCGCGAAGACCAAAACGGTCTGCCGCGTGCTGTGCATTGTGGAACACATAACTTGTTGTCTGATAGATGGGAACAGCACAAGAATCAGTCGTTGGGTCGGCAACTTGCCCTGCATGCAGAGCAATCGTCTCGAGATGTTGTTTCTGCGTACTCATAATATTAAATAATGTATTGTTACGTTTTTTCGTGCGTTTTTATGTCCTTTCGACGGTGCAAAGTTACGGCAACATGAAATTTCTTCCAAGAAGAATGAAATATTTAGAAATAATTACTAACTTTGCATCGCATAACAGATAAAAGTACCTGACAAAGGATAAGAAATGACCCTTCTGCAGGTAAAAGATTCTTTAACTCAAATGACGAACATTCTTGACGAAACAGATCTGCGGATTCTAAGCCTTTTGCAGGACGATTCCAGGCTGACTAACAAGGAGTTAGCTGCGAAGATTCACCTCTCTCCCACTCCCACATTCGAACGTGTGAAACGCCTCGAACGCGAAGGTTACATCAAAAAATACATGGCTGTGCTGGATGCAGAGAAGATCAACCGAGGCTTCATCGCTTTCTGCAACCTCAGGATGAAGCAACATTCCCACGAGAACGCGCACCGTATTATGGAGGCTGTGCAGCAAATTCCTGAGATTGTGGAGTGCTACAATATCAGCGGAGACTACGACTTCATGCTCAAAATCTACGTTTCCGATATGAAAGCTTACCAGGAATTTGTGCTCCGCATCCTTGGCGACCTTGATTGCATCGGCTCGCTCAACTCGTTCTTCGTCCTCGGCGAGGTCAAGAACTCGCATCAGCTCCCGTTGAGCTAATAAAAACAACTGCAATGTCGTTGCCAAACTTCACGTGTGTAATTTGCAAACTTCACGTGTGAAGTTGACCAACTTAACGTGTTACGTTTGCATTTTAACTGAGGGTCGTTTGGAATCAAATCGTAGGTAGTTTTTGCAAAACACTCGTCACTCATCATCTTTTTCTCTAACCCTTTGATTATTATTACTGTAACAAGATGACGAGTGCCTGACGACTCATCACCCACTCATCACCTATGTATTTCACTGTAATTCAGTATTTTAAATGCCATGGGTGACGAGTGATGAGTGTTTTTGATTTCTTTCACAATTTTCCTATATAGATTTCCTTCATTCCTTTTTCTTTGCGTCCAAATGGTATGCGAAGCTGATGCCAATGTAGTGATGGCGGAATTCATTCCAAGTCGTTGTCTGCTGATAAGCGGACTGTTGGCTCCTGCGTCCGTCCTCGTTGTTCAGGATGTCGTCGAACTCCAGCA
>JAFSSN010000152.1 GCA_017450985.1 Bacteroidaceae bacterium
CTGTATATGCCCTTCACATTGTCCGTACCCTGCTCAAGACTGTTGGCAGCCGTAGCCTCGGTAGTCTTGTAGCCGTAGAAGTCGTCAATAATACGCAGACGCTCTTCAAACCATGTCTCAAGACGCTGCAGCGAGTCCCTGCGCGCATTACGGCTGTAAGGCTCGATGCCCTGCACGTAGCGGCTTGTACGCCAGATGCGGCAGTTCTTTACGCACATGTCGCCTGGAGCATACTCCTTGTCGCATGAATACTCCTCGAGCGAATTATAGAGCGAATAGTCGTCGTAAGGTGCCCAGCCCTTGTAGCAGATGGCATCGCAGTAGCAAGGACTCTCGTCCCATGCCTCACGCTCCATTTTATAGAAGTTTTCGCCCACGCGGTTGTACCAGTCCTCAAGCTTAGTTACAACCGAATTGTAGTCGAAGGCACATAGGTTGCGCAGCCTGTAGTAGCGGTCGCGCTCCTCCTTGTCGTAGTACTTATGCAGCCAGCGGAACGGACCCGTCGTGATGTCGAGAAGAGTGAAGTCGGCAGAGTAGTACACACCGTCCATAGTCTTGCCGAACAGGTGGTCGAGGTCGTAAGGAGCCACGAGCCACTTCACGCCGTCGTATGTAAACCACTGGAAGTTCTTATGGTGGCCGTCGGTATTCATGAAGAGACGAGTGAAGAGGAAATAGTCGAGCATGCTCTCCACGTCGAAACGCTTCTCAAATTCAGCCCTGAACACTTCCTTGGTCACGCCCTGCAGGTCGAGCTGCTCAAGCTCGGCAGTGTAGTTGCTGAACGCCAGGATGCTCTCCTTCACCTGTGCGCTGCGCTCCTTCGCCTCCTTCACGTCGTTGGCGTCGGAAGACACGTTGAAGAATCGGGAATGCTCGTCCATCAGCTCCGTAGGATTGTCCTTGTCGTACTCGGAATTGTTCTTAGAGTATAGCGTCTTAGGATTGCGCACGCAGAACATATCCCATGAAATCTTGCCCTGGAAGAACGTCTCGTCGTTAATCGCACCGTCGAGGTGGATGTGGGTAGCCTTCTTCTTCTTCATGTTCATGTTCGCACGGTTCTTGTTCAGCTGCCAGGCATATATGCCGTAGAACTGGTCGTTGAAATACACGATACATGGGAAGCCGTCGGGGAAGCAACGCGCATTGCTCTCCTTGTCGTAGCCGCCTCTCACCCAGTAAGGGCGACGGTCAGCCACCACGTCGCTGAAAATCTTGTATCCCACCTCGCCCGTGCCGCGTATTGGATCGGTATAGAAAGCCTTGAAGTGGAAAGTGTTCAGCTGCACCCAGTCGCCGAATGTCAGTTCCGTGTTCTCCGTACTCTCCCAATCTTTGCCGAAAAACTCGCACGTAAAGTTGCGCTTAGGGAACTTACGGCTGTGGTCGCCCTGAGTGTTGGTTTGCACCAGCTTCTTGAAGTACACGCCCTGGTCGTCGATGTACTCAAGCCACGCCTTCTGCTTCACCGACTTACGGTACACAGTCAGCGAGTCACATCCAGATATGTTGATGTATGCAATTTTGGGAGTGCGCAAAACAATATCGTTGCATTCGCTTTTGTCAACAATATGCTTGTTGGAGCGAATCTGCTCCAACACCTCATCGAAGTATCTGTTGTCTTCCGCGTATGTCGCAACGTTATTTATGGCAAACAAAACAGTTGCCACGCAAACGGATATAAATCTAAAGAACATAATAATGTTAGACGATAGGAACTATCCTAAAAAATTATAATTAGTATAATTATCAACTGCTTACTTTTCTCTATAAATCACACAAACACACATTCACTTTGTATATCATGCATTCAAATCTTGTGCAAAGTTAATAAAAATTATCAAATGTTAATAAAAATAAATGCGCTAAAAAGCTCATTTAGCGCATTTATAACCTATAAAAAGCTCAAAAGGGACAACGGCTGCCCTCTTGCACGTTATTTTCTTGCGTTTTGCAGATAGTTAATGAGTTATCTCTCAACGTAAACCTTGCGACATGTGCCGTCGCTGTACTTCACGATGTTGAGCCCCTGCTGCATTTCGCGTCTCATGTCGCCGGCCGTTCCGAAGATGCCCACCACCGTTGCCTCGGCGTCGGTCTGGCTCACCTTGTCCACACCCGTCATCTCAGCAACCTTGTAGTCATAGTAGTTGTCGAGAAACACCACACGTTTGTCCACCCAGTCCCTCACGCGTTCGATGGAATCCTTGCGCGCGTTGAGGCTGAACGGCTCAATGCCCTGCACGTAGCGGTTGGTCTGCCAGATGCGTCCGTCGAGTATGCATAGGTCGCCCGGCGAATAGTCTATCTTGCTGTTATAGTTAGGAACAGAGTCGTACTTTGAATAGTCGTCGTACGGTGACCATCCCTTGTAGCATATCGGGTCGCGGAAGCACGGGCTGTCGCTCCATCGCTCCTTCTCGAGGTCGTAGTAATAGTCGCCCACTCTGTTGTACCACGTGTCAAACTTACGTGCTATGCTCACGACGTCGATAACGCCCCTCGTGCGCAGCTTAATGTAGCGTTGCCTTTCCTCCTCTTTATAGTACTTGGCAAGCCAGAGGAACGGACCCGTCGTGATGTCGGACGTGGTGAAGTCGGCAGGGCGGTAGATGCCGCTGATGTTGAGGCCGAAAGTCTGGTCAAGGTCGTAAGGAGTGACAAACCACTTTACGCCGTCGTAGGTGAACCACTGAAAGTTCTTAATCGTGCCGTCGCCGTTCATCGTTACGCGGTTGAACACGGCATAGTCGATAAGGCTTTCCTTGTCGAAACGCTTCTCAAACTCGCGCTTGAACGTAGCGGCGTCCACTCCGGCAGAGTCGAGAGCCTTCAGCTCGCCGCAGTAGCGACTGAGCGCCACGATGCTCGCCTTCACCTTTGCGCTGCGCTCCTTGCTCTTGCGCACATCCTCGCTGTCGCCAGGCATGTTGTAGAACGGAGAGTCCTCGCCGATGAGCTCCGTGCCCGACGTCTTCTCGTAAGGGAAGTTCTCGTTGTCGTACAGCGTCTTAGGATTGCGAATCTCGAACATTCCCCAGTTGATGTAGCCGCCGAAGAGATACTCGTCGCACACGCTGCCGTCGAGGTGAATGTGGGCGGCGTTGTGCTTCTTCATGTTCATATTGTCGCGGTGCTTCCTCAGCTGCCATGCAAACACGCCGTAGAAGTCGCCGTTGACATATACGATGCACGGGAATCCGTCAGGGAAGCATCGTGCCGTACTTTCCTTGGCATAGCCGCCTCGCTGCCAGAAGTCTCGCTGGTCGGCGATCATGTCCTCATACACCTTGTAGCCCACCTCGCCGAATCCGCGTAGCATGTCGGTGTAGAAAGCCTTGAAGTGGAACTCGTCCTGAGCCACCCATTTGCCCACGGTTATGGCGGTAGTGTTATCCTCGTCCCACTCGCCGTTCGTGAACTTGCATGAGAAGTTGCGCTTAGGAAATCTGGTGCTGTAGCCGCCCTGAAGCGTGACCACAGCAGTCTTTTCAAAATAGAGACCGCTCTCGTCCACATATTCAACCTTCACCCTCAGAGTGTCGGAAAACTTTACCGGCAGGGAGTCGCAGCCAGTTATGTTGACAAAGCCAAGTGTCGGAGTACGCATTATGATTTTACTGTACGTGCTTCGGTCACGTACATACACACTTGCAGCGATTCGCTCCTTCACATCGGCGAACCGCTCGCTGCTGACTCTCTCGCGGCCAGCTGCTGTATCTTGGTGTGCAAACGTCAAGATTGCAAAACACAATATGACAATCCTGCTAAACATAACGTGTACCCTAAATAATGTTATACTTCACTGTCTTACACTATCTCTACGACAAAAAATTACTGATTCAAACTGTTCTTGTTTACGTCGTATTTATATCGCTTAATGCACAAATGTATGAAAACATTCGTGTGCCTCCTTCTCCCTTGACAAGTTTTTAAATAGTGTTGTTCACTTTCGGACTTTCTTACCAAAATTTCGCACAAAACGACCAAGATTTGTAAACTCTATATTGCAAATTAGGCAATTGAATTGATATTTTTCAAGACCGCCTTTTCCGTGCCGCAGGGAAGGGAAGCGGACAGCGTGCCGTGGCGACGACTTGGCGGTTGCTTGCTTTGTGCTTACAGTTTGCTTGTATGGTGCAGGGTGAGGCGGCGATGCTCGCTTGCCGTGAGCAGCTATATGCATGACGGAAGTCGGAGTGATGTGTGAATGAATGTAGAGCGGTGTCGGTAGTCCTTCGTTGTGTCTCTCGTCGAGCCTTGCTCTTCAATAGATAAGCAAAGCGCCTTTCCCGCTCATGTCGAGGAGGAAGGCATTTTACAGTCCCTGAACGTATGCGAAGTGGGACCGCGGAGGCAAAAAGAAAGAGCGTGACAGTCTCACGACTACCACGCTCCGAAAAACTTATTAAATATCTGAATTCTTAATAACTCTTTTTACAATGTTATTGACGATATGATGCCAGCTGACTTGGGTCGAGGTGGCGGATGTAGTTGAAGTGCTTCTCAACCTCGCTCTCGGCATAGTTGATGAATACGTTCAAGCTCTTGCCAAACAACTCAGGTGCCTTCTGCGCATCCTGGAGAAGGAGGTGACCCATGATAGGGAATGCCGCCATCTCATAGAGCTTGCGTGAGCAGAGGTCGAGGAAGTCCTGATCGCCAGGCTGCTTAGCCTTGTCGGTGCAGAACGCCAGCTTGTCGGCCATATCCTTCAAGCGGTTGGCATAGTTCTCGTAACCCTCGGCTACAGGGCATGACTCAAAGTCGCGGAGCACGTTCTGATAGAAGCCGTTTGTCACGTAGCGGATGGCTGCCACAGTCTGGAGCTGCGTCGTTCCCTCGTAGATGGAAGTGATACGAGCGTCGCGGTATATGCGCTGGCACTTGTATTCAAGCATGAAGCCTGAGCCGCCGTGTACCTGAATAGCGTCGTAGCATGACTGGTTGGCAAACTCGGAGTTCATACCCTTGGCGAGCGGAGTAAAGGCGTCGGCAAGCTTAGAGTACTTCTTGAACTCGTCGCGCTCCTCAGGAGTGAGCTTGCGCTCCTTTGAGATGTCGTCGAGAGCCTTATATACGTCCACAAAGCGTGATGTCATGTAGAGGAGTGAGCGTCCAGCGTCGAGCTTAGCCTTGATGGTTGCAATCATGTCATATACGGCAGGGAAGTTGATGATTTCCTTGCCGAACTGCTTGCGGTCCTTGGCGTAGGCAAGTGCCTCTTCGTAGGCTGCCTGCTGCAAACCTGTTGACTGAGCTGCGATACCGAGGCGTGCGCCGTTCATGAGTGCCATGACGTACTTGATGAGTCCTAACTTCTCAGATCCGCAAAGCTCGGCCTTGGCATTCTTGTACACGAGCTCGCATGTAGGGCTGCCGTGAATACCAAGCTTGTTCTCTATGCGACGCACGTCAACGCCTCCGTTGCGCTTGTCGTAGATGAACATAGACAAGCCTCGTCCGTCCTTAGTTCCTTCCACAGAGCGTGCAAGCACGAGGTGGATGTCAGAGTCGCCGTTTGTAATGAAACGCTTCACGCCGTTGAGGTACCAGCACTTGTCCTCCTCGGAGTATGTAGCCTTGAGAGTCACAGACTGAAGGTCGGAACCTGCGTCAGGCTTTGTGAGGTCCATGGACATAGTCTCGCCCGCACATACTCGTGGGATGTAGCGCTTGCGCTGGTCTTCGTCGCCGAACTCGTAGAGAGTAACGATACAATCCTGGAGCGACCAGATGTTCTGGAAGCCGGCGTCGCCCTCGCTCACGATTTCGTTAATGGCAGAATAGACTGTCATAGGCACGTTGAGACCGCCGTAGCGTCGTGGCATCGTGATACCGTTGAGGCCCGCCTTGATAGTAGCGTCGAGGTTCTCATACGTCTTAGCCGCATAGCGTATGCGTCCGTTCTCGCAGTGAGGTCCTTCCTCATCGACAGCCTCTGCGTTAGGAGCGATGACGTTAGCGTTCACGTCGCCTGCAATTTCGAGCAGCTTGTCGTAGTTGTCGAGAGCATCCTCGTAGTCCTTGCAAGCATAGTCGTACTTGCCGTAGTCGGCGAAGTTACGTTCTTTAAGTTCCACAATGCGCTTCATCAATGGATGGTCCATGTGAAACTTTATCTCAGGAACGTCTGTATATGAATTTGCCATAGTTCTATTATTTTTTTGTGGTTATTGGATGTTTTGGAGTAAAGTGGAGTTAACGGGAGTAAAAAGGAGTAAAAAGACGATTGTTGCTAACGAACATTCTCTTTATGAATTCCTTTTGTCTGAAACGTCCTCGTCAACATCCCTGCTCAGTTGACAGCCGCATTCTTCATAACCCCGTCTATGTAGAGGTTTAGGAATGTGCTTGCCGCGTTAAGCTTGTCCTCAAGTAGAAAGAAGCTTTCTTCCGAAATATATCCAAGGTCTTTGGAGAGTATGTTGTAACACCTGCACTCTTCTATGCTGCCTTGCGAAATGTTGAAGAACCTCAGCTTGTCAGCACGGCTCAGTTTCTTGTAGCCCTCGGCAATGTTGGCCGGTATGGATACTGCCGCGCGTGTGAACTGAGAGCGGAGGCCGAACTTCTCGAAGTCGGGGAAAGACGATGATACCTCGTACACCTTCAGGCAGTACTCGTATGATTTCTGCCATGCGATAATGTCCTTGAACGACCGTGTCATAATCGTGTATCGTCTTTTTACTCCTTTTTACTTCTCTTTACTTCTTCTTACTCCAAGTAATGTCCCATCCAATTACTTTGAATTCTTCTTATAATACTTTATGAGCTTTGGAACGACCTCCTCGACGGTACCGTTGATGATGTAGTCGGCAATCTGGTTGATTGGAGCCTGAGGATCGGAGTTGATGGAAATGATGATGCCCGACTCCTTCATGCCCGCAATGTGCTGAATGGCACCGCTGATACCGCAGGCAATGTAAACCTTTGGACGTACCGTGACACCTGTCTGACCAATCTGACGGTCATGATCTATCCAGCCGGCATCTACCGCAGCACGGCTTGCACCGACCTCGGCATGAAGCTCCTTCGCAAGCTCGAACAGCTGGTCGAAACCTTCCTTCGAACCTACTCCGTAACCTCCTGCAATCACGATTGGAGCACCCTTGAGATTGTTCTTGGCTGCCTCCACGTGACGGTCGAGAACCTTAACGACATAGTCGGTCGTAGGAACGTACTTTGCCACGTCGTGACGTATTACCTCACCCTTGTAGTTGGCATCGAGAATCTCCTTCTTCATCACGCCGTCGCGCACCGTAGCCATCTGTGGACGGTGCTCTGGGTTGACGATAGTGGCGATGATAGAGCCGCCGAAGGCAGGACGAATCTGATAGAGCTGGTTCTCATAGTGCTTGTCCACCATGTTGCCCTCGGCATCCTTCACCTTCATGTCGAAAGAGCCAATCTCAAGCTGCGTACAGTCGGCTGTGAGTCCTGAGTGGAGAGCCGAAGACACGCGCGGACCGAGGTCGCGTCCTATCACCGTTGCTCCGAGGAGGCATATCTGTGGCTTCTCTTCCTTGAAGAGGTTCACCACGGCAGAAGTATGTGGAAGTGATGTGTAAGGGAAGAGACCCTCAGCATCGAAAACATGTACCTTGTCCACTCCGTAAGGGAGCACCTGCTTCTCCACTCCGTCGAGCCCGCTGCCTATGAGGAGTGCTTCGAGTTGAACGCCAAGTTCGTTGGCAAGCTTACGTCCCTTTGTGAGGAGTTCCAAACTTACGTCGGCAACCTTGTTGCCTTCAAGTTCACAATAAACAAAAACGTTATTCATTATCCTATAGTATTGGATTCCATGAGTTCAACAATAAGACTCTCGATGTCGGCATCGCTGGCTGTGAGCGTCTTGTTTTCCTTAGCCTTGAAGACGATGCTCTTCACGGCCTTCACGTTTGTAGGCGAACCTGCCTTACCTATCTGTGCCGGGTCGGCATCGATGTCGGCAGCGCCCCATGTTGTGAACTCGCGGTTCTTGTTAGCCCATACTCTCTTCACGTTGCGTGTGCGGCAAGGAGCAGCAGAGCCGTTCACAGTCACCACGATAGGCAGAGGTCCCTCCACGGTCTCCACGCCGCCGTCGATGTGACGCTTAGCCACGATTTTCTTGGCAGCCTTGTCGATGGAGATAATCTCCTCGGTGTAGGTAATCTGCGTGAGGCCGAGCTTCTCAGCCACCTGCGGACCCACCTGCGCCGTGTCGCCGTCGATAGCCTGACGACCGCAAAGGATGATGTCGTAGTCGCCCACCTTCTTTATGGCCTGTGCCAGTGTGTAGCTTGTAGCCAGGGTGTCGGCACCACCGAGCGGACGGTCAGACACGAGGATACCCTCGTCTGCTCCGCGGAAGATACCGTCGCGCAGCACTTCGGCAGCCTTCGGCAGACCCATTGTTATCATTGTGATTGTTGAACCAGGATTGGCATCCTTCAATCGAAGAGCCTGTTCCAGTGCATTAAGATCCTCAGGGTTGAACACGGCTGGCAGTGCAGCACGGTTCACCGTACCCTCTGGTGTCATCGCGTCAGGTCCCACATTGCGTGTGTCCGGTACCTGCTTGGCGAGAACGATAATTTTCAAACTCATATTCTTATCAAATTAGGTTTATACGCATTATGCGCCTTAGAAAGGCACGCTTTTACCAATGTATTAGCGGGGCAAAATTACAAAAGTTTTTCTTAACCGCAACCTTTCGCCCGAGTTTTATTTCATGAGGGCGAAAAAAGTTTGATGATTGGTATTTATGTTTGTCAAGTGGCAAACAGGATTTCGCTTCGTGGAGTGATAATGGGTAACAGCTTCGTCCCGGATGATACTCTGTGTCTTAATACGCATCCGCCAACAGCCAAACCGTGCAATTCCCTTCGCATCAAATGCTCTTCCCGACAACTAAATTCCACAAACTCAACAACAATCCAAAAGCATTTTCCCAACCACTCAAAAACATCTCGCCAACTATTACTCAACTTTCGCAAGTATCGCTGAAGCTTTACTTGCTGGGAGTAAAAAGGAGTTAAACGGAGTTAATTCCGCTACGCTCCATGGAGTAAACGGACGTTTGACTGTTTACGGATGCGTTTTAGGCGAAAGAGTACCGTCCTGAGCGAAGCGGTTACTCCTTTTTACTTCACGAAGTTAACTCCAGTTTACTACTTCGAAACTTCAGTTAAAAAGCATCTCACCAATCACTCAAAAACAACTCACCAACTACTCAAAAACAATTCTCCTACTACAAAGAAACATTCCGCCTACAGCCCGATGACCGCCTCTCCCCGTCACAC
>JAFSSN010000153.1 GCA_017450985.1 Bacteroidaceae bacterium
AAAGAATGAAGAGTGAAGAATGAAAGTTACTCTGTTTACAAAGTCTTAATTCTTAACTCTTAACTTTTAAGTCTTAATTATTAATTTCTCAAACGTCCGTTTACTCCATGGAGCGTAGCGAAATTAACTCCGCTTAACTCCTTTTTTACTCCAAGCAAGTAAAGCGTTAGCGATACTTGCGAAAGTTGAGTCAATATATATGTTCACCTGACATCAAGCACCGTTTTTGCTTTACCCGTTACCTGCATTGTTGACAAAGAGAGATCACCTTCCCTATGCAAAATGTCAATGACCTTATTTGCCACACAAAGACAACAAGCCACACACTCGGCACAACGCTTCCCTCGCGCCGTCTCCTTACGGATGGCATCACAGTTCACACTTCCATACTTCTCATGCAAGGCATCATACACCTCACGCGTGAGCTTGCGCAACTTAGCCCCGTCACCATTCGCATAGTTGTTCAGCACCATCACAGCCCCCGTCAACGCACCGCAAGTCGATGTGCGCGAACCGGCAAGACCACCAGAAAAGGAACTCACCTGACGATGAAGCTGCTCATCCGTAAACGTAGAACCAAGCAAACGACTAAGTCCGACGTATGTCATCGGCGCACAACCATAATGAATATCAAAATACTCATCCATCAACCGCCGCACGTCAGCCTTCAGCGAATCCACACTGTCATGATGAGTATAAGCCTTGTAAACCGACACACTGCCACTAAAGTTACGATACTTTAACTCTTCCCCACGTTTCAGTGAGGAAGAGTCGGAAGAAACATCTTGGGCTTGCGCCCCATTTGAAAAGCACGAAAAAACACACAAATACAAAAAACAATTCTTTACCATTATTATAAACGATTTTTTACATTTCGTAAAGTTCAACTTTCAAATAACGGCATGGTTCTATCAATCAGAACCTGTTTACATACGGATTCTCGCCCGTAATAGAAGCATCATAGCCGTCATATCCCCAGTTCTGCCACAATCCCACAGGATTGATGTCACGCTGCGACTGCGGAATCGGGAAACGGTAGTTCTTCAGCGACACATCCTGCTTGTGATATTCGTCATAGTCAAGTCCACAATTCTTCAAAGTCTTGACGAGAATACGCCAACGCACAAGGTCGAGCCAGTGCTTCTGCTCATATAGCAGTTCAAACTCACGCTCCTGAATGAGAGCCTGCTTGAAACCTTCATAGTCAAGTCCAGCAGGCAGGTCATGCTCCGACTTCTGAGTCACAGGGAAACTCTTGAATGCACGACGGCGCACCTGATTGATAGCCTCGTAAGCCTCTTCCGTCGGACCGCCATTATACTCATTTGCAGCCTCAGCAATCAACAGCAGAACCTCCGAATAGCGGAACACCGTGCGGTTGATGTCTCGGTTGCTCGCACTGCCGAGCGGATCGTCCGTAGCAATATACTTGCGGAATCGAGGTTCCTCAAAAGTATAATACTCACCTGTGGCAGGATTATACAGCGTCTTGGCAATAGAGCCGTCCTTTCGCTGGTCGCCGTCCTCATAGGCATCATAATATTTCCATGATGACGGACGCACATGCGGACGAGTCTGCGTGAAACCTGAGTTGAAAGAACAGTGGGTAAGATGGTTACCGCCCGATGCGTCAGAGCCGATACCCATGATATGCTGTATTGCAAACACACTCTCCTTACCGTTGCGGTTGCCATTGTCCCAGTTGGCGAGGAAATCCTCCTCCAGTTCGTAGCCCGTCACCTTCCTGGCATATTCCAGCGACTTGCGGAACTTCTCCTTACGCTGCTCGTCGGTATCCGTGTCGGAAGTCTGCGCCCATGTCAGATACGCCTTTGACAAAAGCGTGTAGGCAGCACCCTTCGATGCACGTCCCTTGTCGCTGCTCGAATACTCCGTCACCAGAGGCAGCCGTTCGATGGCCTTCTCCAAATCCGCCACTATTAAATTATATATCGTGTCTATCGGCTGTCGATACAGTCCCGATGCCTCGGTATTATGCAGCACCTTTGGCACTTCGCCCCAGAACTGCACGGCATAATTATAGCTGTATGCACGGAAGAAATACGCCTCTCCCGTCACTCTCTGTCGAATCTTCTCAGATATACCCGCATTGTCCGACACCTTGTCCAACACATCATTGCTGGCAGCGATAGTCTTGAACAGCGCCGTCCATATACGCACCGAATAACTGTTCGACGGTTCCCAGTTCATCAATGACAGCAATCCGCCTCCACTATTGCTCGACTCGCCCGACACCTCATGTTCGGTAGTCAGGTCAGTCATATATCCGAATGCCGAGCTCTCAGCCACCTGTAGCTGATACATGCCATTAGCAAGAGCAATTGCATCGTCATCCGTTTTCGGGAAGTTACTGCCCGACAATCTGCTTTTAGCCTCCAGGTCCAGACCATTGTCACACGACACCATTGCCAGCGATGTTGCCAGCACCAAGGCAGAGCTAAATATTATTTTTTTCATTTTCTAATCCTTTCTTTTTTATTTGCAAGTAAATTGCTTGGAGTTAAAAATTAACAATTGAGAAAACCGTACAGCCGTACAACCGCATAACCGTCAAACCGTACAACCGCATAACCGTACAACCTCCCAACCGTATAACCGTTAAAACCGTTAATAAGTAATATTCACTCCGACAGAGAATGTACGAGCACTTGGATAAGAACCGTAGTCCGTTGTGCCGCTGATTGAAGGGTCAAGACCCTTATAATTCGTTATAGTAAACAGATTCTGTGCCGAAGCAAAAACCTTAGCCTTCAAAGTCTTTGCACTCTCTACCTTCAGCGGAAGCTGATAGCTTACCGACAAGTTTGTCAGTCGCAGATAGGAAGCATCCTCAACATATCGGCTGTCCATATAGATTGAAGAAGTGACGTAAGCCTTGCCCAGATAGTTTGAAGGATTCGTCTCCGTCCAGCGTCCCAACATCGAACTGCTCACGTTATACGTAAGGTCGGCAGTCTCCAACATCTGACGCTGGTAATTATATATCTGGTTGCCCTTGCTACCCTGGAATGCAGCAAACAAACTCCAGTCCTTATATCTGAACGATGCCGAGAAACCGTAAGTAAAGTCCGGCTGAATGCTTCCCAACACCTGACGGTCGTTAGTCTGAGTAATCTGCTTGTCGCCGTCCACATCCACATACTTCACGTCGCCATACTCAACCGTAGGCTTGTGTGTAGGAGAAGGCACCTTCGACAAGTCGTCGCCCAGCTGCACGATGCCGTCAAACTTATATCCATAGAACGTGCCCAACGCCTCGCCCACCTTGATGATGGTATTTCCGCTCACGCTGTATGCCAGGTTACCGATGTAAGTCACCTTATTCACGTTGTGTGCAATGTTACCGCTCAAGTTCAATGTAACGTCCTTTGTCTCCACAGGCGTACCGCTGACAGCCAGTTCCACACCCGTATTTGTCACGTTACCGATATTCTGCAACTGAAAAGAGAAACCAGTCGTCAGCTCCACAGGAATATTAAGAAGCAAGTCGCTCGTCTTCTTGTAATAAGCATCAAGGTTCACATTCAATCTGCTCTGGAACAATGACAAGTCAGCACCCACGTTGTACGAAGCCGTCTGCTCCCACTTGAGGTCGGGATTCTCAAGATTGTCGCGCAGATAAGAAATCACACTCGTACCGCCCAGTGAATACAGATGTGAGGCATACGTAGCATCATACTGATAGTCTCCAATCTCCTGATTACCCACCGTTCCGAGGCTGGCACGTACCTTCAGGGCATTGATAACCTTGTTGCGACGCAGGAAACGCTCCTCGTTGACATTCCATGCAAAACCCAGTGATGGAAAATATCCCCACTTGTTGTTCTTTGCAAAGCGTGAACTGCCGTCCGCTCTCAGCGTTGCCGTTGCATTGTAACGCTGACGATAAGAATATGTCACACGGCCGAGCACAGAATTGAGCACCGAAGTCACGCCGGTAGTCTCTGGCGACAGAGGCACGTTAGCCCCCTGCAGGTTGTAATAGCCCAGATTCTCGTTCGAGAACTTGGTAGCCGTGGAGATATTGTTGGCAATCTCCGTTGTCTGAGTCGTATAACCCAAAAGACCCGTAACCGAATGGCGCTTGTTGAACACATGGTTATACTCAAGCGTTGCCTCATACTGCCAGTTGTCGCTCTTCTGCGTACCCACCGAACCATATCCCTTGGCAAGGAATCCCGGAGTCGTGTACGACGGAGCATAGAAACTCTGGTTCGTATTGTAGATATTAGTCGTTGCAGCCAACTTCAACGTAAACGACGGATCGAAACGCCAGCGGAAGAAAGCATTTCCAATCACATTGTTCACACTCGTCACCGCCTGCACGTTCTGGAGGTCGCTAATAGCATTCACCGTCACGTCGCCCAGACGCAGGTCACCCGTTTCAAACACATTGGCATAATTGTACGAACCGTCACTGTTATATATGTTTGTTATCGGGTTTGAACGTGCAATGTACTCATACGGATTCTGTATTCGGTTAGTATTCAATCCGCTGTACGTACTCAGTCCGTTCTGTTCTGTCTTGGCTGCACTCACGTTCACACCCACCGTGATGTTAGGCAACACGTCGCGCTCAAAATTCAGCCTTCCGCTATATCGTTTGAAATCCGTACCAATCACGATACCCTCCTGGTCGAGATAGTTCCCGCTTATCAGGTAGCGTGTCAGCTCGTCGCCGCCGCTGAACGACAGCTGATGGTTGTGGCTCACGCCTGTACGCAACGCAGCATCCTGCCAGTCAGTTCCTGTGCCGAGGGCAGCCACATTGGCAGCATTCAGCCCAGTCTCCTTTTTCTGTACATCGGTGGCAATCTCCAGATACAACTCACCCCACTGCTTTGCATTTAGAAGATCATACGTTTTGCTGGCATTCTGCCATCCCGCCGTATATTGGTATTCAATAACATTACGGCTCTTCTTTCCCGACTTCGTAGTCACAAGAATCACGCCGTTCGCACCACGGCTACCATATATGGCAGTAGCACTCACATCCTTCAACACCTCAATGCTTTGGATATCATTAGGATTGATGGTAGCAAGCGGATTGAAATCACCTGCAAGACGCGCCACACCGACATCCGTCGAGGAATTGTCGTTGTAGATCTGCACTCCATCAATCACATAGAGAGGCTCGTTACCAGCCGTTATCGAATTTCCTCCGCGTATTCGTATGCTCGACTGAGTACCCGGCTGACCGCTTGCCTGACTTATCGTAAGACCAGCCACCTGACCGCCGAGCGCAGCATCAAACGATGTTGTCTGCTGACCAATAGCCTCCTTGCTCACTTCTGCAATCGAGCCCGTCACCTCCTTTCGGTTCTGCGAACCGTAACCGATGATGACCGCCTCACTCAGATAGTTCGAACTCTCCACAAGCTCCACTTCCACAGGCTCTGAGTCATCATACACCTTGATGTCCTTGGAACGGTAACCGAGAAATTCCACATGCAGGGTTATAGGCAGCTTATCGTCTGTCTTGATAGTGAAGTTACCGTCAAGATCGACCCTCACTCCACCACTCTTGTGTGCCTTCGTTGACACCGTGGCACCGATGAGCGTCTCACGCGTTCGAGCGTCAACAACGCTTCCCGACACCTCCACCTGCGAATATGCACTTGTTGTTACAAGGGCAAATGAGGCTACGCCCAAAGCCCTCTGCAACGAAGTAGTTATAGTTGTTTTACTGAAGTTTCGCAAGTAGTAAACAGGAGTTAACTTCGTGAAGTAAAAAGGAGTAACCGCTTCGCTCAGGACGATACTCTTTCGCTTAAAACGCATCCGTAAACAGTCAAACGTCCTTTTTACTCCAT
>JAFSSN010000154.1 GCA_017450985.1 Bacteroidaceae bacterium
AAAAAGTGTACCATTGTAGCCGTGTTCTTGGAACACGACTTTTTCCTGACTTCGACGATGCGTCACAAAATTTGCGCTTTCGAAATTACTGCATGGCTATGGAGAAACGTAACCTCGCCACTGCCGAACCGTAACCTCGCTACTGCCGAAACGTAACCTCGCTACCACCTCGAAAGGTGAATAAATAAGCTGTTCTTTCTTCCGAAAACCCTCCTCTACTTACTCCGACTGAACAGGACTTTCCCCTCACGGTCAATATTCAACTTAAAACGAGGATTCTTTCATATCGTCGATATTATGCATTTATGCAGCAAAGGTAGGCATAATATTTTAATTCGCCAAACATTTCGCACTGTTTTTGAGCCGTAGGGCAAAGAATGATCTGGGGAACCGTACCTCCGATAGAAGCTTTAAGATTTGAATAAAACTTAATAATGTCATTTATTGTATTTTTTGCCATAATATATTATTCTAACTTTAACTTTGCTTGGTTTACGCTGTTCTTTTGTCATCCGTATGTTTTTACACAATAAACAGAGCTGTTGGCTAAAAAACATATTAAAAATAATAGACAGGAGGCAATGCGCTGTTAGCTGCGTATGCCTCCTGTCCGACATGTTTTTCAGTGTTGCGGAATACTCTTGATTAGACATCAGGAGTCTCTTCGCCTGGGGTGTATGGTGTTGGCTTGAAATTCATGGATGCCGTGTCGAACTGCATAACATCCTCACCAAGCCCAAGCTCTATGACTTCTGATTCTGGATTCAAATAAATCTTCTTTTCCATTTTCTTTCTTTGATTTCTATTTTCTTAACTGCAGGGGAAGCGTCTTTTTGAGGAGCACTCCCCCTGCCTTTGTGTTAGCTAATAAGTCTCAGAATTACTTCTGGATGAACTTCTTGCCGTTCTGGATGTAAATCTGACCCTTCACAGGAGTGGTGACCTTCATACCACGCATGTTGTAGATGTCGCCGCTCTCCTTCATCTTCTGAACGTACTGCTTCACCTCGTCGATGCTGGTATATTCGCCGTCGAGGAAGACAATCTCACGAGTCAGGTCGGGATAAGCAGTTCCCTGATATGCGCTCATCGGGAATACGGTCTTCAGAGCAGGGATAGGATCACGGACATCCTGATAGAAGGTCCACTTGCTATTGTAGATGGTGAACTTGTAGATGTCATCATCGTCAGTGGTAGAAACAGGAATACCGGTAACCTTCAGCTCGTTCTTATAGTCGAGCGTGCTCTGGTACTTGGTGTTCTTGGTGCTGTGCTGCTCGAACTTGACGGGCGTGTTCTTGTCAGAAGTAATGATGACAACTGCACTTCCGGGAGCATAATACTGCTCGGACTGGAATACATAGGTACCATCAGTGGTCTGCTGTGCAAACTTGTCCATATCGTTCTGCTCGGGGATGACATAGTTGTAGCTGTTGTCAGAGCCTTCAATCACAGTCTCAATTTCTTCGACTTCACCACCGCCAGCGGTAGGATTGTCAATCTGAGCATTGTTCACAGGATCAATCTCACCTTCCATCATACGTGCAGCGCTTGGGAAGTACTTGCTGTCCTTAGCCTCACCTGCGGCCGGAATCTTGTAGAAGTTGTTGTTGTGCTTAGCACCGTAAGCGTAGATGACATCGCCATCCTGATATGCAGTCCAAACCTTGACGTTTGCACCGTCCTGATCAGCAGCCTTCATGGGAATCCATGTGCCATAGTAGGGATTGAAGTAAGTAATAGCATAACTCTGAGTGCCGTTTATGTCAGCGGGACCGGCAAGGGCAATTGTCTGCTCGACCTTGGCCAACGTAGTGTAGTGCTGCTCATACATAGGAGCATTGATGCCACGATCCACAATCAGCTCGTCGTAAGACTCCTTGGTTACATATACAGTGGGCACAGGATTTCTGCCGACCTTGCCGAATACAATACCCTCAACGAAGCTGAACTTGTTGGTGAGATCGATGTCAATCGATTCGTCGCAGTAGTTTGCGTCGTCGATAGTGGGCAGTGCGTCATAAGTCTCAATGGTCTTGTCAATGCGGTTCAGCGTGACGAACTTCACTTCCTTCAGGGCGTCGGTGCTGTTGAACGTACCCTCACCAAGCTTGGTCAGCTTGCTGTCGATAATGTCAACATACTCCAGGGCCTTGTCGTTCTGGAACACATAAGAACCCATCAGCTCAACGCTCGACGGAATGATCATGCGGTAGCTGCCGTCATCCTGCTTCGTACCCTTCAGGGCCTTCAGCTGAGACAGAGCCTTGTCAGCGATGACCTTCAGACCCGGGCGCAGCACGGTGTAGTTGTCCTTGTCAAGCAGAGTCTCGGGGAGAGTCAGCTCAACCAGAGTGGTGTTGGGCTCAGTAGCAGTAGCCTCGAACAGGTTGTTCAGGACGGTGAGCTGAGTCTTCGACAGGTCAAGCTTCTCGATAGCAGTACCCTTGAAGATACCTGCGGGCAGGCACTCGATGTCGTCGTTCAGTTCAATCTCACTCAGGTTGTTGTCGCACTCGAAGGTGCTACCCTCAAGATTCTCGAACGGAGCCTCAGCAGCGAAGGAAACAGACTCGAGAGCAGAGTTGTTGGCGAATGCCAGATCACCGACATAGTCCAGCTCAGTCAGAGCGGTCAGGTCAATCTCCTTATAGGCTGTACCGCGGAAGGCAGCCTCGCCGATAGAAGTAACAGTGCCGGGAACAGTGAGAGTGGCATTGGTGCCGGCTGTCTTGTTATAACCCAGGCTCAGACACCAGATGAACTGGTTATCGGCAATCTTCTTCAGACCCACGGGCAGACCGACGCTGGTCAGCGTGGTGTTAGCCTGTACATAGAAACCTTCAGCCTCGCAACCGTCAACCAAAGTATTCTCGCGGCGGATCTTCTCTGCCAGACCGTCAGGCATGTTGGTCAGACCAGTGTTGTTCAGGGCAATCGAAATCAGCGGAGTATTGTTCCACACACCCTTACCAATCATGATGTCATCACCCGTCAAGAGATTGCCGTCCTCGTCAACGTCGGTAATCTGAGTGGCGTTCTTCAGGTTCACATACTCAGTCTCGGTATCCTGGAATGCATAGTCACCAATCTTCTGGAGGTTAGTAGAGCAGGTGCCGAGCTTAGCGTTGATGTGCGTGCCCTTGAAAGCGTATGCACCAATCGTAGCAGTAGTAGCGGGGAACGTGAACGAAGTCGTACCGGCAGTCCAGTCTGCGGTCTCAACACCGATACAGTTCACGAATGCAGCCTCGCCGAAGTACTCCATCTTGTTGTTGTCAATCTGGACCTTCGTCAGAACCTCGTTGTTGAGGAACTTGCTCGGATCGGTCTCGGGAATCTCGGTCTCAGCAAGATCCTCTAAATCTTCCTTCAGGTCATCAAGATCAGCAGCAGCGGCTTCTTCATAGTCCTTCTTGTCTTGCTCGGCATCATTCCAAGCCTGCAAGGCTTCAGCAACGAGTCCGCCAGTGCAGTCATCGCCACCAAGCTCTGCCTTGTTGTAAGTTTCACCTTCCTCGTCGGTGTAAGCAACAAAATCCTCAATGGCCTTGTCGGCATCAGCCTTTGCATTCAGGGCTGCAGAGTAGGCAGAGTTCACTGTCTCGAACGAAGGCTTGGCAAAGCCCTTCAAATCGTAAGTTCCCTCAGCATAATACGGGGTTGCAATTATCTCGTTATTGAGCGTCAAGGTTCCATTTGCATCATCAGCAACAGGGGTCACCTTAGAACCATCAGGATTCACGATAGCTTGACAATCATCATTGTTAACTTTGAGCTTTCCATTCTCAATTACAACAGGTTTAATCCAGTTGAAATTACCACTGGCACCAATGAACAACAATGCGCCAGAAGGAATGTCATACAATTGACGAAGGGCAATTGTGGGCTCATACACTTTCTTGGGACTAGTTCCTGAAGTTGTCATCTGGCTTGCACCAGCCTTCGGATGCTTCAGGTTGGGGAATCCTGCCTCAAGCATAGCAGGCATAATAGCTGCATAAGCTGCCTTCTGGAAGTCATTGGTCAAAGTGGCATCGCTTCCTGCTGCAACGGCTGCTGTAACCTCATAGCCGGCATCAGTCCAAGCGTCGCGAACTTCGTCGAACATAGCCTTCAGTGCGGCAAGCTTGGTGACAAGATTGCCAGCTGCCTGCTGGTTATCAAGCAAGCCTAAGTAAACCTGTTCGGAACCGATTGTGTTGCACAGACCTTTCAGCGTTTCGTACTTAGCTTTAGCTTCAGAAACGAGAGTGTTCAGACCCTTCACAGTATAGCTACCCCAGCACTCGTAAGCGGCATCACCGTCTTTGAGGGGCTGGGCAATAACAACGACTTGACCATTGGCCCTGCTATTACGAACCAGTTCTCCGTTAGATCTTTCTCTGGCTAAAGCACCACCGGCTGCAGAAACCGATCCGTTAGCACTAACCACCATAAGAGGATAGTTAATCTTTCCGTCTGTATTATAAGCGTCAGCAGTTCCTTCTACCGTAGTATCAAGAATTACGCTTCTTTTTGCATCCGCGCTACTCTGGTCAATTTGATTACCCTGAGAGTTTACAAGCAGGTTATAAACCTTGAAACCCTTGTACTTCTCAACGGGACCCTGATACACGCCGTTTTCGACAACACATGCCAGCTTGTCCTCAAGGCTCTGGGTAGCGAGCAGAGTCTCATAGTCTTCAATCTGCTTTGCCAGCTCTTTGTACTCATCACTGTCCGTATTGTCAACGGTCTGCATGGGAACGTGGGCAAAAGCATAGGCAGGAACACCCTTCAAGCCGGCAGTAGTCGTCACGATAAACTGCGTGATGTTACCGTTCAGCGGCTGAATCTGATTAGTCTTAAGGCTTTCCAAAGCAGAAGCCTCAATCTTGAGAGCAAATGTGTAGCCAGTGAGCGCGGGCCTGTTGGTACCCTGCTGCTGAATCACATTGTCACGTACCCATGCAATGTAGCCTCCCAAGAACCAATCATCGGAGAGGGATGACACATACAAAGGTTTGTCGTTGTCATTCCCGTTTAACACCTGGTCAGGAATGACAACCGTCATACCGTTGCTCGGAACAGCGGCATAACCAAGCACCTGGGCTTTATTGCCAGCGAGCTCCTTGCAAACAAGATTCTTGCTTGTGAAGACGTCGCCGACATAGGCCAAAGCACTCGTGCTAACTGTGGCCATCAGCCCCAGCAGCATCAACTTCAAACTTTGAGTCTTTTTCATTTTCATTTGAGTTTAATTTGTTAATAAATAAAGTGAATTAAAAAATAAAGTTTCATTACGTTTCCTTGTCTCTTGTCCTTCTTCTTACAGTTTTAAATTGTTAATATTTAAGCACCTTTCACGCGTACGCGCCCACGACATAGCACGG
>JAFSSN010000016.1 GCA_017450985.1 Bacteroidaceae bacterium
CTCTGGAGTGCGGACATTCTGGTCGAGCGAAGCATTTACAGCCTCACGAATGAGGGCACCCTCTGCCTTGAGGTCGAAGTACTCGTACAACATGGCAACTGAAAGAATCTGTGCCAATGGGTTGGCGATGTTCAAACCCTTTGCCTGTGGCCATGAGCCGTGGATAGGCTCGAACACAGGAGTGTGCTCACCTGTTGATGCTGATGGGAGGAGTCCCATAGAACCTGTGATACATGAGCCCTCGTCGGTAAGGATATCACCGAAAGTATTCTCAGTCACCATGACATCGAAGAACTTAGGCTCCTGAATCATACGCATAGAAGCGTTGTCAACATACATGAAGTCGGTAGTAACCTCTGGGTACTTAGGTGCCATTTCCTGAGCAACGGCACGCCACAGACGGCTTGATGCAAGCACGTTAGCCTTATCTACGACAGTAAGGTGCTTGTTGCGCTGCATGGCATACTGGTAAGCCACCTTCAAGATGCGCTCAACCTCTGCACGAGTGTAGGCGTTGGTATCGTAAGCCTCATCAGTACCCTCCTTCTTTGCACCGAAGTACATACCGCCTGTAAGCTCACGGATACAGATGAAGTCGGCACCGCGCACGAGCTCATCCTTCAACGGAGACTTGTGTACGAGGCAGTCGAAAGTAGTCACTGGACGGATGTTGGCAAACAAACCGAGCTTCTTGCGCATTGCCAACAGACCCTGCTCAGGACGAACCTTTGCATTAGGATTGTTGTCAAACTTAGGGTCGCCGACACTTGCGAAGAGCACAGCATCAGCATCCATACAAGTCTGGAATGTCTCCTCCGGGAACGGGTCGCCAACCTCGTCGATGGCATGAGCACCACAAAGGGCTTCCTTGTAACTTACCTCATGTCCAAACTTAGCAGCAACAGCATCCATAACTGCCACTCCCTGTTCCATAATCTCCGGGCCGATACCGTCACCAGCCAATACAGCAATTTTTAACTTCATAGATAGCTTATATTATAGTTTTAATATTTCACATCAAACGCCTCGTTGCTTACAATCTATAAGCAGAATTAGCTTTCAAGCCACAAATTTACATCATTTTTTTGAATCCGTCTTCAATTTTTCCTCCATAATTGTGCTTTCAGCATCTATTTGACACCATAACCCCACTTTTTCACGACAGAAACATGGTTTTTCACTTCATTTACTATCATTCTATATTCACAGCCGCCACATCACGATTCGTTTCCACTTCGCTCACACCTGCCAATAAGTAGTTAACTGGAGTGAACCGCGTGGAGTAAAAAAGAGTTACCGCTTCGCTCAGGACCATCCGCTGTCGATTTCTGTTTCACTCATGGCATTTTCCCCTGCCGCACCCCACTCTGCTACGAGGCCGCTACGAGGCTGCTACGCATAATTTACGGATGTTGTCCGAATCCGCTACGCATTTCTACGGATTCTACCCGTAAAAAATACGTAGAAAACCCGTAAAAGACCCGTAGCACATACGTAGAAATCACGATTACGTCACGGTTTTGTCATGGTAAACAACTATACGTTTCACGGCAACAAAGCCCTTATTCCATTGGTGCTACAGGCCGTTTTCGCCCGAAGGCACAGAGGCTGCAAGAACGATGCTGCGAACCTCGCCAAAGGACATAAAGTGCAGAAAGACACTTTATTGAATTATAATAACGCAGACAAACACGCTTTATTGTTTTTTTTTTTATTATTTTTTCACCGTCAATAATGGACGCACAAACACGTGAATACCCAAAACACATCAACCGTTCATAATGACACAACCCTGTTGCCAGATGCCACGGCCCGACACTACGGCGGGACTGAAATCCTGCGAAGAAAGGCGTGGCGCAGAACTAAAACAAATAATGAAGCATAACTATGAAACACATGAACTATTGGAGAATCATGAAAATGACAGCCGTAATGCTCTGTCTGCTGATATGGACAACTACGGAAACAAGTGTCAAAAACAAGAAAGGACGCAAAAACGTGCTGACGGAAATAAGAAACTTCCCGTCGGGCGCGATTGACAAATATATGCACAGGGACGGAAAGGCATACGTCAGAGGCCGTCTCATCAATGGCAATGGAGAGAGAGCGGAGAATCTGGTACTAAGCACGACCAACAATTTCACGGGCGAGACGACGGAACAGCTCGTCAGGGTGGATTCCGGCGGCACATTCAGTCAAGTTGTCCAGTTGCCACACTCCTGCCACGTGCTCCAAACGGACCTGTACCGCACATTCATCCTTGCCGTTGACGACACGGTGGGCATCACCGTGGACTGCAGCGAGGAGACGATTGCAAACGTGGAAGGTAACGGAGTGAAGTTCGTGTATGTCACGTTCACAGACGAAAGAAACAATCCGCGCGAGGCGTGCGAACGCTTCGTAAGGGAGAACGACATCAAGGGCGACTTGGTGTTCCTTACGCAGGCGGAATGGAACTTTCTACAGCAGAAGCTTCAGTTTGATGCTACACCTTTCAATCTGATTATCGACCGAAAGGGACAGACATGGGAGCGCAAAGTGGGAAGAGTGACCACGAGCATGCTGAGAGAAGCCCTGAATAAATAGTACGTGAAAGGCGTCAATTCTGTACGAAGACGGTGCGCATGTGGCAATAGACATACCACAGGGCTGCGATAAGAAGCGGAGTGAGCAGATAGCCCACGTAGATGAGTGTGCTCCAGCTGATAACGAGATAGACGACCATAGCGAGGCCTGTCAGCTCGAATAGATAGGCCATGCCCGGCACAAAGTAGAAGTTGTGATAGACTTCATCGACCACGGCAATGTAGATAATGATGATGAGCCAGAAGAGCACCACAAGCATAGCCATGAGGAACGGAAGCTGAAGTGGATTGAGTGTCGGATGGTAATAGTATTCCTGCCAATACTCCGGCACGAAGTTCTGCACGCTGGCATAGAGCGATGCCATGACGGCAATCATGGTGAGCAGGAGGACGGGATAGAAGCTGTCCATCTCGTCGAAACGCAGTATTTGCAGTTTCTTGACCTTGCCGCGGCGAAGAAGGAAGCCTATGACGCCGAGGAATACGAGTGCCGACATCCAGAAGCCACGGCTGCCGGTAAGTGTGTAGAGAAGCTCTGAGATTGAGTCGTCGGGCACGGCTCCGCGGAGCAGCTCATGCTCGGGAATCCAGCCCATGGTGAACTGGTCGTGAGCCACCTTGACCCAGATGCTGTCTATGGTGTCGTTAGGCACGGTCTTGATGCTTGCCACCACGATGACGTCGTCGTCGTAAACCACGCAGGTGTCGGTGAGCAGGTCACCCTCGCGAGGCACAAGCACAAGCGAGTCGGCTTTCACGATGAAATTGAAGTTCTGCGTGTAGTGATGCTTCAGTCGGAACATCAGCGAGTCGGCTTGCTGCGGAGTGAGATATACGGTAGTGTCGGCTTCGTCGGCCTCATCAACAGCTTCCGTTTCTGCACTCTCCTCTGCCACGATGATGTCCTGCACTCCCTGGCTCTTCTCGCGCGTGTCGTTGAGTACGCTGTCGGTCATGGCCATGGCCTTGTCAGCAATGGAGTCGATGGCTGTACGTGCATCAACCTGGCCGTCGCCCTGCGAGCAGGCAGCCATGACAAAGCACAGCAATAAAGCAAATATGGCATTCTTCAATTCTCTCATATCTCTATATTCTATGTTTCTAATCTGTTTCCGGCACGTTATTCATACACCACCCTCATCTCGCACCGCTGGCAGTCGAACTCCAGGCGGAACTCACGGCCGTTGGCAAGCTTCAGATAGAGGTCCTCGTCGGCCGACGGCACAACGCTGCGGTTGCGCTTTGGACAGAGGTTGAGCGAACGGCGGATGCAATGCTTGCAGAACATGACGGTCTCGCCCTTAGGGTGTGTGAGTTCAAACGCACGCTGGCGGATGTCCACGCCATGCTGGCGGTAGAACGCCTCGGCATTGGCGTTCGCCACGTTGTAGAGATAGTCGGCAGGCTTGTCGGCAGGGAACGGATGCGACGTGACGGGCATGACGCGCTCGTGCTGCGGATAGAACTTGACACGGTCGGCAAGCAGACGCTCTGACAGGGTGCGTCGCCACTCACTGAGGAGCGATGACGGTATGAACCAGTTTTTCTTGTAGCGTATTTCGAGCTGTTCGAGCACGAAAGGCGTATCGCCGAGTTTGCCGAGCTGACGGCGTATGTTGTCGGTCTGATGACTGCGTGCCAGTTCGCGCTCGCATTCCACTTGGAGCGCAGCCTCGTGGCCGTCGGCATCGGTCATAGTGAGGCTGAAGCCGTCGGGCGTCTCGTCCATGACGATATTGACAGGGATGCGGCGGTCGGCAGACTTCTTGCTGAGCAGACGCTCAAACTGGTCGTCCTGATTTCGGTACACATCCATTCCGCGCTGCAATCCGCGAGGCATCTCAAGCGGGAAGAGTCGGTAGCCATCCACCTTGTTGATGCGGAAGCCTATAAGGTTGCCGTGAGCATCGACGATGCACACTCCGTCGCCGTTGTGCATCTCCGGGCTCTGCATGGAGTCGGCTTTCGACACGGTGACTGGATTGATGGTGAAATGGTTCGTATATATGTCCTTTATCCTTCCGACGTGTTCGCCTACCGACTTGGCCTGGAACTCGAAGTGGCGGAAGAAGCTTTTCTCCCAGTTAGGCACGAAAGTAAGTTCAGTACGGCCGGAAGACGCGCGTTCGAACTCCTGCGGATGGCGGGAGATGATTTCGTCGAGCTTGCGCGAATAGTCGGCGGTTATGTTCTTTACGTAATCAACATCCTTAAGTCGGCCCTCTATCTTGAGCGACGATGCGCCGGCAAGGAGCAGCCGTTCGAGGTTGGCAAGTTGGCAGTTGTCGCGTATGGACAGAAGCTTTCGGTTCTTGGCAAGCACCTGTTCGTCGCGGCTGCCACGGGTGCGGCGCACGAGGTCGTAGTCCATACGGCAGAGCTGTGCGCACTCGCCTCGGTTGGCACTGCGTCCGAAGATGGCTTCGCTCGCATAGCACTGACCGGAATAGCTTACGCACATGGCTCCGTGGACAAACACTTCGAGGTTGACGTCGGGCACGGCCTTGTGAATCTCTCCTATCTGCTGGGCTGTCAGCTCACGCGCAAGCACGACCTGCTCAAAGCCGCAGTCGCGCAGAAACTCGACCTTCTCGGCTGTACGGTTGTCCATCTGCGTACTTGCGTGAAGTGGTATTGGCGGAAGATTCATGCCGAGGATGCCGAAGTCTTGTATGATGAGTGCATCGACATGGGCACGATAGAGTTCCCAGATAAGGCGTTCCACCTCGTCAAGCTCGCCATCGTAGATGATGGTGTTGACGGTTACATACACCTTGGCACGGTATATGTGGGCGAAATCGACCAGTCGGCGTATGTCGTCGATATCGTTTCCTGCTGCTGCACGTGCTCCAAACTCGCTTGCACCTATATACACGGCATCAGCACCGTGGCGTATAGCCTCGATGCCGATGTCTGCATTCTTTGCCGGTGCGAGTAATTCAATCTGTCTCATTCCTCTGTACCTATAGGATGCTTTTATTAGTTAATCTCGTTGATGTTGAATGGAGTCTCTTGATAAACGTAGTAGTTGAGCCAATTAGTGTACAGCAAATTGGCTGCTGCTCGCCACCTGACAACAGGCGGCAGCGACGGGTCGTCGTTCTTGTAATAGTTGCGCGGAAGATTGATTGGCAGGTTCTTTGCCACATCGCGCTTGTACTCTCCGTCGAGTGTGTAAGGCGAATATTCGAAATGACCCGTTATGAAGAATTCGCGTCCGTTGCGTGCCGTAACGATACATACGCCGGCGTCGTCGCTCTCGGCTATAATGTCAAGCCCCTTGACGCGCTCGATGTCCTTGCGATGCACCTCGCTGTGGCGGCTGTGCGGACAGTAGAATTCGTCGTCGAAGCCACGGAAGATTGGCAGTTCGGGGTTAAGCATCTTGTGAGTGAACACGCCGAACACCTTGTCGGGCGTGGAATACTTAGGCACTCCGTAGAAGTGGTAGAGCGCGGCCATGGCTGCCCAGCACACATAAATGGTTGATGTCACGTTGTGATGTGCCCAGTCGAACACCTCTTGCAGTTCGTTCCAATATGTCACCTCCTCGTAGTCCATCTGCTCAAGAGGCGCACCAGTCACGATAAGGCCGTCATACTTCTCCTTCTTCATCTCCTCGAAGTCACGGTAAAATGCCATCATGTGCTCCACTGGAGTGTTCTTGGAAGTGTGCGACTTTATCTTCATAAAATCTATCTGTACCTGTAAAGCCGAGTTGGAGAGGATACGGATGAAGTCCGTCTCCGTAGTAATCTTTATAGGCATGAGGTTAAGTATCGCAAGACGCAAAGGACGGATGTCTTGTCCGTCCGCACGCTTGTAACCCATAACAAATATATTTTCCTGCTTCAGAATGTCAATAGCAGGCAATTGATCTGGTAATCTTAATGGCATATTTTCAACCTTACAATATTTTTTTGTCATGCGAAGTTACGGCTTTTTGTGGTATTTATATCAGTATTAACACAAAAACTTCTTTTATTTAGATTTTTTTTCTCTAACTTTGCCACATCACAGACAATTAACATTGTCGTAGAAGAATAAATAACTATTATACATAAAATATCAGACATGAAGAAGTTTAATCGTTCGGCTCTTACCATCGCTGCTATCCTCGGTATGAGCATGAGTTTAACAAGTTGTGACGAAGACACTATCACAACAATTCTCAATGTAGTCAGTCAGTTAATGGGCGGTCAGGCACAGACTTTCTCGGGCACCGCACACACTTCACAGCTCACACGCCCAAACGTTAAATCGGGTTGGTCATGGGCAGACAAAGACTCACTGACATCATCAAAGACTCAAACAAACATGGCGTGTCAGGTCAGTTTTTCAACCGAGACCGATGCCGAGACAAACACATCATACAAGTCTGTCAGCATCACCATTCCGACATTAACATACGGTAGCAACTCTTTCACCAACCTTGTTATCTACGGAGGTCCATTTACAACAGTTGACAATTCGACAGGCACATTCAACACCAGCGGTGGAGCATACTACTACACTACCGACAACTACACTAACGGCTCAAACAGCCTTTCTATAACAGAACATACAGAAAACTACTGTGCAGTAATCTACGATGGCAAAATCACTTCTGACGCCATCACATTCAGCTATTCAATCATTGCCGGTACAGAAGCATACAATGGTACATACGTAGGCTCACTCATTAAGTAAGCAAACAAATAGAGCATAACATCTAAGGTTATGGCAATTACATACAGGCTGCGCTTAACGGTGCAGCCTGTATTGTTTTCGCCAGCTCACAGCCGCTGCCGTTCCTTCTCCTCTGCCCGCCCTATTCTCCGTCAATGCCATGCCTGCATATCGTCCTTTCTGCCCACCTACTCCCCTTTCACTGCCCGAATATCCATTTGTTTTTATTGCAGCATGCTCTTTTCCATAATAAAACGTATCTTTGCACAATCAGAACTAACGTCTTGTACGCAGAGACAGATTTGACAAGCAAAGCAAGAATAAAGGCTTTGGCTTTGGCAATACATGTCCAGTGAGAAGTAACAAATCTTATGAATCAAGCAAAATAATCATGGAACTACAAGAAGGGGCATACGAAAATATCATCACAAGCGAACTGCAGCAAGAAATGAGGCAGGTCGAAGACGACGGTCTTGTATGCAAGCAAGAGGAGATTGACGATGCAGAATCACCTTATATGCTTGCCGAGCATGTCAACAAACTGATACTTAACAGGCTTTCTGACGAGAACCTGTCCTCGAAGGAAAGGGCTGATTTCGTTAACCGGCTGATAGATTTTCTCGGCGAGGAAGAAGAGGAAAGAGTTGTCGATGACAAGCAAATGCTATCGGCAGTAATTTCAAAAGAAGAAGATACGCAGCTAAAAGCCACAAAACAGGAATTAGTACGCCCACAGACAGGCTTCAGGACAAGTAATCTGTTTACTGGCGGTCAAAGCAAAATTTCCCTTAATGCAGAAATAGAAAGAGACATTGAGAGTGCAGACAGGATAAGCATGATAGTTTCGTTCCTGAAACTGTCGGGTGTTAATCTCATCTTTGACAAACTTAAGAAGTTCTGTGAGCATCCCGGACATAAACTGCGTATTATTACGACTACCTACTGCGGCGTAACAGAAGCAAAGGCCGTGGAACGTCTTGCTTCTTTGCCGAATACGGAAATACGTATCTCATACAATACAAAAATTGAGCGACTACACGCTAAATCATATATCTTCGAGCGTAATTCTGGCTTAAGTACTGCTTACATCGGGTCGTCAAACTTGTCTAAGTCTGCACAAACTGACGGGTTGGAATGGAATATACGTGTTACAAATATAGAGAACCCACACATAATAAAGACTGCCATTGCCACTTTCAACATATACTGGAACAGCCATAACTTTGAGGACTTCAACGAAGGCGGCATAGAGAAATTGCGCAAGGAGCTTGAGATGGAAAAGAGCCCGTCAGGAACACATATCAGCGCAATTACTAATTATTCCGTTCTGCCACATCAGAAGCAGATTCTCGACCGCTTGATTGCTGTAAGAGAAAAGGGCATTAAACGTAACCTCATAGTTGCAGCTACTGGTACAGGAAAAACGGTCATTTCGGCCTTCGACTACCGGCGATTCGTCGAGGAAAATCCTCATAGCAACAATATTTTGTTTGTGGCACACAGGCAGGAAATCCTCAAACAATCGCTGAACACTTACAGAAGCGTACTTCACGACGCAAACTTTGGCGAAATATGGGTTGGGCAATACAAACCTGCAAAAGGGATAAAGCATCTGTTCATATCTGTTCAAACCTTTAATTCTAAGTTTGAAGAGATATTCAACAGTCTGCCATCCGACTTCTACCAATACCTCGTGATTGACGAAGCGCACCACCTTGTAGCAGACAGCTATCGCGAGATTCTCACACATTTCTCGCCCGAACTACTTGTCGGTCTGACCGCCACACCTGAACGTATGGACGGAGTGAGCCTTTTGCCAGACTTTGACAATCAAATAAGCGCAGAAATCCGTCTGCCGATAGCACTCGAAGAAGGTTTACTGACGCCGTTCCAGTATCTCTGTATAAGTGATAATACCGAC
>JAFSSN010000155.1 GCA_017450985.1 Bacteroidaceae bacterium
CCCGGCGTCGACTATGCAGGAAACCGTCGAAGGGTGTCCGGACTTCGGGGGAGCAATTCGGACTGGGGCGACCTTTAGCCTGCCTTTCGGCGACTGGAAGCCCGAGACTTAAAAGGAAAGGCTGCGCTCGGAGAAAGCCGGGTGGAGTTGCTTTCGGACGTGGGTTCGATTCCCGCCGCCTTCACCAAAACAGGAGTCCCACGATCTTGACGGTCGTGGGACTTTTCGTTGAAATTTCAACGGGTTTTGGACTTTTTGGATGATGGGATAATTAAGTTATAAAGGGAAATACAGTCAGAAAAAAGTGCCGTTTTGAGAAAAGTATGAAAATCGATATGAAAATTTTTGTGCATTTATTTCTCGATTTCTGCAATAAGGTTCTCGAAGTATTGATTGATTTCCCGATCGACTTTCTTGCGTTCATCCGTGAGCGTATGTTGGTAGACTGTCTTCATGACGTATGTCGTTTTCCAACCGCCACGTTCCATAGCATACTTGTCAGGAACGGACAGGGCGAGCATTACGGACGCATTCAAGTGGCGTAGGCCATGGAAGGTCAGCTCGATGTTATGCTTTTCCATTAGACGCATGAAACGTTTTGAAAGTTGGTTGCCCGTGAGAGGCACCAAATAGTCGTCTATGCCGTCTTTCAAGTATTGTTGATACCCTTCATCCTTTGCGAGAAGTTTTGCGATGTATGAAGGAATCTCGTGCTTTCTGATGCGGGTATCGGTCTTGGCCACGTCTTTGACAACCGGAAGAGAGTTGACGTCTATGACAACTTGGTCGATATAGATGTGGTTGTTGCGGATGCTGCTGTATCTGATGCCACGGATTTCGGACATAGAGAACGACAGCCATATTGCGAGCATGCAAGGAAGTTCAATGCTCGTCCCCATTACCGCAGAAATCACTTCTCTTGGCTTTGGGAACTCGTTAATGTTCCTTGCCCGTTTGGGGAGGGTTACATGAATATCTATATGGGAAATCCGACGCAAGGCAGAGCTAACAAGGCCCCATTCATTTTGAACAGTCTTTGGGGTTACTTTACGGCCTGCATATGATATCCGTTTGCATTCCTCGTTTACTGCTCTTTGGGCAACGATATCGTCTATCTCATGGATATCGTACTGCATGAAGTCCCGGAATGCAAAACTGCGAACATGACGATATTGAGCGATTGTGCTCGGAGACAACGTCGGTTCGCTGAGGTCAATGTACATGTCCACGATCTGTCCGACTGTAACAGGTTCGACAGTCTTTGGCGGGTTCTTCCTGAACTCACGAAAATCCAAGGCGAGCTGTTCGCATTCCATCTTGCTGTTTGCCGTTATGCTCTTGTAAATGCGCTTCCCAGAGCTGTCTGTATGAGAGTAAACACGGATATGCCATTTGCCAGATTTGGTCTTACGAGGGGTTGCCATAGAAGCCTCCTGACTGGATTTTGGGTACAAGAAAAGCGGCCTGTCCACAGACATTCCTGCGGACTGTCTTATGGAAAATCGGCCGCAATACTATACTACACTATACTACACTACATAACACTATAGAATATAACAGAATACTATCTAACTCTATCGATGAAGGAGTCGATTGTCATTGCGAATTCGTAGATGTTGTTTAATGCCTTATCAACAGGGATGTACACCAAGCCATCGTACATTGTTGCATCGAAGTCGCTTGTCAGCTTGTCTATGTACCATCTTACGGGGCTTGCTTCATCCGGACCGAGGTGATAGAGAATGGGGTCTGTGTCAAAGAAGATTACAGCTTCTCCATCTTCGATTGCAAAAACGGCAGCCTGGAATGGTTTGTTCCCGATCGTAAATGCTGCCGAGGCAGATCCTGTCGTCCTCTCGATGGTTACGCCACGAAGGTCGTCTATTGCCATCATCAATTCAAACACGTCGTCCTTATCGGCTTCGGCCTTGTCTGCGAAGACAGAACAAAATTCTGATAAAGTCGGGATTAAAGGCACCACATTGTTAACCGGCTCTTCGCCAAAGTGAAGCATCGCCTTGTTTGCTGAGGTGCATCGCTCGATTATCATTCGGAGTTTTGGCTCGTCGCTGAAGGACATGAAGCCGTGCTGTTCTAGAAGGTCGATCAGTCGATATTGATGACCGTATTCAGACTCTGTGAATCGCTGGCAGATATCATTGATAACGTCCCATGTGAGAAAATGGATTGCAGAAAGATCTGGAATGTCGTCGTTATTGACATTTGCCACAAGCTCGCCGGCAGGCGTGATATAAAGAGCGTTGATTATTTGGTCATTGATGGATAGGGTATTGGAAATGCGGATCAGATTAGACATGGCTACACCTTGAGCGTTTTATCATACTTATGGAGAATTGCTTTTATTGCGGTTTTGTCATCATCAACGGCTCCCTTATAAGCATTTGCTATGGCTCGTGCTTCGTGCTCAGGAACAGTCACGTTGTCTGAGAGTAGAAAATCAAACGGAACATCAAGCGCATTTGCTATTTTTATTAGGGTAGAGATCTTGATATCTCTCTTTCCGTTAATGAGCAAGGAAAGAGCGGCCGGAGTTATCTCAGCCTTTTCGGCAAGTTGCAATTGAGACATCCCACGCATGGATAGTCCTTCTTTGATTTTAGTGCCCAAGTTTGAAAGAGCATAAAAGGTTTGTTTGCTCATTTTGCATCTCCAGAATAAACAGGTGTTCACTATATAGTTTAAGAGGGTTTTTTCAAAAATGCAACTTTTGTTAAAAAATTTAACCGAAAACTGTTGCAAAAATTCTATAAAGTAAATATAATTAATTTGACGATAACTTTTGAAAGGAGTATTAAATCATGGTTTACACAAATGAGATTAGAGCAAATCGGGCACGTCTTGGAATGACTCAGCGAGAGATGGCGACCGCGATTGGGATCAAGACGGTAGCTGCTTATTCTAAGAAGGAGCGTGGGATCACACAGTTTAAGGCGGATGAATGGGCTCGTCTTGTAAACATGTTCGGCTGGTCGTTGGAAGAGGCCGACCTGATTTTGCATGGCAAGCCGTTGCCGAATAATTAATAAAATTTGCGTAAAAATTAGTTTTCATGGTCTTATTGTAGCAAGAAGGGTAGTGCAGTTAAATGGGCCGTAAAGCCACAAAAGCATCAAATAATCCGTGGTATGAAGCGAGGATGAATGCAGCAAAGTATGACGACAGGCTGTCCAGCAGAGAAGGTGCCGCTGAATTGCTTGGCATGTCTGTTTCG
>JAFSSN010000017.1 GCA_017450985.1 Bacteroidaceae bacterium
GGAAAAGAATACCTTCCATTATGTATGCGCTGCCATGTGCGGAATCTCTTCACAGGTGTTGGTTGCACTGAATCAACCTCTGTGCTTGCTGCTGTGGTTTCTGTATATCGGATATACCCTGTTTGCGAAAGATGTCAGCAGACACTTCTTCTGGGCAGAAGTGATGTGTATGCTGACTACATTTGTTTATTGTTTCGTTTGAAACACCTATGACTTCTCTCCGGCAATAGTCTCTACGGTTCCCGTCTTGCTGTTGTCGAGTGTGGTAAGCGTTTGCTGAGCAATAACGAACTCGGCACGGTCACTCCATTCATTGAAACGGCAGACGGTATTCAAGAACTGGAGATAAAGCCTCTGCTTGACATTGAGCTGTTGCTGTTTCAGAAGGTGCATCTCTCTGAGGGCAGTACCGCCGTTGCTGCTGTGAACCATAGGAACACCCACCAAACGCGGGTCAACCTGCAAGGCAAGGAAAATGGGCGACGTGGAAAGTTCCAGTTCCTCTTTGCCTGCCGTGACGGAATCCTTTGTTGTTTCAGCAACATCCACAATCTCTACATTATGGTGCTCCTTTCCGTCCGGGGTTGTGAACATAAACTGTCGCATCATCTTTCCGTTGTTGTCGCGCTGCTGCAAGAAGTCTTCCATGTTCTTGTCAAGCTCTTCAATGAACTGTTGCTTTTTATCAGGGTTCCCCTGATAGCCTTTGTCTGAGAACACCATGTCAAGATAGTCGATGCTTATGTAGATGATTTTGCCCCAAGAGGTTTTGTTTTCCCTCGCCTTCGCCTTGTCATAGAGAATGGTTGACGAGAAATCGAAAGCCTTGCTTGTGAACACACTCCACCATGCCGGCTGCGGGTAATAAGGGCCGCCGCTTGGATAATAAGTCGGACACACAACCCAAGTTGGACGCTCCTTGATGCGGGTGCGCTGGTTGCTCTCGACAATATAGCGCAAGTCCGAAAGGGTGTGTTCGGGCATGGCCGTGGGGTACATCACCGTGCCTATCTCATCACTGCCAGGAACTGCTACATCGCCTATCCCCTTCGTGCGCCATCTGTCCGAGAAGTACAGATGATTGATGTGTCTGTACTCGTTCATTACCTCGAATCTGACATGTGGGGGCAAGTAACCTACACGGACGATTTTCGGGTCCCATTTGCCGCGACGCCCGCGCTGGAAGCCGACGGTGGGGAAATAGATGTCAAGCATCACATCATCCTGCATACACTGCGTCAGATGGAAATTAAGATTGTTGTCCTCAAGGAACTCCTTCGCGCCTGGGATATGGGTTGCATACCCATTCTCGTCCGTAACTTCGTTCCCAAACCATGTCAGCCACCAGTCATCGTACAGCTCTTGCCAGTAATCTACTCCGAGTCCTTCCGTCGAAAGTTGAGACGGCCTGTTTTCGGGTGCAATTTCGCCGACAGGAAGCAATTTGCCGTCTGCGTCTTGTGCATACGGCGCGATATAGCCATTCTCATATTCGGTTTCCTCCGAAACCCTTGCAAGATCCGGCTCTTCCTGTTTTTTCGCTTTCTGAATTTGAAGCCGCAGAAAATAGCTGGCATCCTTGAACTCACAAAGTGTTCCGTCAGGGAAACGATACATCAGCTTGGGGCCAAGGCCAGCCGTGAGGTCTGCGATATAGCGAAGTGGAGCGGCGGTGTAGGGTAGTGCCTTTGCAAGCACAGGGATGACGCTTGGGATATTGTCGCCAGGCCCCCAAGGGATATAGCCATTGCCAAGAGGCTTGCCATCCTTGCCAGTGATGGGTGTCGGCTTGTTTTGGCTGCGGTCGTTGAATGACCATGCCACTTTGGACAGCGGCCCGTTACTCCATGCACCAGAGCCAAGGGACTGTGCCAAATCCTGCGCACCGCTGTTGGCAGGGTCGGGTGTGCCGATTGTTATGTCTCGTACAGGTCCGGGCTTCAGCACATCAATAGCCACAAAGCCGCGACGGTTCAAGTCTCTGTTGAGCTTCTTAAATTCGCCCTCTGTCTTGGGATGGTGGACGATAATCTTTTTCTTCATGTCGCAATGCGTTTTATTATTTCCTACTGCGATATTACATCAAGAAAAAGCCTTCGTCAAGGGCAGGCTAACACAAAACGTCAAAACTGACGTTGGAGTATCGGCCCCTTAATGCACCACCTATCTTTGTGCGGCCTTCGGCGCACTCCTTGATTCCAATCAACAAATCGTCGAAAGCATCGGTTATTGTTGTGCGCTGGCGCTTGTCGCCGCCGATGCCCTCTTCTGATTTAAGCTTTTCGGTGTCCTTGTATTTTCGGAACGTCCCAGGAACTACGGCCGTATTCTCCAATGCGGCACGGAGATAGTCGCAGCGTCCACTCTCGCGGTTGATATAGACGGCAGGCGACTCTACAAATGAGAAACAGTCATTGATATACTGATACTTCCTTTCGTGACGCCACGACGTGAACTCGGCCCGCGTCACCTTGAATCCATAGTTGGTCAATTCGTCTGCTACCACGATGTCGAAGCGCGACTGCTCCGATTCCTCCAAGGCGTAGGCTTTATTAGCCCCTTGGCGCACACTGCTGGCGACGTAGAAGATGACTTCTTTGCAGCCTCTCCGCAGGAACGGCTTATAATACTGCGCAAACAATTTCGATAGCCCTCTGAGCCTGATTTCCCCTTGCACAAAGAACTCCTTCATTACCATTACGGCTGTACGGCCTTGATGGATGCGCGTCTGACCTACCACGAAGCAATTGATGTCGGCATTGGCATCGAGGGCTATACGCAAGGGTTCTGAATAATCGAGGTCGAGGTCGAGCGAACAGTCTTCACCGTCATGCAGCATCTGTTCCCAATCCAATGTCTCGCTTTCGTAATCCGTGGGCCACCGCTGTCCGTCAAGCGCACGGCCTTTGATGCGGGTGCTGTACTTGTCAAAGACGACATCCTCTATCTCGTCGCTGACGTAGGTGTTCAGTTCCGAGAAGTTACAGTAGAAGCCATCCTTGGCAGAGCCGCGAGGCTGTCCGAGGATTTGTAACCTAAATAATAAATCCGGGAGTTCCCGCTTCATTTGTCTTATCCATGCTTCGCCGCCCAAAAGTGCTGCATTTTCAATACTGGAAAATCGCCAAAAACTCTCAGACTGTGTACGGAGGGCATAGAGTTCACGCAGAAAATTGTCGTTCTGAGCCAGCCGCTGTGCCTGTTTCGGATGATACCGTTCCAAGTAGCGCAGTTCGGCCATCTTCTCCTTTATCTTATCGTTCACCTCGTGCGTCTCAAACTCTGCCTCCTTTTCCCAGAGACATTCGCGGGCATTTAGCCCGGCATCGCTCACCCATAGTTGCGATAGCCAATGGTTGTTCACCTTCGGATTCGTGCCGTAGCCCCACCGCTGCTGCTCCACTTTGCGGGCATCGGGAGGCATGATGTCGCCACGCAGCGTAGGCAACACCTCTTCTTTAACGCGCTGCCAGGGCATGTACTTGGTCTCGTCGCCCATCAATGCCGCAAGGTTTAGGCCATTGGCGCTGCCCTTCACCGCAAGGCTGATCATTTGCCAGACAAAGCCATTAGCGAAACTCACGCAGTTTTCCCACACCCTCGGCTTGGCAAGCGGAGTGGGCCAACGCAACTTGGCAGGCGGGCGACCAAGGAAGTAGTACACGCCCTCTGTGAAGCCAAGCAGATTCATAATCTTCAGCACGTTTGGCATAGTGCGGGTATAGTTCTGCTTGGCACTCGCCCCACAAAAGCCGCCCATCATGCGAGGGAGTCCGATGGTAACGTCTGCCATGTTGAACGACAGGAATGCCGACTTGCCTGTGCCGCGACCTGCAAGCACTTTCGTGGAGCGCGACCCGAAATTACGCACCTTCTTCTGCCACGGAGCCATATACATCTTGTACTGCCCGCTACCCTGGTAGTCCACATAGCCACCCTGCTCATCGTCCTCCGACTCCAGCTTTGGGCCTTCTACATTCGGAAGCATTCGCGCTTCAAGGCTATCGCTGCTGATATTTGGATTTACACCGATTCGTCCCATACAAA
>JAFSSN010000156.1 GCA_017450985.1 Bacteroidaceae bacterium
TCTTCATTCTCCACTCCGCAGGTTACTCCTTTTTACTTCACGAAGTTAACTCCAGTTTACTACTTGCGAAACTTCAGTGTTGAGTCCACTTGAAAAAGTAATTAACAATATTTCACCTATCTTTTTGGTAACTATTATATGATATGTAATGTGCAAACTAATGAGTTCTGCTTAACAAAAAGCAATATTTCCTCATAGAATGGAGCAAAGTGTAAGCACTCTTTTGGACTGTTCTGAGAATAATGACTTTTTCAAGTGGACTCAGTGTTACATATCTCATTTTTATGACAAATTCCTTATGCTATTGGCTCTTGGCTGATTCTGAATATGTTTTTCTCCGTGTTTTCTATGGGTTTTCTACGGTTTCTTTACGGGTTTTCTACGCATTTCTCCGAGTGTAATCCGTAGAATATCCGTAGAATAGTCGTAGAATATCCGTAGGCGACCCGTAGAAAGTACGAAGGAGGCACGAATGAAACTTGGTATCGTTTCGTCCCTTCCGTCTTACGTGGCGAATGTAATGCTTTTGGCTGGAATAACAAAATATATTTGAAGATTTATTGCTTGCTTTTGAAGAAAAAATCGTGTCGTGGTGCTGATAAATTCCGTGAGCCTGCGATTTGTCGTCGGTCAACATGGCATTTTTTACGGCAGGCAACTCGACACCGTGTTTTTTTTGCTTCAGTTGCGCTTTTTTTTCTCTTCAGTTACACTTTTACTACATGGTGTGCTAAAACACCGTTCTTACCCAAAAACTTTCCATTTAGTTCTGCTAATATTTTGTGGATAAGTGAAAGTTTTTTATCTTTGTGGAAAATATTAAACCAAATATACCAACCAACTTATGATTAACAGACTTTTTGTTTCTTCGTTTCTTTGTTTTTGTTCGTGCTGCGGGGCATGGGCGCAATATGTCGAGCGGTCGGAAAAGGAGACTGCTGCCAATGTGCCTATGAGCCAGTTTGCGGACAGCAGGGAACAGTTGTTCAATTTCGATTGGAAATTCAGGCTCGGAGGCTCGGACGAGGCTGCCAAGGCCGACTTCGACGATGCTGCGTGGCGAACTCTCGATTTGCCTCACGATTTTCAGTTCGAGATGCCGTGGATCGAAGGCGACCCGAAGGACAAGAACTACAAGGGACGAGGATTCAAGGAGATGGGTGAAGGATGGTATAGAAAGACCTTCACGATGCCGGCGTCATGCAAGGGAAGACGCGTGACGCTTGACTTCGGCGGCATAATGTTCCACGGCGACGTGTATGTGAACGGCACCAAGGTGGCAAGTACGGAGTACGGCTACATAGGTTTTGAGGCCGACATCACGAAGGTTTTGAAGTGGGACGGCGAGAACGTGGTGGCCGTGTATGCAAGCACGGGCAAGAAGAATGGCTCGCGATGGTACACGGGCGGAGGACTGTTCCGCGACGTGAAACTGCGTGTGGGCAATGAGACGCGCATTGCGCGCCACGGCCTTTATGTCACTTCGGCACCGCACGGCAGCATCGTGCGTCCCGACAACCTCAATGCGCAGCGCATCAACATCAACCCGCTCAATCCGCAGGGAGGCAGTCCGCAGGGAGCATGGGATGTGCTGGTGCAGATGCAGGTGGTGAACTGGCAGAAGCATGACCTGACGCTGGAGGCTACGCTGAAGGATGCCGACGGCAGGGTGGTGGGCAGAGCAGAGTGCGGAATGCCCGACCATACGAAGCAGAACAATACGGAGGTGGCGTTGCCGTTCATCGCTGTGGGCCGCCCGCAGTTGTGGTCGCCGGAGCATCCGTACTTATATCTCGTCGAGGCTGTTGTGAAGGAGAACGGCGCGGTCATCGACTCGGCAAGCACGCACATCGGCTTGCGCACCATCGAATATTCTCCCGACTTTGGATTCAAGCTCAATGGCAGGAAGGTGTTCCTGGCAGGTATTGCCAATCACCACGACCTCGGCGCACTCGGTGCCGCGGCTTTCGACGATGCCATAGAGCGTGAGTTCCGTCAGCTGAAGGCCTTCGGCTTCAACGCCGTGAGATGTTCGCACAACCCTTATTCGGAGAGTTTTTGCAAGATTGCCGACAGGGTGGGAATACTCGTTGTGGACGAGCTGATAGACAAGTGGTCGGACAACGAATACTGGGGCGGCCGCAAGCCGTTCATGCAGATATGGCCCGAACTGATACAGGAGTGGGTTAAGCGTGACCGCAACAGCCCTTCGGTGGTGCTGTGGAGTCTCGGCAACGAGTTGCAGACCGTAGAGGGATGGTCGGGCTACAAGACCGACGACTGGGGAATAACGACTTACCGCATCTTTGACCAGATGCTGAAGCGTTACGACCGCACCCGTCCTACGACGGTGGCTATGTTCCCGGCACGTGCGGGTGCGCAGCGAGGCACTCCCGACTTCAAGACCTATCAGGTGCCGCCAGAGCTTGGATGCGCCACGGAGGTGAACTCGTTCAACTATCAGTGGGATGCCTATCCGGGCTACTACCAGTATAAGCCGGACCTCATACTCTTCCAGAGCGAGGCGGTGACGAAGCAGTTGCAGCAGCCTTACTACGGCATGGACCGCAAGCGCGGCGTGGGACTGGCATGGTGGGGTGCGATAGAGTACTGGGGCGAGAGCGACGGATGGCCTAAGAAGGGCTGGAACTATTCGTTCTTCAACCATACGCTGGAGGCTTATCCGCAGGCATATCTCATCAAGAGCTGTATTGCGCCCGAAGAGCCTGTGATACGCATCGGCGTAGTGGACGGCAAGGGTGAGAGCAAGATGTGGAACGACATCAAGGTGGGCTCGGAGCGCATCAATCAGAACTGGAATCAGAAGGAAGGCAGCCGACAGACTGTGTTCACATATACCAATGCCGAGGAGGTGGAACTCTTCTACAACGGCAAGTCGCTTGGCGTTCAGAAGAATGACACGACGGACATCGCTAATCGTAACATCGTGAAGTGGACGGTGGACTACGGCAAGGGCGGAAAGCTCGTGGCTGTGGCACACGGCAGGGACGGCAAGGAAGTGGCGCGCGACGCGGTGGAGACGACGGGCAAGGCCGTGGCACTTCGCATCGTGGCAGAAGGCAGCAGCCCTGTGCAGCCTTACGATGCGCGTACCGACAGGATGAAGGCTGACGGTATGTCGCTGCAATATCTAAAGGTGTATGCCGTGGATGCCAAGGGGCGCATAGTCCACAATGCTACGGACGAGGTGAGCGTGACGGTTGACGGCGCGGCAACGCTCGTGGCTCTCGACAACGGCGACCACTACACCGGCGACCTTTTCCACGATGTGGCTGCAAAGCAGATGAAGACAGGCTTCATGCAGGTCATTCTCCGCAGCAAGCGCACGCCGGGCAAGATTGGCGTAACAGTCAAGTCGCCTACGCTGAAGGCAGCCAAGATGACCATAAAATGACAAGTAAAAGTTGCGAACGGTGGTACTTGCCGCCGTGGCGTGACAAGTGATATATCCAATAACAAAAATCTTTAGTTATCTTATTTACACAAATGGGACTATTTGATAAATTAAGAAATGAGTTAATTGACATCATCGAGTGGAAGGATGAAACCCATGATACGATGGTGTGGCGTTTCCCTCGCTATCAGTCTGAAATCAAGAACGGCGCACAGCTCATCGTGCGTGAGAGCCAGGTGGCTGTACTCGTGGACGAAGGTAAGTTCGCCGACGTGTTTCAGCCTGGACGCCACGAGTTGAGTACTGCCAACATTCCTATTCTCTCTACTATCAAGGGATGGAAATATGGTTTTAACTCTCCTTTCAAGGTTGACGTGTATTTCGTCAATACGAAGGAGTTCCTCAACATGAAGTGGGGTACGGCAAACCCAATTACGGTTACTGACCCGCAGCTTCACCGCGCTATTAATCTCCGCGCCTATGGTTCATACAACTTCAAGATAAGCAGCGACCCTACCGAGTTCTTGCGCAAGGTGTCAGGAACGAACGGCGACTTCGATACTGATGCAATATCTGAGATGTTGCGCAGTTTCGCCGTGACTGAGTTCTCCGACTATCTGGGTGAGCACGAGGTGCCTGTAGTGAAGCTTGCTTCCAACTACAAGGAGTTCTCACAGGAGTTGACTGTGGCTCTGAAGGAAAGCTTCAAAGAGTATGGTCTTGAACTTACCAAGTTCCTCGTAGAGAACATATCACTTCCAGAAGAAGTACGTGCAGCCATCGACAAGGGTGCAAGCATGGCATTCATCGGCACTCAGGACATGAATACATACACTCAGATGCAGTTTGCCAACTCGCTTGAGGCTGGTGCTGCCAACCCTAACGGCGGTGCCGGTGCGGCAGGTAGTGCCATGGGCATGGGTATGGGTCTGGCTATGGCTCAGCAGATGGCACAGCAGATGATGCAGCCACAGGCTGCTGCACCTCAGCAGCAGGGAGCCGCTGTTCCACCTCCACTTCCACAGCAGACGATGTACTATGTGGCTGTGAACGGACAGCAGCAGGGACCGTTCGGTGTGCCTCAGCTTCTGCAGATGGCTCAGCAGGGACTGTTCCGTGCCGACTCGCTCGTGTGGGCACAGGGTATGGCTGGATGGGCTGCAGCGTCAGGCGTGGCTGAACTGGCTGGTCTCTTCGCTCAGACTCCTCCTCCAATTCCACCAGTAGGATAATTGCTTAAATCTGCATACTGAATTTATGGAACAGGAAATAAAGGAACAGCAGGAAGCCGTTTCTGCTTTGCAGATTAAGTGCCCTTCGTGCGGCGGTGCTATGATGTATGCACCGAGAACCAAGAATCTTATGTGTGTGTATTGCGGTGCGACGAGGGACTTGTCACTTGAGCCTGCGGAGATACATGAGAACGACTTTGTGAAGTGGGCAGCGAAGAGTGAGGAAGAACAGGCAAAGATGGTGGAAGAGCAGTCGATGGCGGCTCAGCAGGTGAAGTGTGACCAGTGTGGCGCAACCATCTCGCTTGATGCTACGAAGTCTTCGACCAACTGCCCTTACTGCGGTACTTCGCTCATATTGGAGAAGGCTGACGTAAAGCGTTTCTGGCAGCCGGAGTATCTGCTGCCGTTTGCTATAGACAAGAAAGACTGCACGAAGCTGTTTGACAAATGGCTGAACGGCAAGTGGTTCGTGCCTTCAAAGTATAAGAACGGCAACGTGGTGGGCGAGAAATTTCAGGGTGTCTATTATCCTTATTGGACGTTCGATGCCCACACGACGACCTCGTACCGAGGTGAGCGTGGCGACGACCGCCATGTGAGGACTAAAGGCTCTGACGGCCAGGTGAGAACGGAGACCGTGACGGACTGGCACAATGTGTCGGGTACGGTGAGCCGCGACTTCGACGACGTGCTTGTGCCGGCATCGAAGAATCTGCCTGACAGGATAATCAACGGCTTGAGCCGCTGGGAACTGGAGAGCCTCGTACAGTACACGCCTGAGTTTACTGCCGGGTTCACTACTGATGTCTATACCATTGACTTCAAGGAAGGCATCAACGTGGCAAAGGAGAAGATGGAGGCTGTTATCGACGATGATGTGCGTGAGGATATCGGTGGTGACCGTCAGCGTGTGAATAGCAAGGACGTGTTCTACTCCGACCTTATGTTCAAGCTTGTGCTTCTGCCTCTGTGGATTGGTACGTTTAAGACTGAGAATCACACTTATCAGTTTATCATCAACGGCCGTTCGGGCGAGGTGTATGGCGACTATCCGATAGACAAGCTCAAGGTTGCACTTGTAACTATATGCTGCATCATTCTTGCTGCATTGGTTTACTATATGATTTTCTCGTAACGCGGGTGGGCGCTGACTGCTTACGTGCGAAATGGTATTGACGACACGGCTTTGTGGCCTGTAGGAATATAAATGGGGAGAGGTAATGAGTAATCATTGCCTCTCCCCTTATTTGTCTCCCCGACGACTATGATGCTTCGTACCCGGGGGCTTTCGTATTTGTTTGTTTGAAGTAAAAGAACTCAACTTTCGCAAGTATCGCTAACGCTTTACTTGCTTGGAGTAAAAAAGGAGTTGCCGGGAGATATCGGGAGTAAAGAGACGAATGTCTGTTTACGGATATGTCTGCTGCGATAGAGTATTCTTCATTCTTCACTCTTCATTCTTCATTCCGCCGTAGGCGAAAGAGTAACGTCTTGAGCGAAGCGGTTACTCCTTTTTACTTCACGAAGTTCACTTCTGTTTACTACTTAGTGATACTAATATGTTAGTACCGGAGGCAGATCCTTTGCCTGTGCAATCATCTTCTCGAGTTCGGAGACGCTTGGCACTCGGTTGCAGAGGTTCTTCTGCTCGTTAATCTCTATAAGCTTTGGATGAAGGTTGGCAGGAACGCGGTGTTTCAGTTCCTTCACTGTATCTACGCCTGCTGCTTCGAGCAGTTCGGCAAACTGACCAGCTATGCCGTTGATGCGGAACAGGTCGGCGTGGTTAGCCCATGTGAGAATAAGCTTCGGGCTTATTCCTGTCTCTTCTGCCAAAGCCTTGCGGCCAGCAGGTGCTGCGCATTTCTGGAGATATTCGTCTGTTGTCTTGATACCAGCCGCTTCGAGCTTTGCGGCATACGCAGGGCCAATGCCCTCTACGTCAATAATCTTGTAAGCCATAATAAAGGTTTTAATTAAGGTTTGTTGATTTATTTTTTTTATTTATGAAACTGTCAGGCTAAAAGA
>JAFSSN010000157.1 GCA_017450985.1 Bacteroidaceae bacterium
AAAAAAAAAATAAATTAACGCCCTTTTCCGCTAAAAAAACTTAAAAAAAAAAAAAAACAAGCGAAACTTATACGTTCAACTCTTTCAAGCGCATTTTGCAATGTAGGACAGGAGAAATATATGCCACACATATCGCAAAAGAAAGAATAAGCACCGGATATTCTGCCTGAGGATATGGAACGACAAGCATCGCCACTATCCACACAAACAGACAGCAGGTATACGCCAACTGCCACCTGCTACGCCATTTCCACAACAATGCCGGCAACGGATTGAACGGAACGAGAAGCCAGTTCCACTCCGTAAACGAAATGTCAACAAATACCACAAGATAGAGCAGCAGCATGCCGAGCAACGTCTGCATGACAAGAAACGCGTAGCCCATATACGGCTTGCGGAGCAGAACGCACACAATGGTGATAAGCAAGTTGAAAAATGCCATACACAAAAACAAGCATTTTCGCCGCACGGCTCACCCATATCGCCTTAGAGGAAAAGAGGGGACGAGGATGAGAGGGTCCTAACGCCCTGAAGGGACAGTAACATCCAGCCCAAGGCAACACTCTGAAGATTTTTGTAACGCGATGCGCAAGTGAAAAGCAGGCTTTCTTCGGGTTTCCTACGGATTTTCTACGACTATCCTACGGGTATTCTACGGGTCGTACCCGTAGAATACCCGTAAAAGACCCATAGAAAATCCGTAGAGCATCCGTAGCAGACCCGATGATGTATCGGAGCAGACATGGACATCACATCTCCGAACTTACTGATTCATAATGCAAATATAACTATTTTTCGGGAGAAAGAAAAATATCATGAAGAGAAAAATTACAAAAAATGACTACTGCCAATCACAGGAAGAAGGAGGACGGAAGGAAGGAGTCCGACCGGCACGAATGAAAAAAGGAGCAGCCACGACGACGTGACTACTCCCTATATTTACCGGCTTTCCCGCTGCCGTGAGACAGGAGAAAACGTACTATACAGTCATAATTTCCTTGTTCTTAGCCTCGAGCATTGTCTCAATCTTCTTGACATATTTGTCATGAATCTTCTGGACTGTGTCCTCAGAGTCCTTCTCTACGTCCTCTGGCACACCGTTCTTTACTGACTTCTTGAGCTTGTCGATGGCCTCGCGACGAGCGTTGCGCACGCTGACCTTGGCTGTCTCTGCTTCCTTAGAACACTGCTTTGTGAGGTCCTTACGACGCTCCTCCGTGAGGGCTGGAATGCCGAGACGGATAATCTCGCCGTTGTTCTCTGGCATGATGCCTACTGATGAGTCGATGATAGCCTTCTCGATGACCTTAAGCATCTGCTTTTCCCATGGCTTGATAGTGATGGTACGGGCGTCAGGTGTGTTGAGACTTGCTACGTTGCTCAGTGGAACGTGCTGACCGTATGACTCTACGCGTACTTCGTCAAGAATGTGTACGTTTGCGCGTCCTGCGCGAATGCGGCTCAGAGCTTCTTCGAGGTGCAATGCTGCCATCTCCATAGCCTCTTCCGCCTCGTTGATAAAAACTTTTACGTCGTCCATAATTCTGTGAATGAGGAATGAGGAGTGAGGAACGGGGGCTGAAGTAGCCACACGCTTCGCGCTTCCTCTTTTCCGCCTTATTTTAACAAGTTAATAATTCTTTTTCGTGGAAATATGATTGGTGAAGATGAAGAATCACGGCTTTGCGGATTCCTCATTCTTCACTTTTCATTATCTGTATTTAGAGGATTGTGCATCCTTCACATGGCTTGAGCTGCTTGAAGAAGTCGTTGCCCTTGTCATCGACGAGGATGAATGCAGGGAAGTCCTCAACCTTAATCTTCCAGATAGCTTCCATGCCAAGCTCTGGGTACTCAACACACTCGATGCTCTTGATGCTGCTCTGTGAGAGTACTGCTGCCACACCGCCGATAGTACCGAGGTAGAATCCGCCGTGCTTCTTACATGCGTCAGTAACCTGCTGTGTACGGTTGCCCTTGGCAATCATCACGAGGCTTGCGCCGTTAGCCTGGAACTCGTCAACGTATGGGTCCATGCGGTTGGCTGTTGTAGGTCCCATACTTCCGCAAGGATAGCCTTCTGGAGTCTTGGCTGGTCCGGCATAGAGTACTGGGTAGTCCTTGAAGTACTGTGGCATGCCCTCGCCTGCATCGAGACGTGCCTTGAGCTTTGCGTGTGCAATGTCGCGGGCAACGATGATTGTACCCTTGAGGTTGACGCGTGTAGATACTGGGTACTTGGTGAGTTCGGCACGAACGGCGTCGATACCCTTGTCGAGGTCGATTTCGATGCCCTTTGCACCCTCGCCCGGACGGCGGAACTCTTCTGGGATAAGCTCAGATGGGTTAGTGTCCATCTTCTCCAACCAGATACCGTCCTTGTTAATCTTTGCCTTGATGTTGCGGTCGGCAGAGCAGCTTACGCCCATACCGATAGGGCATGATGCACCGTGGCGTGGGAGACGGATGACGCGGATGTCGTGTGCAAGGTATTTGCCGCCGAACTGTGCGCCGAGTCCAATCTTGTATGCCTCCTTGAGGAGCTTCTGCTCGAGGTCGATGTCACGGAAGGCACGGCCTGTCTCGTCGCCCGTAGTAGGGAGATTGTCGTAATACTTGATAGATGCGAGCTTGACAGTGAGGAGGTTCTTCTCAGCTGATGTACCGCCGATGACGAAGGCGATGTGGTATGGAGGGCAAGCTGCCGTTCCGAGGTGCTTCATCTCCTCAACGAGGAATGGGAGCAATGTGCCTTCGTTCTGGATAGTAGCCTTTGTCATTGGGTAGAAGTAGGTCTTGTTGGCAGAGCCACCGCCCTTTGCTACCATTACGAAGCGGTATTCAGCACCTTCGACGGCCTCGATGTCAATCTGTGCAGGGAGGTTGCACTTAGTGTTCACCTCGTCGTACATGTTGAGAGGAGCGTTCTGAGAGTAGCGGAGGTTGTCCTGAGTGTAGGTGTTGAACACACCGCGGCTGAGAGCCTCTTCGTCCTCGAAGCCTGTCCACACCTGCTGTCCCTTCTCACCATGGATTATGGCAGTACCAGTGTCCTGACAGAAAGGAAGAACGCCCTTGCATGCAGTCTCGGCGTTGCGCAGGAACTGCAAAGCTACGTACTTGTCGTTCTCTGAAGCCTCTGGGTCCTTGAGAATCTTTGCCACCTGGAGGTTGTGCTCACGGCGGAGCGTGAACTCAACGTCGTGGAATGCCTGCTGTGCAAGCAAAGTAAGAGCCTCTTTTGAAACCTTTATAATCTCGTGTCCTTCAAATTCGCTGACACTTACGCCCTCCTTTGTGAGAAGGCGGTATTCAGTATTGTCCTTTCCAACCTGGAACATAGGAGCATACTTAAATTCTGGTGCTTGAGCCATAATACTTTTAGAATTTATGTTTATTATCGATAATAACCTTGTTATTTTACGCAAAGATATATAAAACTTTCTTCTTGAACAAAGCTAACTTGCTAAAATGTCCGCATGTTAGAAAATATTACACAATATTGAATGTGTAAGAAAAGTGAAATGCGTACATTTGTATCATAAAACAAGTTTACAAGAATATGTCTTTCGATTCGAAATCACTAAGAGAGAAATACAATCCGGAGGGGTCTGTGCTGTGGCAGATGCAGGAGAGGATGCTCGTCATCCTCGTGGAGATTGACAAGATTTGCCGCAAGCACGACATTCCGTACTGGCTGTCGGGCGGCAGCATGCTCGGAGCTGTCCGCCACCAGGGTTTCATTCCTTGGGACGACGACCTGGACATTGAGATGCTGCGTCCCGACTTCGAGCGTCTGATGCGTATCTTGCCGCACGAACTGCCTGACAATCTGGCACTACAGTGGCACACGACCGATGAGAACTACTTCTATCAGTTTGCGAAGGTGAGGGACAAGAACAGCGAGTTGTATGAGCGTAACGGCTACGACAAGCTGCTGAAGGAGCACGGCATCTGGGTTGACATTTTCCCGCTCGAGGCCGTGCCGCGTTGGATTCACAACCTGTCGAACACGACCTTCGGTCACACCTACAAGATGCTTCGCACGGCCGACGACATGGCTGGTGCGATGTGGAAGGTACGTATGCTTGCCGCCTTCAACCGCAACGTCATCTTCCCTGTCCTCCGTTTGTTGTCGAAGGTATTCAGGACGAAGTACTATGACTTTGGTCTCGGCATTCCGTATTTCCAGAGGAGTCTCAAGTCCGACTATCAGCCCGTAAGGTACGTGAAGTATGAGAGCATCACTGCTCCTATCATGAAGGAGGCAGAGAAGTGTCTCACCTACCGTTACGGTGACTACATGCAGCTGCCAAAGAATCCCGGCAGCGAGTATCACTCGGACGACATCAGGATTTGGTAGCACATTATTGAGATGACTCATCATCAAAAACGCATCTTTTTTTCATCACATTTTCTATTTTTAAGGTCTAATCACACGTTACAACAAAATCTACTTGTCGATTATATGTCAGTTACTTATCCACAAAAAGAAACTGACATATAACCGGCAAGCAGTTAACTGTTATTTGAAGAACCGCAGAAAATATTTCAATATATTCACATCAAATTACCACAATAGTACTCATAACAACATTATATTTTTTGTACCTTTGCACGCAATTTACGATTTTGCTAATTATGTATCATATGAACATTAAGCAAAACATCATATATAAATTTCAAAAATATTACACAATATTTTATCACATATTAAATTTCTATTAAACCACATATATTCAGAAAAGCAAAATGAGCAAAAGAATAGAATATTTTGATTTAGCAAAAGGTTTTTGCATTTTTTTAGTTGTATGGTTTCACGTATTTGATTTTTATGGACTAGATCTTCCCATAGATTATTTTTTCAAATCTTTCAGAATGCCATTATATTTCATTTTATCTGGCTGCTTTTTCAAAACATATTTGGGATTCAATGATTTTGTAAGACGGAAATTAAATAAACTATTTATTCCGTTTCTATTTTTTTATATTACAACATCTATTATTCTGCCTATTATATTATACGAACTTTTCGACATACAACTTCAATGGGGAAACCAATATTACAAAACAGGAGTCCCATATGCTTATTGGGGAAAAGAACACTTTCCTAACATACCTATTTGGTTCTTATTATGTCTGTTTCAAATCAACATAGTTTTTTATTGCATAATGTTATTAGGTAACATTACAAAAAAAACAAACTTAACTATAATATCCTGCACAACAATAATTGGAGCAATGGGACTGGCATGCTCTCATTACAATATAAAGCTTCCTTTTTTTATTGACACATGCTTTAGCGCCATACCTTTTTTTGTGTTTGGATATTACATATATCGACACACAAATATCCTAATGTCAAATCGTTTAGACCGATATATACCACTTTTTATCCTTTTTATGGGGGGACTTCTTTTTTTAAGTCAAAACTGCACTTTCAGATTCCTCAGTAACATATTCAACAACAAAGCATTATTAGTTTTATATCCATGTGGGATTATAGGATCTCTATGTATATTCTTTTTAGCAAAATATGTAAAAAAATTACCTATGTTTTCATATTATGGAAGATATTCCATAATGATATTGGTATCTCACCAACTTGTGTACCAAGTTTTTGCTTATGTATTATCTTTCTTTGATTTTCATATTAAAATCATAGCTATTGCAAATACAATTCTAACATTGTCTGTATATGTATTTATTATACCTTTTATGCTGAAATACATGCCATACGTTACAGCACAAAAAGACGTGATAACCCCAGAAATAACAGACAAAATCAATTATGCAATACAAAAATTAAAACACAAGTAGACGCCAGATTTGAATAACTAAAATATATATAGTCATATTTCAACAAGGAAGATACATTTAATGTCACTTCGTCCGCCAACAGCCATAAGGTGCAAAACGACAGACGCCCCGTGAACCGAAATTCACGGGGCGTCTGCCATTTATATTCGTTTGGCTCTCATGCATTGCTCAAATGCTGCCAAAGCACCAGTCACTTTCTGTCTGTCAACCGAGATCGGGGCACACGGAGCACCGCTACCACCGGCACTTTCATGCTTTCTTCTTGAATCGGCCGCTGAGCCAAGGTACGCTTTCGATGTGAGGCACAAGGAGGAAGCATACGGAGAACAGTACGGCGACAAGGATAACGTAGTCGTCCCAATGGCCGCGGAGGGTATGGACGTTGGCTGAACGTACCATCTTGTAGAATGTGAGCATAGGATAGTGTGCCACGAAGAACACCATACTGTGCTGTCCTACATAGTTTATCACAGGTATGCGCTTCATGTTGATGTTGAGCAGGATGCCTGAGAGACCGCAGAGCGAAAGGGTGACGTTGAGCGTCACGATGAAAGGATTGCCTTCCCACAGGTTCTCCGACATCTGGTAGCCGCCGCTGTAGATGATGTTAAGCACTACGAACATCACTATCATGAAGAGGGAGAGCGGTATGGTGTAGCGGCGCTTCAGCTTCTCCATGATGAAATGCCACAGACGGCCGAGATAGAACAGGTATATGCCTATAAACACGTTGTTGAGTCCAAAGAACACGGGGTTGTCAAGCGTAAAGAGGTAGTAGCTCACGTATGGGAACACGAGCAGGAACCAGTGTATCTTGAAGTTCAGCTTCCTTCCCTTCACTTCGACGTGGAACAACGGCGGCACCTTGGATATGAAGTGCGCAACGATGTAGGCTATGAAGAACGAGAGCAGGAACCAGCATGGCACGTTGCCGTGGAACTCGCCCGTGGTGAACACGTAGTCCCACGTCACCTGCTTGCTCATGGCGTTTGCCGGGTCGAGCACAAAGATGACAAAGAAGAAATAGATGATGTTGCCGATGAATCCCCACACGAAATAAGGTATCATCAAACGCTTGAACTTGTCGATGCAATAGGACTTGGAATCGCCACTCACGGTCTTGTTGAAGTATCCTGCCTTGAAGAAAAAGAAAGACATGAAGTAATACGACCACTGCATTACTCTCGTCCACCACTCGTCATTACCGAAGCCACAAGCATTGGTTATGTGAAGCATCATCATTCTTATTATGCATATTCCACACAACAAGTCAAAAGCGTGATTACGTTGTTTCATATTGCAATATGTATTTTATATGCAAATATACTGCCTTTTTCCAAATAACAACACATCATGGGAATTTAATCTTGACACATTTGGAAAAGTAATTTTAACATTTTACCTTTGCATTCGCTATGACGGCCTGCAAATGGCACTTCACTGTCTGTTTGAGCCACAAAAAGTCATGGCGTTTTTACCATCGTAAAAATGAAGAAAGTAATTACATACGGCACCTACGATTTGTTGCATCAAGGCCACATCAACATATTGCGTCGCGCAAAGGAACTGGGCGACTATCTCATCGTGGGTGTTACGAACGACAACTTCGACCGCGAGCGAGGCAAGCTCAACGTGCGCAACAACGTGCTTGAGCGCGTGGAGGCTGTAAAGGCTACGGGCTATGCCGACAAGATTATCATCGAGGACTATGTGGGGCAGAAGATTGACGACATACAGAAGTACGGCGTCGATGTCTTTGCCATAGGCTCCGACTGGGAGGGTAAGTTCGACTATCTGAAAGAATACTGCGACGTGGTGTATCTGCCACGTACGGAGGGTATCTCTTCGACCATGCTGCGCGAGGAGATGACCAACGACACGAACATCGGCATCATTGGATGCGGCCGTGTGGCTAACCGTTTTCCTTCGGAGGCTTCGTTCGTGTCGAGCGTCAACATTCTCGGTGCCTACGATGCCGACAAGGACGTGATGAAGGCATGGAAGGCTAAGTTTCCTGGACATAAGTGCTACGACAATGCCGACGAGCTGATTTCGGAGGCTGACGCTGTATATATAGCCACTCCTCACCTCTCGCACTGCGACTATATAAAGAAGGCTCTGAAGGCCAAGAAGCACGTTCTATGCGAGACGCCTATGGCACTCAACGGGCAGACGGCAAGGGAGTTGTACGAACTGGCAGAGAAGCAGGGAGTGATACTCATGGAGGCAAATAAGACGGCTCACTGCCCTGCATTCAACCATCTTGTTTCGCTGATTAAGAGCGGCGTAATAGGCGAGGTGGTCGATGTGGAGGCTTCGCTCTCGAAGCTTTGGGACGACAACATGTCGCTGCGCGAGTTCGACCCTCTACAGGCAGGAGGCTCGATGTACGAGCTGGGCAGTTATCCTCTGCTTCCAATACTGAAATTCTGCGGTCTGAACTATGAGAGCCTCAACTTCTACAGCCGCATGAAGGACGGCGTGGACATGTACACTAAAGGATTGCTGCGCTATCCGCATGCCACATGCTCGTTTAAGGTAGGCCTCGGAGTGAAGACGGAGGGCAACCTCGTCATTTCGGGTACGAAGGGATATGCATACGTGCCTGCGCCATGGTGGAAGACCGACTACTTTGAATTGCGCTATGAGGATCAGAACGACAACAAGAAGTTCTTCTACAAATGGGACGGCACAGGTCTCCGATACGAGATACAAGAGTTTATAAGCTGCATCATCAACAACCGCTTCTCCTCTGCCCGTCTGCGCAGGCGGGAGAGCATACGCATGGCTGACATCATGCAGCAATTTGCTGAACGCAAGAACATGTTTGAGATATGAAAAGAGCATTAGTGACAGGCGCAAGCAAGGGAATTGGCTTGGGAATAGCAAAGATGTTGTTGAGCGAGGGATATTTCGTCACAGTGACCTACGCCCACGACGAGCAGGCTGCGGAAAACTGCAAGAACGAGCTGCAAGGCATTTCTGCCGACTTTGAGGTTCTAAAGGTTAATCAGAACGACAAGGACGACATGCGCCGTCTCGTTGCCCACCTACGCCAACAAGAGAGCATCGACTGCATTGTGTGCAACGCAGGAACAACACTCCGCAAGGGGCTTACAGAGATGTCGGACGAGGAATGGGAATCAGTCATGAACGTGAACGTCAATGCACCTGTGTTCCTCATTCGCGACCTGTTCGACAAGATACCTAACGGCAGCCGCATAGTGTTCATAGGTTCGGAGATGGCAGTACATCCTCACGGCACATCGCTGGCATACGGCGTAAGCAAGTCAGCAGTACATGCGCTGGCTACCAACCTTGTAAAGTTCTTCGAGGACACGAACACGACAGTCAATGCCATAGCGCCAGGCTTTGTAGAGACAGAATGGCAGAAGACTAAGCCGGAGGAGATTAGGCAGAACATCTATCGTAAGACAGCCATCAAGCGCTTTGCCACGGTGGAGGAAGTTGCAGACGCAGTTCGCTTCTGCATCAATAATGCCTTTGTCAACGGCAGCATCATAGAGGTGACTGGCGGCTACTGCTTCAAGTAGCAATAATGCCCGCACGATTATCCGGCACCGTAAGATGGCCTTCAGGCAATCATCATACGGCATTGGGAAAGCGTATCAACACTTTTCCAATGCCGTTGCTTCATATTTATATTCATTGCCCCCGCATCTGTCTGCTCACAGCCGCAAGAACGACATGCCATGACTGCAACTGCAGTCACTTTTAGCGCTTTGCATACCTTTTCGACTTCAATTAGCGCATTTATAGCATTATCTTATATTACGATTTGGTGTTATTTAGGTTTTTACGTACTTTTGGCTCCAAATTAATTTATTAAATCACATCTATGAAACGAATATTTACTTCTATTATCGGATTGGCTGCAGTAACAGCTATTCAAGCAGCAACCATCACATTGACGGTGAACGACGTTCGCAAGCAGACAATCACCGGATTCGGTGCTGCGTGTTGCGACGGCGCCATGTGTCCTTACGGCACAGACACTCAGCCAGTGAAACTACTCTACGGTCCTACCTCGAAGATAGGGCTGAACATCATGCGCATGGAGATATCACCTAACTTCGTCGGCGACATCGTTGTGCCTGAATGGGGCAACTGGGACTCTCCTTACGACTGGAAAGGCTCGCTGCCTTCTGCCAAGATTGTCAAGCAGCGCGGAGGCATAGTATTTGGCACGCCATGGTCGCCACCTGGTGACTACAAGACTAACGGCACGGCACAGGGCGGCAACTCTGACGACCAAGGCAACAAGCGCGGTGAACTGAGAGAGGACAGCTACGAGAAGTTCTTCCCTTGGATTAACACCTTCCTCGCATACATGAAGAAGAACGGCGTCAACGTGGATGCCGTGTCTGTACAGAACGAGCCTGACTGGTGGGTAAGCTACTCCGGCTGTCTGTACACGCCTCAGCAGCAGGTGAACCTTGTGTCAAAATACGCCAACATGCTCGACCGCGAGACATATCCGGGCGTGCGCCTCATAAGTGCAGAGCCGTTAGGATACGATCCAAGCTATTCTAACGCGTTGATGAACAACGAGGAGGCACGCAATCAGATTGACATCGTGGCTGGCCACATATATGGTCACGAACCACTCGGCAACATGAAGAAAGCAAGCGTACTGACAGAGAAATACGGCAAGGAACTATGGATGACCGAGCATTCGTCAACAGACAACATCGAAAGACTTCCTAACTGGCACGAACAGCTGCTCTTTGCCGAGGAACTCAACGAGTGTATGCTGGCAGGATGCACAGGATATGTTTACTGGTATATGCGCGCCCACTGGTCATTCGTCGGCACAGGCGAGACAAAGTACGGCACAGGCAACAAGAAGAACCAACTGCTGCCTCGTGCATACGTAATGTCGCACTTTGCCAAGCACGTCACAGGTGCCACTCGCCTCACGACGTCACGCGACATGACTACCGGCAAGGAAGCATCATACGAGTACTCTGCCTACATCAAGGGCGACTCTCTTATCGTCATGGCAATCGACACGACAAGGTTTGCCCTCGACCTGAAGCTGAAGCTGCCTTTCAACGTAAAGAGCGGCACGCATCTGCTGTCAACAGGCAATGAGACTGACAACCTCTGTCAGGAGAGCGCAATCACCATCGACGAGCCTTCAAAGGAGATTACTGTCCCTATGCCTGCACGCAGCCTGAACACTTACATCTTCACTATCGACCGTACCCCAGATGCCATCGACAACGTGACACTGGCAAACAGCAACGATGTCAAGACGTACTACGACCTCACAGGACGCCGATTGGCAAAGTCGAAAGGACTGTGCATAGAGAAGAGTGCCAACGGCAGTTCAAGGAAGGTGATGTTCGAGCGCTGATATCTGCAAGAATATAGGCATATATTTGCTCTTGCATAGACATAATAAAACATTAAGGCAGGCCCCGACGTTGGAGCCTGCCTTTTTCTATATCTAATACCAAGATATCAAGTGAAGTCACGCGCTTGACGCGTTATTTCCTGCCAAACAAGTATTCCCTCAATATAGGGCTTATTCTGAGAACATTGCTCACAAGACAGCAGAACATTATGACGATGAGAGCCACGGGAACAGCCGCAACGATGTCGAGCACGAAGTTAGGGTGATTGGCATCGAGGAACTCTCCAACCATAGGCAATTTAGGAAGCAGAATGAAATGCAACAAATATATGTCGAGCGTTCGTACGCCTATATACTGCAAGCGCTGCCCCACGAAAGTCTGCTTAGTGAAGGCCTCCTGATAATGGCGGAAAAACATTACCACAAGCAGCATAAGGGAGTACATTGCAAAGGTCTTAGGAATGTTAGTCAACTCGCCAGTACAAGTGTGCCAGCGGAAGAAATCGGCACAGCTGAAGAAGGCTACCGTAATGACAAACGGACAGAACCAGTTCGTGTCAAAAAGCTTCTGCACCTTGTCCCAATACCTGTGAACCAAATTGCCAAAGAGGAAGAACTGGAAGAACTTCATCAACTCATACACGCTCGAATACATGTAGAAAGGCGCCTTCCAATATTTGCCGAACTCACGCGGCATATTGATGCTGGCATAGAGCGCAAAGGCAAACACCCAAAGCAGGCCTATTGGAGCGTTGGAGCGCACCTTCTGAGCCGCAGCTGCAAACACATAATAGACGAGGAACATCAACAGCAACACCCACGTAAACCAATAGCCTCCCTTCGTCGGGCTTGCCATGCAGCGCATGAAGCCGTCGGCAAAGTCGTGCTGTCCCCTCAGGATGATATAGGCACACAGGAAGATGAAAGCCGGCAGAACCTGTATCTTTACCTTCTTCCACACAAGCGAGCCGAAGAAGTCCCATGTCCACACAGCACTTGCCTTGTAGGCGAGGAAACCGCTCACGAAGAAGAACAGCGGCATACGGAAGAGAACGAGGAAAGGAAGCGATGCAGATATCTTCTCCGACTGCCCAAAGCCCATCTGAGCCACATGATACGCCACGACGAGAATCATCGTAAATCCTCTCATCGCGTCGAGCCACTCCATTCTTTTCTTAATATCTGCCATCTTTCAACATCTCTACGAGCTTGTCGCTCTTACCTGTAACGAACTTACGTGAAAACATCTTGCCGCTCCCGATGAGCGCATCGTAGTCCTGCTCACCCATAACCTTGATGACAGGATCATACACGATGTAATGCAAAGGAGTGAGAGCAGGCAAGCCAGGATATGCCCCGTGGGTAGTAATGGCCCTCGAAGCCCACTCGTGAGTATTGAACACGATAGTCTGAATCAGCGTCTCTGCCGAGCCGAACGAGTCCTTGAAATACTCCTTTACCTCCGGACACTTAGTATAGACGCCATACACATACTCGGCCAGTTCCTCTGATATGCACCACCATGCCGAGCCCTTGTAGAGCTTCCACCTCTCAGGCTGCGGCAACACGCTCGGATGGCATCCCACGTCAGGAGTAACCACAAACTCAAGCTTCTTGCGCTTGCCCTTGAACTTTCTATACTTTCTCAGAAGCACGCCCAGCCTCATGTTCCACGTATTACTCAAACGCTTATTGTCCACGAACGGACGTGAAACGGAATACAGCATTCTCTGCTTGCCGTTGATGAACTCCGTGTCCATACATATACCCTGAATAATCTCCTTGTTACGATTGTGGTCAAGGAAGTCAAGTATATGCTCATTGCTCCACAGAGGATAATCCATTCCGCTCAGGAAGAATATCTTGTCAAAATACATAGGGAAGTCAATAGCCTCCTTGAGAAGCGCCATCTGGTACTCCACCTCAAGGATAGTTCCCCAACGTACGTCTATTCTATTTTCAATAAAATGAATATTGTATCCCCTTATTATAGAAGTGAACTGGTTGATGTCCACCTTCTTGTCGATGTGTACAAAGAACTGAGCATCCGGATGGAGCGACTCAATGAGACGCTTCAACTGCGGAGCATCGGTATGTGCGGATATGAGATACGCTAAATTCATCTTTTTCTTCTTTTCGACACTTTGCTGCATTCCTAAAAATATCTTTTATAAAAGTTCCACATTCCGACACGACACGTCCGATGACGCCCAGCCACACACGAGGAACCCGTTTATTTCCTTTTTCATTTCTTCTTGAAACGGCCGCTCAACCATGGCACACCCTCAACGTAAGGCACGAGCCAGGTACAGATACACAGCACAAACACAAGCAGAATAATCAAGTCGTCGTAACGGCCGTAAATGCTTCTGCCAAAACAGATGTGCGTAAACCTGTAGAACTGCAATATCGGATAGTGGCATACAAAGTACACCATGCTGTGCTGACCGATGTAGTTGATTACCGGCACTCGCCCCAAAGGAAGCTTTATGAACAAGCCCGACAGACCGAGCAGAATGATTATGGTATTCACAAAAGCCGCCAAAGGATGACCCTCGAAACGATTCGTACTCATCACGTACTCACCGTGCCACATCACGTTGCTAACGCAGAAAGCCACAATCATCAGCAAACACACGCCTATTGCCACCTTCCTGTCAATATGTTCAAGCACATAATGCCATCCACGACCGAGATAGAAGAAGAAAGCACCCATGAACACGTTGTTAAGACTCATCCACAGAGGGTTATCATTCTCCCACAGCCAATAGCTGATGAACGGGAACGTGGAGAGAACAACTGTCTGAAACACAGAGATAGGCTTCACTATCTGTATCTTCTTCATGAAGTGAACAAGAACGTAAGCCGAGAAGAAAGAGAACAAGAACCACACCGGCTCATTGCCCCAGAAGCTACTGGTAGTCCACAAGTGGCTCCACTCCATCGGCTCAATAGGACTATTGTAACGCTGAATCTCGAAAGGCAGATATATGGCATACACGATGAAGCCTATCGTACCCCACGCCACATAAGGAGTAAGCAGACGCTTAGCCTTATCCTTGACATACTCACGCGAGTTGCCGCTCACCGTCTTATTGAAATAGCCGGCCTTGAAGAAGAAAAAGCACATGAAAAAGAATGACCATGCCATAACCTCCTTCCACCAGTCATCCTTGGCATGACCGCAGAAAGTTATGGTATGGAGTGTTATCATTCTGATGATACAGATTCCACACAGGAAGTCAAACGTATGATTTCTTTCTTTCATCCTTTTGCTTGCACATTTATCCGATTCTTCGCCCTCTATTCACCTAAACTTCAAACAATTTATAACTGAGGAGTCAAAAGCGAGCCATATTAAATTCATAACTATTCTGCAAAAATACTCAATTTAATTTTTCTCACAAAGCAACTCACAAGGTTTTTGCAAATTGAAAGAAATACAAGCAGGAGAAACATGAAACAGGAGAGACTGTTTCGTTCTTTTTAAGTAACTTTGCACCCGAACGACGAAGGCGGCAAAATGTCACACGACAAAGGCCGCCAAGTTGCAAAGGAGAACAATTATGGGCGACACTCTCACACCTCAACAGCGCCACGCAAACATGGCGGCAATTCACAGCAAGGACACCAAGCCGGAGATGGTGGTGCGCCGATGGTTGTGGAAACACGGTTTCCGCTACCGTCTCAACCACCCGCGCCTGCCTGGAAAGCCCGACATAGTGCTGCTGAAATACCGAACCTGCATCTTCGTGAACGGATGCTTCTGGCACGGCCACAACGTGGACATCGACAACGCCCACTCCGCAATCAGCAGCTCCGAATGTTGCAAGATACCTAAGTCAAACACGGAATTCTGGACAAGCAAGATACGACGCAACAAGGGACGCGACATCGACGTCCAACACAAACTCGCCGGCATGGGATGGCACTCCATAACGATATGGGAATGTCAGCTGAAGCCCAAGCAGCGCGAACAGACACTCAACTCACTCGCCTACACGCTCAACAGCATCTTCCTCGACGATGTGGCCGCACACCGTTACGTCATACCAGAGGACGAACAGAGCATCGCAGCCGAGGATATGGAGCGTCCGGAATGGCACTGACACCCCAGACAGAATGAAGAATGAAGAGTGAAGAATGAAGAACGAAGAGTGAAGAATGAAGAATGGAAGTTACTCTGTTTGCAAATTCTCAATCCCCAATCCTCAATTTATTCCAAGCAAGTAAAGCGGCTCTGCGATACCTGTAAAACTAAAGTCTATTTAAAAAAATTAAGAGCAACTGTCTTCCGACTGCTGCTCCCGCTATTGGGCTTGAACAAATTTCATTTTTAAGAGTCGAAACTCTTATCCTAACGTGAAAACAAATCTAATACCTTAACTAACACTTATGAAATCAAAAATCTAAAACCTTAATTACTTCTAATACCTAAAACCAAAACCTATTCAAAAAGTATGTATATCTTTTAACTTATGCTCTATTAAATAATCATCAACTAAACTGATAACCATTTTTTTACCCTTAAAAAACAAATCTAATTACCTTCAGCCAAAAACCAATAACCTATCGAAAACCAAATTATAACCTTAATCAACTAACCCTAAATGATATGTTTATAACAAAACCTTTATTCTAAAACTTGTGGCAATCAACTGCCATATTTTTTCCTAATAAAACAATCTTTTAACTTACCCTCAAAAAACTAACAACCTAATGGGAACTCAAAAACAAATCTTTTACCTTAACTAACCTATTCTAATCATGTCTCAGAAACCTTTGTTCCTTTTGACACTGCAAAGGTACGGCGCTTTGAGATTGTGACAAAAAACTTTTAGCAAAATCTTTAAAAAACTCTTATTTTCTTGCTCTATATCAAGAATTGTGTGGGTACACACTACAAAAAAGGGCTTTTGTGCGCCCACACACAGCAAAAAGGGGCTTTGCATCCAACCTGTCACTTTCCCATCCCCTGCCGCCCAACCTCACTCCACATCTTTTCATTATACTCCGTAAGCCCAAAGCCACCAAAGCCAGCCACACATCATCACGCCCGGAACACATTATATTATGTTACTCAACTTTCGCAAGTATCGCTAACGCTTTACTTGCGAAAGTTTAGTTATACAAAAAACTACTTTTGTTTGCTGTTCTCACAAAAGATTCGGATATTTGCAGAAAAATATACAGATATGAATAAGATAGGAATATTCTGTGCGTCTTCCAACAACATGGACGCAGTCTATTACGAAGAGGCACGGAAATTGGGTGAATGGATTGGACAAAACAAAAAGACACTTGTGTATGGCGGTGCAAACTGCGGGCTTATGGAAGCCACGGCAAAGGCCGTACATGAGAACGGCGGCACAGTGTACGGCATTGTTCCGCGCATACTGGTAGAACACAACCGCGTCAGCGAATACATAGACATCAACTTCAGGTGCGAGGACCTCACCGACAGGAAGCAGTTCCTCGAAAGCGAATCGGAAGCCATTGTCGTAATGCCAGGAAGCGTAGGCACGCTCGACGAGATGTTCACAGTCATGGCAGCTAACACCATAGGCATCGAAAGCCCAAAGCTCATTCTCTGGAACATAAACCACTTCTGGGACGGACTCCTGACGTTCTTCCGCGACCTGGAAGACAAGAAGGTGGTCAACAAACCATTCTCAGAACTCTTCGAATGTGTGGAAACATTCGAACAGCTCACACAACTACTTGAGAGCAAGTGAACAAGAAGGCTGTACCACCTCAGCCTCAACAAATGATTACATACGTTTTCCCGCCGAAATCAGGGAAAACGTCAAAAAGAACTCAGCAAATGCGTAAGATAATTGGAATAGGCGAAACAATAATGGACATCATCTTCAAGGATGGCCAGCCAACAGCCGCCGTGCCGGGCGGCTCTGTCTTCAACGGAGCAATCTCACTCGGACGCCTCGGACAAAAGGTGTCGATGATTACAGAGACAGGCAACGACAAGGTAGGCGAAATAATCAAGAACTTCATGGTAGAGAACGGCATCGACACCGAAAACGTATGTATGTACGAGGACGGACGCACAGCCATCTCACTCGCATGGCTCAACGAGCGCAACGATGCCGAATACTCCTTCTACAAGGACTACCCTAAGGCAAGACTCGACGTAGAGTGGCCACGCATCAACAAGGACGACATCGTAATGATGGGCTCATACTTCGTACTCAACCCCGTATTGCGAACCAAGGTGAAGGAGTTCCTCGAATACGCACGACAGCAGGGCGCATTCATCTACTACGACATCAATTTCCGCCCTACGCACAAGGACGAGGCCATAAAGCTCTACCCTAACATACTTGAGAACTTCGAATACGCCGACATAGTACGCGGCTCAACAGAGGACTTCATGAACATGTTCGACATATCAGACCCTATCGAGGCATACGAGAGCAAGGTATGCTTCCACTGCAAGACCATGATATGTACCGATGCCGACGGCGACATACAACTCATCACTCCGTCGCTTCGCAAGACCTACCCAGTTGAAAAGATACAGACCGTCAGCACCATCGGTGCAGGCGACAACTTCAACGCAGGAGTAGTGTACGGACTGATGCGCAACAACGTCGGTGCCGACGACCTCGACACTCTGTCTGAAGCCACATGGGACAAAGTAGTCAACATGGGACAGCGTCTCGCACTCGACGTATGCCAGAGCTTCAACAACTCCATAAGCCACGAACTTGCCGAAAAACTCAAACAAGAGTAAAGAGCAAAATAACAAAGAATTAAGAGTTAAGAATTAAGTGTTGAACAATTAGGAATTAAATGCAAAGAAATCTCTTTTGCCCATACAATTCCGTGGTTCGCAATCTTAATTTTTAACTCTTAACTCAATTTTCGCAAGTATCGCTAACGCTTTACTTGCTTGGAGTAAAGGTGAGTTAATTAAAAAAGGCTCTTAATTCAAAGCGTTTATTCGCTCACAACCTCCACATCATCATATCCCAGGCGATCACCCTCATAGATATTGTCAGCATCGAGACGAAGAATCTTAGCCTTGACAGGCTCAAACTTAATAGTCTGCCAGATAGGATTGTTGACGATATTGCTGAACTCGCCCGAAGCCACCTTCTTCCAGTCCTTCCAGTCGGTAGAAGCCCAGAGCGTGTAATGAGTAACAGTACCCTCCTTGGTCTTCTGAGGCGGCAGGTAGCGGAACGAAGTAATCGTGCGCTCTGAGTCGTAGTCAATCATCATCTGCTTAGGACTGCAGAAGAAGATATGCAGGTGCGACGACAATTTCTCGCCCGAGTCGGGTATGCTGCCGTCCAGTTCTGGAGCAAGATACACACCCAGTTTCGACAGCACCGGACACGCCTTGCTGTCCACAACCGTAAACCTCAGCTTCGTGGCAGTCACCGTAGGGAAACATACTATGCGCCTGTGGCCGATGGTCGTCAGGCCGTCCGAACCCTCAACGAGAGCATCCTTCAGCGCCACCCACTTGCCGTCAACCATAGCCTCCAACTTAAACTTCTTCACACGCTGACCGAGACTGATACGTTCCTCCGCCACAAAGCGGTTGAACGCCGTAGGCTTGCGGAAATCCAGCGTCACGCTTGCCGACTTCACACCGTCGTCGGTAGCCCAGTACGTGGCAGCCTTGCCGTCAATAAGATGCTCGGCACCATAACGCTTACTGCCGCCGCGCACGTTGCTTGCCGTAACCTTAGCCTTGCGCGCCAAGTCGTGCTTGAACACCTCCCTAATCATCTTCGAGAACGCTATGCCGCGCAGACTGTCGTTAGGATGAATACGGCCGTTAGGCGCAATAGGGAAGTTAAGCAGCAGCGTAGAGTTTCTGCCCACCGACTTGTAATAAGTCTCCATAAGCTTCGACAGGCTCTTCACATGCTCATCCTCAGTACGATGGTAGAACCATCCCGGACGTATGCTCGTATTCGTCTCTCCAGGCACCCATGAGTCGCCGTTCTCCAGTCCGTAGTGCAACATGTGGAAAGGCACGTCGCCGTCGTGGTTCAGCAAGCTCCAGTTCGTCTCACCAATGAATCCAGCCTCCGTGCCCACCCAGCGCAGGTCGCCACGGTCGCCGCCGTCGTTCCATATCACCGCATTAGGCTGCAGCTCACGAATCATGCGGAAGGTCTCAGCCCACTCATAATACGTTCTGCCGTCAATCTGTCTCCTCTCGTTAGCACCGCCATACCAGCCGTCGCCTCCGTTGGCACCGTCAAACCACACCTCGAACACGTCTCCGTAGTTCGTCAGCAACTCGCGCAGCTGATTGCGGAAATAAGTGACATACTCAGGCCGTCCATACTCAGGATGATTTCTGTCCCACGGCGACAGATACGCGGCAAACTTCAGTCCCTCGGCACGGCAAGCCTCAGCCAGTTCCTTCACCACGTCGCCCTTGCCGCCCTTCCACGGAGTGTTCTTGACCGAATACTCCGTATATGCCGAAGGCCACATACAGAAGCCGCAATGATGCTTTGCCGTGAATATAACGCCCTTCATGCCAGCCTGCTTGCACACGCGTG
>JAFSSN010000158.1 GCA_017450985.1 Bacteroidaceae bacterium
CATCCCACCTTTCCGCTCACACGGGCATAGCCCTGTGCGGCATGTACTGCACCCTGTTCATGACGAACAAGGATGTGATTCAATGTGCTCTTATGATCATAAAATGCGTCGAATGTCGGCATGATGTTGCCTCCAGGGTAACCGAAAAGAACGTCAACCCCTTCGTTTTCGAGAGCGCGCATCAAAGCCTCCGCACCTGTTATCTTTGCCATATCTAATGTAAAGTGAATAGTGGACAGAGAAAAGCACGTTGCCCTTACAATCTTTGTGTCACAGGGAAAATGTCCTCTTCCCTACCCACTGTTATTATTCCTTATTCCTTTTTTTACTATCCCTTAGTCAATGATTCTCACACCACCCTTGTCAGCACTTGCCACCGACTGAGCGTATGCACGAAGAGCCTTTGACACCACACGCTTGCGCTTCAGCGGCTGCATTGGGCGTGCAGCGAGTTCCTCGTCTGTCAGTCGCACGTTGATAGAACGGTTCGGAATGTCAATGTCAATGATGTCGCCATCCTTAATCTTGCCTATGTTACCGCCTGACGCAGCCTCTGGAGAGATATGACCGATAGAAAGTCCAGAAGTACCTCCTGAGAAACGTCCGTCTGTGATGAGAGCACACTCCTTACCCATGTGCATTGACTTGATGTACGATGTCGGGTAAAGCATCTCCTGCATACCAGGACCGCCCTTAGGACCCTCGTGAGTGATTACCACCACGTCGCCCTTCTTGACCTTGCCACCGAGAATTCCCTCGCAGGCATCCTCCTGTGAGTCGAACACTACTGCAGGACCAGAGAACTTCCAGATTGACTCGTCAACACCGGCAGTCTTAACCACGCAACCGTCCTGTGCAATGTTGCCGAAGAGGATTGCCATACCGCCGTCCTTCGTGTAGGCATGTTCGATGTCACGGATACAACCGTTTGCACGGTCAGTATCAAGAGTCTCATAGTTTGTATTCTGAACGCCGAGCTTATTGCAGAACACGCCTGCAGGAGCTGACGAATAGATGCGCTTAGCCTCAGCATCGACCTCCGGCTTGAGGATAGAGTACTTCTCAATGTCCTCGGCAAGAGTAGCACCATTCACACGCTTCACGCTCGTGTCGATAAGACCGCCCTTGGCAAGTTCGCCGAGAAGGCCCATCATGCCACCGGCACGACCGCACTCCTGAACCGAATACTTCTGTGAGTTAGGAGCAAGCTTGCAGAGGAACGGAGTCTTGCGCGACAACTTGTCGATGTCAGCCATGGTGAAGTCAACACCAGCCTCCTGCGCCACGGCAAGAAGGTGAAGCACCGTGTTTGTTGAAGCACCCATTGCGATGTCGAGAGTCATGGCGTTGAGGAACGCCGTGCGTGTAGCTATAGAACGAGGAAGCACGCTCTCGTCGCCGTCCTCATAGTAAGCGAAGGCATTCTTCACAATCTGACGCGCAGCATCCTGCATCAGCTTGCGACGGTTCACGTGAGTGGCAAGGATTGTACCGTTGCCAGGGAGTGACAAACCGATAGCCTCAGTAAGATTATTCATAGAGTTTGCTGTGAACATACCAGAGCAGCATCCACATCCAGGACATGCACGGTTCTCGACCTCAGCCAGCTCGTCGTCGCCCACTGTAGGGTCGGCACCCTTAATCATGGCAGCAATGAGGTCGAGGTTCTCACCCTTGTACTTGCCAGCCTCCATAGGACCGCCGCTGACAAACACGACTGGTATATTGAGACGCATGGCAGCCATAAGCATACCAGGAGTAATCTTGTCACAGTTAGAGATGCAAATCATGGCATCAGCCTTGTGGGCATTACACATATATTCCACTGAGTCGGCAATGATGTCACGGCTTGGAAGCGAATACAACATACCGTCGTGGCCCATGGCAATACCGTCGTCAATGGCAATAGTATTGAACTCGGCAGCATAGCATCCCAGCTTCTCAATCTCTTCCTTGATGAGCTGACCAGCCTCGTGCAGATGCGTGTGACCAGGAACGAACTGTGTAAATGAGTTTACGATAGCAATGATTGGCTTACCAAACTGTTCTCGCTTCATGCCGTTGGCTACCCAAAGAGCACGGGCACCAGCCATACGACGACCTTGTGTGCAGACATCACTGCGTAATGGATGTTTCATAATCTATGATATATTTTTTGTTTCATTACATAACCAAAAAAACCTCCCTCACATTCGTAAGAAAGGTTTTTATACATACAATATTTTATGTTAATAGCAACCACATACCTTCTTACGACAAGAGTTATTCTTGACGACCACCAGTCTAAGGACGTTTAGTAGAATGTTGCTAATAATAATCATATATTGCTATTTTGATGTTAATGTTGTTTTGATGTTGCAAATATAGACATTTTCAATTAAACAACTTATAAATGGGAGTATTTTTTTATAAAAACAGTGATAAAAATAAAGAAAAACCTCTTTTTTACTCAACAATTGTAAGTTTGTATCCGCGGCACAGGCCGTTAAAGGAGCAACAAGCCAGACAATTCCTTCAAGAACTGTCTGGCTTGCCACCTTAATTATATAAAAATCCCCGCGAAGCAAGGAAACTTACACTTTGACTCTTACTGCCGCCATAATGTAATTAAAATAATACGGAGGTTCTTCAGGGAAATTGACACTATTTTTTACCATAATATCATCTACACTCTGTTCAACATCATCCACCTCACATTTAGTGACGGAAAAAAGACCACGTCCACTTATTTTAAGATAGAACTTAATCGTATGTGTAATCCCCTTACCAAATAACCTCTCATCACTGAAAGTAAGAGTATATACCTGACTCTTAATACCTGTATATTCCTTGTCATACATCATTTGTGGATCTGAAAAACGAAGGGCAAGAAGCGTCTCATTTTCAATGCCCAATTTTTCCGGGAAAGGTCCGTTTGCTACAATGACACTTTTTTGTATTATCTCCAGCAACCCATTATCACTTTCACGTCTAACGTCGAGTGTAATCCCGTCGTTTATAATTTTTGACAAGGACAGCATTACTTCCTGACAAAGTCTCAAATCTAACACATCGTATTCATTCACGCATCTTCAGGAGCACTACCAGTCTAGGTATAAATCTCACAA
>JAFSSN010000159.1 GCA_017450985.1 Bacteroidaceae bacterium
ATACAGAATGACTGTAGACCCTCACCGATATAGTTGGCTGCCTCTACTGCGTTCTTTGCCTTCTCCTTAAGAGCGATAGCAGTACCTACTACGTAAGCCCACTTAGCGTTCTCGAAACAAATCATCTGTGTTTCCTCACAAGTGAGGTATGGATCGAGACCTGCCTTCTCGCAGATTTCGTTAGCTTCTTCGATTGAAGCAATTCCGTGCTTATTGAGACAAGCAAGAATCTGCTTGATACGGCGGTCCTGAGACTCGAATTTTACTTCTCTAATCATATTCTTGTTTCCTCCTTATTCTTTACGTGGGTCAATAGATTTAACGGCACCGTCCTCAGCCTTTGTACGACCGTAAGTACCAGTAACACTCTTGAGAGCTTCGTCTGCTGGAACGCCCTTCTTGATAGCATCCATGAACTTGCCCATGTGAACGAACTCGTAACCACAAACCTGGTTGTCGGCATCGAGGAACATCTTTGTGATGTAACCCTCTGTGAGCTGGAGGTAGCGAGTACCCTTAACCTTTGTACCATAGAGAGTGCCTGTCTGTGAGATGAGACCCTTACCGAGGTCCTCAAGACCAGCACCGATCATAAGACCGCCCTCAGAGAATGCAGACTGAGTACGTCCGTAAACAATCTGGAGGAAGAGCTCGCGCATGGCTGTGTTGATAGCGTCGCAAACGAGGTCTGTGTTGAGTGCCTCGAGGATTGTTTTGCCAGGGAGAATCTCTGATGCCATAGCGGCAGAGTGAGTCATACCTGAGCAACCGATTGTCTCAACGAGACACTCCTCGATTACGCCTTCCTTTACGTTGAGAGTGAGCTTACATGCACCCTGCTGTGGAGCACACCAACCCACACCGTGAGTAAGACCGCTGATGTCCTTGATTTCCTTTGCCTGAATCCACTTGCCTTCCTCTGGAATTGGGGCTGGTCCGTGGTTAGGTCCTTTGGCTACGCAGCACATTTCCTGCACTTCCTTAGAATAAACCATAATGTTTCTAAATTTTATTAATTAATAAAAATACGAATTAGCTTTTACCATATAAAGTTAATGCAAAGTTAGAAATTTTTGTTGAAGAAAGTGTTATCTGCTTAAAATATTTTTGAAAAAAAGATGTGAAAAACGCCGTGTATGACGATTCTCACATCTTATCTGTCAAGTTTACTTTGCGATTTCGGGTGGTTTAGGCCTTGCGGCTACTCGTGTCGGATGGCTTCGATAGGGTCCATGTTGGCTGCCTTGCGAGCAGGTATGTAGCCGAAGATGATGCCTATGAAGACGCATACGACGAAGCTGACGTAGATGGACCACGACGGCACGCTCGACGGCATGCCGAAGAGCGGCACGACCCATTCTCTCGATGCGCACCCGACGATGACTCCGAGCAGTCCACCCGTGACGGATATGAGTACGGACTCGATGAGGAACTGGAGGCTAATGACCATTCCCGTGGCTCCCACGGCCATACGGAGGCCTATCTCCTTGGTGCGCTCGGTTACGGACACGAGCATGATGTTCATGATGCCTATGCCGGCTACGAAGAGCGAGAAGGCGGCTGCCACGACGAGGATGATGGTGACCGTGTCCATGGTGCTCGACATCGTTTCCATCATTTCGGCCTGTGAACGGATGGTGAAGTCGTCGGTCTGTCCTTCCTTTATCTTATGGTTGTCGCGCAGAATATGCGTTATCTCCTCTATGGCTGCATCGGAGAGTTCCTCGGTCACAGCCGAGCATACGATGCTGGAGAAGTAGGTCTGGGCGGCTATTCGCTTCATGACGCAGGTGTATGGTGCTATGATGACGTTGTCCTGGTCCATACCCCATGAGTTGTAGCCTTTTGACTTGAGCACTCCGACGATGCGCATCGGTATGGACTTGAAGCGTATGTTGCGGCCTATAGGGTCGGCACCTTCGCCAAAGAGTTCCTTGACCACGGTCTTGCCCACGAGGCATACCTTGGCGCTCTTCTTGATGTCCTCGTCGGTGAAGCATTCGCCTTCCTCTACGGTCCATTGCTTGATGGTGAGGTATTCGGGCGACTCGCCGTAAACGGTGGTGTTGGTATTGTTGTTTCCGTAGATTACCTGTCCGCTTGCGGTCACTTCGGGCGACACGTTGGTGACGTATTTCTTCTCGGCCATGATGCGCTCGTAGTCGGCCGTCTTGAGGGTCTGCATGCTTGAAGGGTCCTGGCGCACTCCGCCTCGCATGTCCGCTCCCGGACGTATGGTGAGGAGGTTGGTGCCCATGGTTGACAATTCCTTGCGTATGCTTTCCTTCGAGCCTTGTCCGATGCTCATCATGATGATGACGGCTGCCACTCCGATGATGATTCCGAGCATGCTGAGGAAGGAGCGCATCTTGTTGTTGAGTACAGCGTTGAAACTGACTTTTAGCAGATTGAGTATATTCATGTTGCCATTATGCTTTAAGTGGGTCAGTCGTCCTGCGGCTTAGGCAAAGCTGCCAGGGCCTCTGCTGCTGACTTGATGTTAGTATTGATGGTGTCCTCTCTTATCTTGCCGTCGCGCAGGTTGATGTTACGGCTTGAGTACTCGGCAATCTCGGGGTTGTGGGTCACGAAGATGATGGTGTGTCCCTCCCTGTGGAGTTTCTGGAAGAGTACGAGCATTTCGAACGACGTGCGCGTGTCGAGGTTACCCGTGGCCTCATCGGCAAGGAGCACGGCAGGATTGTTGACGAGTGCCCTTGCTATGGCTACTCGCTGCATCTGTCCTCCAGACATCTGGTTGGACTTGTGGTCGAGTCGGTCGGCGAGTCCCACGGCTTCGAGTGCCTTTATGGCAGCTTCGCGTCGCTGTGCTGCGTTGTACTTATTGTTATACATGAGCGGCAGTTCCACGTTTTCCACCGCCGTAGTCTTGGCGAGTAGGTTGTAGTTCTGGAACACGAATCCAATCTTGCGGTTACGCAGCTTGGCGCGTTGGTTCTTGGTCATTTTCCTGACGGGTGTTCCGTCGAGGAAATACTCGCCCGAAGTTGGCGTGTCGAGGCATCCGAGTTGGTTGAGCAGGGTTGACTTTCCCGAGCCTGATGTACCCTGTATCGTGACGAACTCGCCCTCGTATATCTTGAATGATACTCCTCGCAAAGCCTTGACGGTTTCGGAACCGACCTTGAAGTATCGCTTCACGTCCTGGAGCTCAATTACTACCTTTCTGTTGTCTTCCATACGTTTTCGTTTAATGAAGAATTTAGAATTTAGAATGAAGAATCGACTGCGGCGGAGTGAAGAACCCTGGTTGCAGGGGTTGAAAACGCCGCCTACGGGAAAGGCACTCCGCAAAAAACTTGGCGAACGGTAAGAGTTGGCGAACGGAGTAACTTTCATTCTTCACTCTTCATTTTCTTTACTTCTTCTTATTATTTCTTGGTCTTGGCATGAAAGGATTTGCAGCCGTTTCGGCCTCTTGTTCCTCGCCTCCGTTGATGTTGAACTCTGTAAGCACCTCAGTACCTTCGGCTATGCCGGAAAGAATCTCCGTATATGTGCCGTTCGTAGTACCTACGGTAACAGGGTGAGCCTTGAACGTGTTGCCCTCAAGAGTCCATACTATATTCTCGCCATCGGCACGTTCGATGGTCTGTCCTTCCTCCAGAAGCACCTCGTTAGGAGTGAATCTGAGAGCCTTCGTAGGTACGGAGAGTACGTTGCTCTTTTCGAGCGTGTAAACCGTCACGTTGGCTGTGAGTCCCGGCTTCAGCTTCAATTCCTTGTTTGGGGCAGATATTACTACCTCGTAGGTTACCACGTTGGACTCAGTTGTTGCCTCCTGACGCACCTGTGTCACCTGACCCTCGAAGGTGTCGTCGGGGAATGCGTCAACCGTAAACGTCACGCGCTGTCCTTCCTTCACTCCGCCTATGTCCGCCTCGTCGATGTTGGCAATTACGCGCATGTCCGTAAGGTCTTGTGCTATGATGAAGAGGGTAGGCGTGGTCATGGCAGCAGCCACGGTCTGTCCTTCCTCCACTTCCTTCGACAACACGATACCGTCGATTGGTGCCGTGATGGTAGCGTAGCCGAGGTTTGTCTGAGCCTTAGTCACGGTCTGCTGCTGTACCTTGACCGTCTGCTGAGCCTTGTCGTAAGACAGCTTTGCGCTCTCGAAGTCGTTGGCACTTACAAGTCCCTTGTCGTAAAGCTTTTTGTAACGCGTGTAGTTAGCCTTCTGGTAGGTCAGTTCAGCCTGGGCGTTGGAGAGGTTGCTCTGGGCACTTGCAAGCTCGGAAAGGAGGTTCGTTTTGTCAAGCTCGGCAATCACCTGTCCGCGCTTCACCTCCGAATTGTAATCTACGTATATCTTGTCTATGATACCGCTCACCTGAGTACCTACCTCTACCTTCTTGACAGGTTCGATGGTTCCTGTGGCTGTGATGCTTGTGTGTATGTTTACCTTTTCTACCTTTGCCGTCGTGTATGACACCTTCGACTCAGAGCTGCATGATGCGAGTGCTGCGGCGAAAACCAAAGCCGCGAATATGTTATTTGTCTTCATTTGTCCTATATATTATAAAGCTGTTCTTCTTAAAGTTTTATGGTCTCGCCCTCGTAGAATCGCAGCATGGCGATGTTGAGCAGGGCTGTGTATTTAGTCTGTAGGAGTTGCTGCTGGGCTTGCAGCAGGTTGTTCTTGCCCGTGGTAAGCTCTACGATGTTCTTGAGTCCGAGGCTGAACTGCTCGCTCACGAGTCCGTAGCTTTCCTTCATGCTCTCCTCGTTCTTTTTGGCATAGACGTATTGCTGCTGCGAGTTCGTGGCGTTGAGGTAGTAGTCCTCCACGGTAGAGTAGAGCTTCTTCTCTGTATCCTTGAGTTGCAGCTCGCTGCTTATCTGTGCCAGCTTTGCCTTGCGTATGTTCGTGCGTGTGGTTAGGTTGTCGAAGATAGGCATCGAGAGCGTGAGTCCTATGGAGTTGCTGAGGTTGGTCTTCACCTGCTTTCCGAAGCTCTGGTCGGAGCCGCTTGAGTTGCTCGTTCCGATTCCTGCCGTGAGCGAGATTGTAGGCGAGTAGCCGCTTCGTGCCGACTTGACGGCTATGTCTGCCGACTTCACGTCTATTTTTCCTGCCTTTATCTCAGGACGGCTCTCGAGGGCTGCGTTATACACGCTTGTCTGGTCGGGTAGCGGAGTGAGAATTTTGGAGTCATCGACCGAAGGCACGATGATGTCGAAAGGCTCGTCGTCGTGTAGCTCGAGCAGTTGCTTGAGCTTGAGCTTGTAGTTGGCGAGCTGGCTCTTAGCCTGTGCAAGCGAGTACTCGTCCTGTGCCACCTGTGCTTCCAACTGTTTCTGGTCAACTACGGCGAGGCTTCCCACCTCGACCATCGTGCGCGCTCTGTCCACCTGAAGCTGCGACGCCTTGACGATTTCCTCGTTCACTCTCACCGCCTCGTTTTCGTACAGAATCTGGACGTAGAGCTGTGCAATCTGTTCCTGTATGGTATTTGCCTGCTGAGCCACTTCGAGTTCTGCCGACTCCACAGCCAGCTTGTTGCGCTTGACGGTAAGGTTGTTCTTGTTGCCGTTCCATACGGTCCAGTTGGCGTTGATGCCGTATGAGCCGTTGTATGTAGTAGTGTTGGAGTTTGTGGTCATCGTACCGCTTTCGAGGGTGATGGTCTGCTGGGCATACGGGCGGTATGACACGTTCTGATTCGTGTTGAACGATATGGAAGGGAAGAGAGCCGCGCGGCTTTGTTTCTCGTCCTCCATGCTCTGCCAACCGCTGAGCCGCTTCTGTTCAAGTGAGATATTGTGTTCCAGCGCGTAGTCGATACATTGTTGCAAAGTCCATTGCTTTTGCGCCGATGCTCCGTTGCTTGCAAGCAGCAGAAGCGAGAGTGCTGGAACGAGATGTCCTGTTTTCATATTATAGTTTTTAATTAAATGTTCGAATAGTGAGATGCTTTGAGCCGGTAAAGGTTTAGCCCGTATTTTGTTAGTGTTTGTTAATATTTAGGAGGGAATGTGAACGTTTGTGAAAATATGCTTTTTTCTGTCTATATTGTAGCACATTCTTGCCGTTCCGGTCGCCTAATCCCCTTGTTTTTCTTATTGTGTTGTTAACAAAAAAAGAAAGCAGTCGAACTATAAGCCGGGTTCTGTCATTCCGAAGAATGGTCTGTCATTTATCCAATCCAATGAGTCACCTCATGGCTTAAGCGTTCTACCCTCTACCGAACTGTCGGGCGGGCTACCCTGATGGCGGTAGTTTACATGAACTTGCAGCTCCCAAGATGCACAGCCGATAGTGTCGCCACATCGCTGGTGAGCTCTTACCTCACCTTCTCACCCTTACACAAAAAGAAGCAAACCGAGGTTTGCAACTTATTCATGCGGTTGTTTTCTTCTGCATTACTCAACCCTTGCGGACTCCTTCTATATTAGGAAGTGGGATGCCCTGCGCTGCCCGGACTTTCCTCTCGCACCCCCATAAAAGTGTGCCAGCGACAAACCGTCCGACTGCTTTCATTGTTGCAAAGTTACAATATTTGTCGAAAAGCGAAAAAATAATCCGAAAAAATATACGCACACAACATCATTTTAACATTTGCCGTCGGCCGTAAAATGTGAAAGAAATGCTAAAACAAACAATCCAAAGTTAAACAGATGTTAATGGACGGACGGCAACTGTTAAACAAGTTCAAAAATTAGTCAGATTTTTACAAAAACATTTTGCAGTTACTAAAACATGCTCTAATTTTAACGTCGAAAAAGTTAAATATCTCTTGATTTTAACATTTAATCGAAAATAGAATAACAAAAACAAAAATAAGAAAAGGATTATGAAACAGACAAAGAAAAGATTGTACGGAACTCTTGCCGCAATAGCATTTTTTTCAGGAGTTACAGGTGCTTTTACATTTTCGGTAGCTCACAACGTCAAGGGCGCAGGCAAGAACGCCGGGGTGGCTTATGAAACTGAATATGCTGATCCTAATCTCATGCAACTGTCAAACGTGAAGGGTACTCCGGCACAGCCTATCGACCTTACCGATGCTGCCGAGAAGGGATGCGCTTCCGTAGTATATATAAAGGTCGTAATGGGAGGTGAGACGAAGACCGTTGAATATCATGACCCATTTGAGGACTTCTTCGGCGACTTCTTCGGACGTGGCGGCGGCGGTGTGCAGCGCCGTCAGGTGCAGACACCTAAGCAGGAGGCTGCGGGTAGCGGCGTAATCATTTCAAAGGATGGCTACATCGTGACTAACAACCACGTGGTGCAGAAGGCCAACAAGGTGAGCGTGAAGCTGAACGACAATCGTGAGTTCGACGCTACAATCGTGGGTACAGACCCTTCTACCGACCTTGCCCTCATCAAGATTGAAGGCAACGACTTCCCTGCCATTCAGATTGGCAACAGCGACGACCTGAAAGTGGGTGAGTGGGTACTTGCAGTGGGCAATCCGTTCAACCTCACTTCAACGGTTACAGCCGGTATCGTAAGTGCCAAGGGACGCGGTCTCGGTGCCAACGGTGTTGAGTCGTTCATTCAGACGGATGCAGCCATCAACAAGGGCAATTCGGGAGGAGCACTCGTCAACGCACGCGGTGAGCTTGTAGGTATCAACGCCATGCTTTACAGCGAGACTGGTTCTTACTCAGGATATGGATTTGCCATTCCTGTAAGCATCATGAAGAAGGTCGTTACCGACATCAAGGAGTACGGAACCGTTCAGCGTGCTTTGCTCGGAATAAGTGGGACAACGCTCATCGACTATATCGACAACCAGAAGCGCAAGGACGACAAGTATAAGGCTGACTTCGGTACTAACGACGGCGTATATGTGGCAGAGGTCGTAGAGGATGCTGCAGCCGAGAAGGCAGGCATTAAGGAAGGCGACGTCATCACGTCGGTAGGCAACAAGAAGGTTACAAAGATGTCTGAGCTTCAGGAGGCTGTCAGCAAGTATCGCCCTGGCGACAAGACTACCGTAACCGTTATGCGTGACAAGAAGGAGAAGACCTTCAACGTGACATTCCGCAATTCAAAGGGCAACACAAGCGTGGTGAAGGCGGAGAAGATTTCAAGTCTTGGTGCTGAGTTCAAGGAACTTTCCGACAACGACAAGAAGGCTCTTAACATCTCTTACGGTATTCAGATTAAGGACATCAAGAATGGTAAGTTGAAGAGTGCAGGTCTTTCTAAGGGCTTCATCATCCGTAAGTGTAACGGTTTGAACATTAAGACTGTCAAGGACTTTGAAAACGCATTCAAGTCTGCACAGGAGTCTGAAGAACAGACACTTTACATCTGGGGTCAGACACCAGCAGGTGTACAGGCAAGTTTCGCTATCCAGCTTGGTGATGAATAATTCGTGTACAGAACAATTGTAAGATATTTTTTTACATTCTTGCGACTATATATAAATTGTGGCGACTTCGTTTTTATGAAGCCGCCACAATTTTTATTTGTGAAAAATGCAAGACTGTCGGATTCTAACCGACGCAAGGCGTAATTCCAGCTTGAAGTTAACAGGAAATGTAAAATGAAATGAGAAGTGGTCAACAAAGTAGGTTCCTCCTCCTGCCAGTAGGCGGCAAGCTCATTCTGTACGACTCCCTTGACGTCAATACCACCGTCAGCAACTCCGAAGATTTTTTCTCCGAGAGTTTTTAATGTACGTTTTATGTCAATTTATAGGGCTCTTTGCGCTTGTAGTATCATTTTCTTTGAAATCATTGTCAATTTCTGAAATAAAATTTGCCCATTGGGTAATTAGTTTGTAACTTTGCACTTGCGATGCCTTGTAGTGAATAGGTGTATGATGCATAACGGCGTAACTGTATTTTTTTTATTCTTTGGCAAATAGTCAGAGAATAGCAAATGAAAAACAGTTCGATTCCACGCTTTGTGTAGAATATTGATAACGAAATTATTTATGGCTAATCTGGAATCGATAAGCCTTTATGGGTGAAATCATGAAACGTTTATTTTGTTTTTTTTGTTTACTTTTGATAATAATATCTGCAAAATCGTCGGATTTTGAGGATGCGAGGGAAAACTTGTCGGAGAAATCCTTGCCATTGGTTAACGTAACGGTTGATTTACGTTCCTTGAACAAAAAAACATACGTTGATGGTATCATAGAGATTGTTGATGTTAAGAAACGTACGGCAGATGAAGAGTATGTGAAGTATCTATGTAAATATAAGATAAGAGGTGCATCTTCTTATTACCGTGATAAGAAATCACTGGCAGTAAAGCTTTATGACGAGGACGGTAAAGATTTAGACGTGTCAGTTTTTGGAATCAGGAAGGAAAATAATTGGATATTGGATGCCATGGCCATTGACCGTGCCCGCATGAGGAACAGAGTGTGTTTTGATGTGTGGAATAAAATCAGCAAGACACCATATAAGACAGATTTTAATGACCGTAACGGTACAGAGGGCGTTTTCGTTGAGGTGTTCCTTAATGGTACATATCATGGACTTTATTGCATGAGCGATAAAATAGACAGAAAGTTGTTAGGGTTGAAGAAAATAAAAGTCGATGACACTCAAGTAGTAAAAGGTGTACTGTATAAAGGAATAAATTGGGCAGGTGGTTGCGACCTGTTGTCGTATGAGGAAATGGATATGAACGGAGAAACATGGAATTCTTGGGAATTGCAATATCCTGATGATTATCCGTCTGCCTTGACATGGCAGCCTTTGGCGGATTTGATAGATTTCTGCTCTGACCAAACAGATGATGAAACCTTCCTGAAGGAATACGAAAAGTGGTTTTACAGTAAAAATCTCGTTGATTATATCGTATTTATGGCAACGTTTAACATAGGAGATGCTCCCTATAAGAATACGTTCCTGTCAACTGTGAATTTGACGAAGTCGCATCGTTATACAATTACACCGTGGGATATGGATATGTCTTTGGGAGGATATTGGAATGGAGACTATTATGATTATCTGGCGAGTGTAGGCTTAATAGCAAGAGCACCGTTCAATAGGCTATATCGTAATAATTTGAATGGTTTTGCTGATGATGTTGCCCAGAGATGGAATGAATTGCGAAATGTCCAGCTGTCTGTGGATAGTGTATGCAGTCTTATTGATGCGTTTGGAGAAAGTTTTATGGAAAGTGGTGCATGGCAAAGGGAATACGAGAAATGGAACAATAACCCTGTGCCACTAAAGGCTGATATAAAAGAAGAACTTGAATATGTCAAGGATTGGTATGGGCGTAATTATGAAAATCTGTGTAAAAGAATGCCAGCCAGTTCTGTTACGTTGAATCCCAAAGGGTTTGCAACATTGTCTTCTGATAGGAATATACGTGTGTCAGGTGCACAGGCTTATACTTGTACAGTCAGTAATGACGGAACAAACATAGATGCTCAACCAATTGAAGATAACACAGTGCCTGCTTATAATGGTGTTCTGCTATATGGTGCACCTAATGCTACAGTTACATTGAACTATAGGCAAAACGCAGCATCTCTTGACTGTAACGAACTCAAAGCTACTACCACAGAGAATGGGCTGGCTGCCATTGAATAAGCACTGGTACTCAATGGAAGTGTGTTTGAAGCATATAAAGGAACTTCTTTTGATCCCGATAAGGCGTATCTGCCAATGGCAGGAGTTTCAGGAGCAAAGAGCCTGAGTGTCAGGCTCTATGACGAAGGAGGAAAAGAGGTCATCGCTGTTACTTTTGCAGATGTGGAGCAAACAAATAGTGAAGTGAAAAAAGTGATGATCAACGGAATGCTGATGATTGAAACTGCCGATGGTGTGTTCACTATGACTGGTGTACGTGTAAAGTAAAAACAACATTTTTTTTACCATAACTCAACTTCCGCAAGCTTCAGTTTCGTTGAGGTTTACATAATTCACCACTTATTTCAATAATTTACCGTCACTATCGTTCTCCAATACTTGCATCTGTCGCTTGATGGCATCATTCTCTTAGGAATATGTGCCGATTTATGAAATAATATGTGAATGCGTATTCTGATATTTCCTTCGGTAAGGACAAATGCTGTAAATGGGCTACCGACGTGGATTATATTTCCGGTAAAAGCGGCTCTGACGCATTCTCTGATGAATAGATGATAATCCGTTGAGAACAATATCAAACGGTAGCTCCACAAATTACAGTCTTGTTGCAGGCAAGACAAATGTTGACTGGACGATAGGGCAGTTTGGCTTGACCGTTGGAGCAAGCTATTCACGCACAATGAATGAGATGTCGTTTGAGGGCGAAACATCCGATGGCAGTATGCCTTTCCAATCGTCAACAGATAAAGAATATCTATTGATAGTTGTGTTTTCTCGTTATTTGTATTTACTTTATCTTCATTTGTAAAAGCACTTAAAA
>JAFSSN010000160.1 GCA_017450985.1 Bacteroidaceae bacterium
CAGATAATGACGGAGGAGAAATTATTCCTTCGCAACAACCTCAAGCTTGCCGACCTTGTGCAAGCCCTCGGTTCTAACCGAAACTACGTGTATAATGCCATTAACAAAGAGATGGGGGTGTCTTTCACGGAGTACGTCAATCGTCTGCGCATAGATTATGCCTGCGAAATGCTCAAGCAGCACCCTAACATTACGATTCTGAATCTAAGCAGGAAATCAGGCTTCACAAGCCCGGTATCATTCTACCGCAACTTCAAGCTCTACAAGGGATGCGTACCGAAGGACTATGAGCACAAATGAGTAACTGAAGTTTCGCAAGTAGTAAACAGGAGTTAACTTCGTGAAGTAAAAAGGAGCAACCGCTTCGCTCAGGACGATACTCTTTCGCTTAAAACTCATCCGTAAACAGTCAAACGTCCGTTTTACTCCATGGAGCGTGGCGGAATTAACTCCGCTTAACTCCTTTTTTACTCCAAGCAAGTAAAGCGTTAGCGATACTTGCGAAAGTTGAGTGAGTAACTTTCTGCAACCCTTTTCTCAAAATTTCCGTCAGTACACAGTACAACTTTATTTCACTTCCATTTTCGTTGTTATGGCAGTTTGATAATACAGGGTTAGCACCACCCTTTCAGATTGTCAGATGAGACAATCGACAGTCATGACAACGTTTTATCATTTCTGTTTATTTGACGGCTTATTATAGAGACAGATATATTCTTCACATTCATTAAATGAATATTAAACGAGCGTTTAATGAATGTTTAACAATGACAAGAATAGTATTTGAACGGTGTTTTAGCTGTGCTTGAACATAGTATAAGTTAGGCATTGATGCAACTTTTTTATTTACTTGCGAAGCGCGAATTATCGCGCTTCGCAATATTTTTTATTCAATCTTCGACACGGCACCTGTAGCTGTATCAAAAAGAACTTTTGTGCTTACATTCTTGTCGAAAAGTGTAGGACTGAGCATGTCAATGGTACCGAACTGAGCAAAAGGAACACGCTTACTGAAGTAGGACTTACCTACAGTAAACACGTTTACATCGGCCAAACCTGGTACATTATATACCAAGCCTACAATCTTACGCTTGGCAGCCTCCTTCTCTGTAGGCAACGGTACGGTGTGGGCATTTTTCACACTTACGTAGAAAGGCTCACCAGCCAAGTCATCATCATCCACGAAACCGAGTTTCTTCGAGAAACGGAAGAACACTTGTTTGTCAATATCGTTCTCAGGAACGACGGTGAACGAAGCAGACGCATAAATAGTGTCGGTGTAGCCAACAAATAACTGCGTAAGAGCCTCTTCCTGAGCGTTGAGTTCTTCAAGCACGATGCGCACTCCGGCACCGTCCTTAGGCATGTTATCAGCCTGTCCACGGCGAATGGCATTCTTACTCTCACGAATATCAAGAATCTCACGTGCAACGAGTTCTGCAAGCTTTGAAGAAGATGTTGCCTCGAGCATTTCCTCTGTCATGTACTTGCGGAAATCTATCTTGTGGTGTGTCGGTTGCTTGGCCTTTGCTTGTGCTGCCGGAGCATCGGCATAACGGTTGATTGCCATAATGAAGCCCTCCTTCGACAACTGTACCTTTGGAAGAAGATTCTTGTCCTTTGACTTAACGGAAAAACGCTTCAGCGTGTCAACAACTCCCTCCTCGGAAATGTTCACATCAGTAACCTTCCACAGCGTTTCAGCCTCGGTACGTACATTGGAGAAATGAAGATAACGCTCCGCATACTTAGCATACTCGCCCGGTGTGAACACAGTTTTCACAGCACTCACATCGGCACGCAAAGCCGTCTTTGGAAGCACATAACTAATACCATCGGTCGTTACGGAAGGATTAAACTCCGCCACCTGCGCCTTTGCCATTGTAGCGAAGCACAAGGCAGCAAGCATTATCATTTGTTTTTGCATATCTTACTTTTGTAACTTTTTGTTTGAGTTTCTTAATCGTCGGAAAGCCTCTGGCAGACATTCCACAATATCGCTTGCCATTACTCCCTCATAGCCCAGACGTTCGGCGGCAATGTCGCCCGCAAGTCCGTGGAGATAAACTCCCAATCGAACGGCTACATCAGTCATATAATCCTGGGCAAGCAACGAGAGGATTACGCCCGTAAGCACGTCGCCGCTGCCAGCTGTAGCCATTCCGGGATTGCCCGTAGGATTGAAGAATACGCTTCCGTCAGGACAGCATACAGCCGACAAAGCTCCCTTCACCACCACGAAGAGCTGACGGCTCATGCACATAGAACGCGTCTTCTCCAACTGTTCATAAGAGTTGACCGTCGAGCTTATAAGTCCGAACAGTTCCTTCTTGTGAGGTGTGAGTACAGTTCCCTTAGGCACTTGGTCAAGCCAGTCGTGGTAAGTACCGAGAATGTTAAGCGCATCAGCATCGAGTACCAGCGGCACGCGCACCATGTTGACAAGTTCGATGAACGCCCTCATCGTGGTCGGCGTTGTTCCTATTCCCGGTCCTATGGCAAGTGCATCCATGTGCGAAATGTCAAAAGGACGGCTGAAGCACAACGAGTCGGGGTCAACGCTTATCACCGCCTCGGGCACGGCAATCTGCAAAGGCAGAACGTTAGGTTCAGGCGTATGGACAGTCAGTTTGCCCACTCCTGAGCGCAAACACGCACGAGCTGCGAGTATTGCCGCCCCGGCCATTCCTCTCTTGCCTGCCACGAGAGCAGCATTGCCCACACTGCCCTTATGTACGAAACGCGAACGGTTTCTCAGCATAGGACACACATCCCTCTCTTCCGTGAACCGATAAGGAGTGGAAGTGAAATCGAGCATCGGGTCCTTGATTCCGATGTCGAGCACCTCCCAATGTCCCACATAGGCTTCGTTCTCAGGAAAGAAGAACGCAAGTTTAGGATTCTGAAACGTAAATGTATATCTTGCCTTGATGATATGGTGAGCCACATTATAGGCATTATCCTCGCACATGAGTCCAGAAGGTACGTCGATTGCCACAACGGTGGCACATGAAGCATTGATATACTTCACAACAGAGGCAAATCCTCCGTTGAGCGGACGCGTAACTCCTGTGCCGAACAGTCCGTCGATAACGAGGTCGGAAGCTTCGAGCACAGGCGGGTCAAACGTTGTAGTGACCTCCATAAAGTCCACATTTCCGCACGTCAGCAATCGTTGCTTGTTCTCCTCGCAGTCGGGCGACAGATGTCCCTTCGTGTTAAACAGATAAACCGACACCGCATAGCCAGCCTCCGCCAACATTCGCGACACAGCAAGTGCATCGCCGCCGTTGTTTCCAGGTCCGGCAAAGACCTTCACAACAGTACCAGGCGCCCACTCCGCCATGATGCGGTTAGCGAACGCTCTCGACGCACGCTCCATCAAATCTATCGAAGCTATAGGCTCATGCTCTATGGTATAAGCATCAAGTTGCTTTATTTGTTCAGCTGTTAAAATTTTCATGATGCAAAGATAATGAATGGCAAAGCAAAAACCGCAAAAACAAGGCCAAAAAACAAGCGTAAAAGGCTTTTTTGAATTATTTGCAATCAAATAAATAGTTTTTCAAGCAAGACGAGCCGATAATCGGGTAAAAATGTGTAAGTTTGCAGAAGATTCAAAAATGAATCAACATTATACGGCTATGATAAGAATAAAAGATTTGGATTTTGAGATTTCCATTCGTCAAGATGAAATCAGCAGCAGCATCGCAAACATTGCAGAAAAGATGAACCAAGACTACGAAGACAAATGTCCTCTCTTGCTCGCAATTCTCAACGGCTCATTCATCTTTGCAGCCGACCTCGTACGCCGGCTTACCTTCGAACACGAGATTCAGTTCGTGAAACTCGCAAGCTACCAGGGCACTGAAAGTACAGGCAAGGTAAAAGAGCTCATCGGACTCAACGTTGACATTGCCGACAGAGACGTAATCATCGTAGAAGACATTGTCGATACCGGAAAGACAATGGCAAATCTGCTTCCACAAATCAAGGATAAGGGCGCACGCTCAGTCGAAATCGCCACACTGCTCATGAAGCCAGAGAAACTCGCTGTGGATCTTGACGTGAAATACTGCGCCATCGAAATACCAAACGACTTCATCGTCGGCTATGGACTTGACTACGACGGACTGGGAAGACAATATCCTGACATCTACACCGTAGTAAAGAAAGACTAATGAACAATTTTTTCTTATTATCATACGCACAATACAAATAAAACGACAATATTTTTTAGGATAAAAATTATATATAGTTTAACAAAAAACAAATGAAGAATATCATTATTTTCGGTGCTCCAGGTTCAGGAAAAGGCACTTACAGCGCAAAGCTTGTTGAGAAGTACGGTATGGGTCACATTTCTACAGGTGACGTTCTCCGTGGAGAGATTAAGAACGGAACAGAACTTGGCAAGATTGCTCAGGGATACATTGACAACGGTCAGCTCATTCCAGACGACCTCATGATTGACATCCTCGCAAAGACTTACGATGCACAGCCAGCTGGCAAGGGAGTTATCTTCGACGGATTCCCACGCACTATCGCACAGGCAGAGGCACTCAAGAAGATGCTCGCTGAGCGTAACACTGACCTCGGCATCATGGTAGAGCTCGAAGTAAGCGCAGACATCCTCATGGCACGCCTTCTTAACCGTGCTAAGGAGCAGGGACGCGCAGACGACAATGAGGAGACTATCAAGAAGCGTTTCGAGGTTTACCGCACACAGACTGCCCCACTTATCGACTGGTTCGAGAAGGAAGGCATCCGTCACTCATTCTCTGCTGAGAAGTACCCACTCATCGAAGACATGATTGCAGCAATCTCTGCTGTTATCGACGCCGAGAACAAATAATCCTTTGTCGGGAAATCAAGACTATGGAATTGTTGCTCTTCACAGAGCGGCAATTCCTTTTTGATTGAAGACAGCACCACCATTCACAACAAACAATAGTACGCTTCGCAAGCATCGGCAAAGCAGACAAACAGCATAATCCACACGCAGCCGACCGCACATAACGGCCAACGGCAAAGGAATTGCCAGCGAAACGTATCACCCACATAACAATAATCATAAAAACAACTCATGGCACAGGAATCCAACTTTATTGACTACGTAAAGATTTATTGCCGTTCAGGACGAGGCGGACGAGGCTCTTGCCACATGCACAGAGCTAAATATATGCCAAAGGGAGGTCCTGACGGCGGAAACGGTGGACGCGGAGGACACATCATTCTGCGCGGAAACAGAAACTACTGGACCCTACTCCACCTTCGTTACGACCGACATATTCATGCAGAACATGGCGGCAACGGTTCTAAATGCAAAAGTTCAGGCGCACAAGGCGCTGACAAATATATAGACGTTCCATGCGGAACGGTAGTATATAACGCCGAGACAGGCGAATACATCTGCGACGTGACCGAACACGGACAGGAGGTCATACTCCTCAAGGGCGGACGAGGCGGATTGGGCAATTACAACTTCTGCACGCCTACCAATCAGGCTCCACGCTACGCTCAGCCGGGCGAGCCTATGCAGGAACTTAGCGTCATTCTCGAGCTCAAGCTCCTCGCCGACGTGGGTCTCGTAGGATTCCCTAATGCGGGCAAATCGACTCTGGTCAACGCCATGAGTTCAGCAAAGCCTAAGATTGGCAACTACCCATTCACCACCCTCGAGCCATCACTCGGCATCGTACCTTACCGTGACGGACGTTCATTCGTCATCGCCGACATCCCAGGTATCATAGAGGGAGCAAGTGAAGGACGAGGACTTGGCCTACGTTTCCTCCGTCACATCGAGCGCAATTCTCTCCTGCTCTTCATGGTACCTGCCGACACGGAGGACATCAAGAAGGAATACGAGATTCTGCTCAACGAACTTGCCACATTCAACCCTGAACTTCTTGAAAAGGGACGCGTACTTGCAATCACGAAGTGCGACCTTCTCGGCCAAGACGAAGAGTTGTTGGAAATGCTCAAGGAGAATCTTCCTGACGACCTGCCAGTCGTCTTCATCAGCGCCGTAGCACAGCAGGGCCTGCAGCAGCTTAAAGACCTGCTCTGGGAGGAGATGAATAGCGAGAGCAACAAACTTGCCGCCATCACGACCCAAGACACCGTGGTACACAAGAACAAGGACTTCTCTCACATCTCCGACTTCATCGACGACGATGACGAGGGTTGGGGCGACGAAGAAGATTACATGGAGGATGAGGACATCGAATATCTTGACGAGGACGACTTCGAAGACCTCGAGGATTTCGAATACGAAGATACTCCAGAAAACAAATAAACCGTTTTCTCCGATACAGCAAAAACGCTTTATGGCTCACAGGAACCATAAAGCGTTTTTATTTTATAAGGAAAAACACTTACATTACGGCAATACAGCCCTGCCATAACCGGTAAATCTATTTTCCCATTCAATCATCCACACAAGAACCTTTGCAATCCATTTTACCCCCACAAATCGATACTATAACCTTCCCTGGGCAGCACTAAGCGTGGCCGTACTAGCAACCTTCACCTTACACTTGGCGAAGGTTAGAAACATATCTGATATTTTAGAAGGTCACCCCTATGAAACATCTACAGAATCGCAAAATATTTACCGAACCAAGGACACACTCATGAAACATCGGCTACGTCGTGAACAAGCATAAGCATTATACGAACAAAGAAGAAAAGAGAAAAGATTTAAAAAGAAAAAACACCAAAACCTTTCGGTTTCAGTGCAACACATCTAATCTATGAATCAAAACACTTTTATATTTGAGCGGAAAACGAGACTCGAACTCGCGACCCCAACCTTGGCAAGGTTGTGCTCTACCAACTGAGCTATTTCCGCAATATGTCTTACCTTTTGTGTGAAGAGGAGGAGACTCGAACTCCCACGGGCTGAGCCCACTACCCCCTCAAAGTAGCGCGTCTACCATTCCGC
>JAFSSN010000161.1 GCA_017450985.1 Bacteroidaceae bacterium
ACGACAAGCCTATGCTTCAGACAATAGGCAACGAGGAGTTGCAGAATGAGTATCGAGGCATATTGAAGGGATTTTATGGTGCTTTGAAGAGCAAAGACGGCTGCATTAAGTTTGCCCTTTTGACAGGCGTTACTAAGTTTGGCAAGGTTAGCGTGTTCAGCGACCTGAACAATCTTGAGGATATTTCCATGGACTTGGAACTACATAATATCTGCGGCTTGACGGAAGAGGAGATAACCATTGCGCTGAAAGAGTATGTGGAGGTGCTCGCCAAGGCTAACGACATGACCTTTGACGAGGCTGTTGAGAAGCTTCGTAAGATGTACGACGGCTATCATTTCCATCCTAAGGGATGCGGCATGTACAATCCGTTCAGCGTGCTCAATACGTTCAAGAAGAAAGAGTTTGGCAGCTATTGGTTCGAGACGGGCACTCCTACATACCTTGTTGAACTTCTCCAGCGTGATGAGTATAACCTCAACGATATGGAACATTCAAAGGTGGATGCGGACACGCTTAACAGTATTGATTCTACGTCAAGAAATCCTATACCTGTCATCTATCAAAGCGGCTACCTGACTATAAAGAGCTATAATCAGAGGTTCCAGACATACACTCTCGGCTTCCCGAACAAGGAGGTGGAAGCAGGCTTCACTAAGTTCCTGCTTCCTTGGTACACTTCCAAGAACAAGGACAGGTCGGCGTTTGACCTTCAGAATTATGTGGAAGACTTGGAGGCAGGCAATACCGATCAGTTCATCAAGCGTCTGAAGGCTCTATTTGCCGACACGCCTTATATGCTCATCAAGGATTTGGAGAACCACTATCAGAATGTGGTTTGGCTTATCAGCAAGCTTGCCGGACTGTACGTGCAGGCTGAGTACATGACAAGCGAGGGGCGCATCGACCTTGTGTTGCAGACTCCAAAGTTCTGCTATGTCATGGAGTTTAAGCTTGACGGTACGGCGGAGGAGGCTCTTGCCCAGATTGAGGACAAGCATTATACCTTACCTTTCGAGATGAACGGCCAGAAGATTATTCGTCTGGGCATAAATTTCAGCAAGGAGACGAAGAACATAGAGAAGGTGGTGGTGGGATAAATAATTGTCGCTGTCTTTCTGATAATGCTAACTTTTACTATGCTGATTTGAATTAAATGATGATGGCTCTTGTGCGGTTTATAATCTTTTCGTACTTTTGCAGCCGTAAACTATACGTGAAAGAGAGTGCTGTCGCATCTTGAATCTAAAGTTTGTACATATACCTAAATTTTTAGTTCTAAATATAACATGAATTATAAGACAATTATCACCCTATTGCCTGCTACAGTTGCTGTGGCAAGGCTGACTCGTAAGTGTTTTTACCATCTAAGTAGGAAACAACTTCTTTGTACCGTATGTGGATTGCTGTCGTCTGCGGCTTTTGCTCAGACATCCAATCCGTTAGGTCTTTACAAGCTTGAGGAAATCCGTCGTCAGGACGGCGAGAAGGTGGATGCTGGTTACAAACAGTATAAATATTGTGCTGAGAATGTAACGCTGCAGATTGGGTACACGCCTGAGTTTTTCCCGTGCCTGCCTTTCGGTTTTGCGTTTGATAATGTTGACGGCAAGCCGTTGCGCGTGACGGGTGAACTTTCCAAGACTGAAAATCGTGGCATTCAGGTCTTTGGTGACAACGTGAAGGAGTGCTTTACTCTTCGTTGGTTCAACGACCGCAGTCATTTCAACGAGCATGTTTTCCCGTTCGATACAAATACTGATGAGCTTTATCGTATCGTCAACGACTCTACCGACGCAATATTTCGTGCTGTAAGTGCCTTGGAGATGAAACCGGGAGGGCAGCAGAATCCTTTGAGGGGCGTATGGCATCTTCGTGGTAGGCAGACAAAGAATAATGCACGTTCACAATATTGGGTCGAAAGGGCAGAGTCGGACATGTATCTTGTCTTTGGAGATAATTGTGCGCTGTATGTCGAGGGAAATGACAAGTTTCCTGCCGGTAGGTTGAACTGCGTGTATAATAATATAAAGTATCTTAGCGATAGGGCTTTTGAACTTTTTAACTATACAGCCAACGTACATTGGTTCGACTCTAATACTATTGCCATTACGTCGCAGTATGATTCTGACCAGCCTGTGGTTTGCATCTGGGACCGTTGCGGTTTCACTCAGAACATTCAGAATGTTTTCGGGACTAAGGTTCCTCGAATGACTAAGGATGTGTCGCGTTTTTATGTTGACTATTTCCTGAATAAGTATGGCGAGCAATCAGAGGCTGTCAGGCAGTCATACGAGACTTACGACTATGCAGTAAGGCTTAATGAGGATAATAATGCAATCTTCCCAAAGCTTATGAAGCATGGCTTGAAACAGGAGTATGAGGCTATGCGAGATACTTTGCTGAGTCGTATGATGCGTGGCGAGATTGACGTTGACGAAGCTGTGAGCCGCTATTATTATTGGTTTTACAGCCAGTTTGACCATCATACCAGTTGTGAAGGAAGATTGTTCAATAAGTTGTGTGAAGAAAATGAAATAGACTATCATAAGCTTATCAAGAACTATGCTCCTAAGCCTGTGGCTTGTAATGTCGATGCAGAGACTTACCTCATTCGTCTTCCGTCATGTATGGGAATGTTCCCAACGATAGAATGGTTAAATGAAAAGATTGAGGAATATCTGCATTCTGGATGCAAGTATTTGATTCTTGATTTGCGTGGCAATAATGGCGGAAATGACGGAATGAGTTTGTCTGTTGCCCGCCTTATGTGTGACTGCAGCGGATTGGAGGATAGTAAGAGCTATCTGCGTGCTTCTTTCTTCAATAAGGCATGGTTGAGAGACTATTATTATGATTTGGCTCCAGAGCAGATAAAGCACGTGTTGCATGAGGCTAAGGATGTGCCGGACGGGGACTATAGTGTTTGGTCTTCGTTCCCTAAAGGCGATTATGAGTTTCAGCCTAAGGTGAAGCGTGGTGCTATCATCATCGATGCCGATTGTGCCAGTGCCGGTGAGGCGCCGATAGCTTTTGTCCATAATTATTCAAAGACGCATGCAAAGGTGTACGGCCGCGAAAGCTCCGAAGGTTCTGACCAGACGGGTAACGTCTTTGTTACTAAACTCCCGAATAGTGATATTACGGTTATGATTCCAATGACGGTTGACGGGACGTTCGACAAGGTAGTAGAGAAGCGTAAGCCAGGCTTAAGCCCTGATGTCATCATTCCTCTTCCTTATCCTGATGAATTGACCGATAATATCGACCCTTGGGTTCTTTGGGTTGCCAAGAAGATGAAGCGATAGTCTCTGAATTGCTTTTTCAGAATGTATCAAACAAAAAATAGGATGTGCCGACTGGCACATCCTATTTTTGTTAAGTTCTTGTTATTTTATTTGACGTACACCTTGCGGCTTGTACCGTCAGAATAACGTATGATGTTTACACCCTTCGTTGTCTGCTGCAACTTAGTTCCATCGGCAGAGAAGATGTCTGTGACATTTGCGTTTACGTCAGCGTTGTCTTCTGCTGCTGTAGTGCTTATGCCCGTGGCAATGGCTGCAGCCTGATATGCGGCAAGCTCATCCTCTGAGATTATAATCCACTGCTGTGATGTGGCTGAGTCGGAGTAGTTGAATGACGTAGAGCTTATTGTGCCGTAATTGAGCACTGATGACATCTTGCCGGCGTTGAGCGACTTGTTTGCGTATGCCGATGTGTCGTACCATGTAAACCAGTAACCGTGAGTCTTGACTGTTGATGTGCCGGTGCCGACGGTTACGTCTGTGCGGTCAGGCATGAGCTGGAAGAACTCTGTTGCTGCTGGAGATGATTTCTCGGAAATCGTCTTGAGTGCGATGGCAGAGCTTCCGTTGGCATGAGTGAGGTACTTGCCGGAAGCTACGTTCTTGAACATGTAGTAGCCCTTGCTTGCGTTGTACTCGATGGTCCATGCAGCAGAGTCGCTTATTGTCTCGTTGGTGAGGCATGGCTTCCATCCCAGACCTGTAGAAGTGCGCTGATAGAGGAGACCCTCGCCAAGACCGCAGTCGGCATTCTTGTTCATGAGGTAATACTTCTTCGTGTCGTCGAAGTTGTAAGTATAGCCGGAAACACCGTTTGGATGGTTCCATGTAGGGCAGAGACCGTCGATGAAGAGACCGTAGAGAAGGCAGCATCCTCCGATGTACTGAAGCTCGTAGTGCTTGTCCTTGTCAGCACCGTTCACGAACCAGTCGTATGTTGCGCTCTGTCCCCATCCGTGAGTCTGGTCGCCTACCATTGGGTTGGTGTTGTTGTTCTCGAGGAAATGGTATATGTTATTAGCCTCGCGTCCTTTCCATTCCCAGTTGTGAACGTTAGAGTCCCACCAGCGGTCTGATGTACCTACGCCTACGCCGTGGCCAGTCTCGTGAAGTACAGTACCGATAGCCTGATAGCTTTCAACAGGTCCGATACGCATAGAGCCTCCGTAATTGCAGTCGGCAGTAGGAGTCTGTGCACCGTAGCTTCCGGAGAGTGTGAATCCCATTATGCCTGTCCATTCGTTGAAGTACTCGATGGTTTCCTGAATGGCATTGTAGCAGCGTGTGTTGGCAGCCTCGGTAGGTGCACCGTAGTTCCATGTACCCTTGCAGTTGCCCTTAGGGTGAGTCACAACCTTTATCTCGTCGCCGTATGCTACGGTGTAAGTTTTGTTCATGACGTAAGGACGCACGTAGTAAACCGTTGCAGGCTCAAGTCCCTTGATGTGGAATATTGTGCCGTTGAGTGTGAAATTCTTTGTCGTGCGGTTGTCCGTTACGACTGGGTTGTGTTCCTTGCTCCAGCATACACCGCGCTCCAGTATGTTGCTTCCAGTGAAGGCAGCGCGCACGAGAGCCTGTGTTGCGCCGTTGAGCGTGTAGCTGTTAGTTAAAGTCACTCTTGGTGCTGTGCCTGTTCCCGGTGTGGCATTTGCAATATTGAATGCGAGGAGAGCGTTGTCGAGGGCTGTGATGGCGTCGGCAAGCTCGCCTGATGTGGCATTGGTGTTGTTGTATGTTTCCTTTGCCGCATTGAGGGCGTTGAGGAATTCCTCAGCTCCGTTCTTTGTCTCGTCGTAGCTGTTTTCGCTGTTAGCAATCGCTGTTTGCAGCGCAGCATATTCGGCTATGCTGTTCTGTGCAGCAGTAATGGCAGCCTGAATTGCAAGTATAGTCTCTGTAGAGAACTCTTTTGTGCCGTCGATGGTCTGGTTTGCAGCGTCGATGCATCCTTGCAGAATGGCAGCCGTCGTTGCAGACATGTGTGATGACTGAAGCTCAGTAGCCTTTGCCACGATAGTCTTCAGCTCATCAATGATGTCATTGTTGCTCATCTCGCCAATCTGGTAGAGACGGAAGTTGTCGAGTGCAAGCCAGTTGCCGTTGGCATTTTCTGCCACGAAGCCTATTTCTACTTGACCTGATATGGCTGTGAAAGTTACAGAGTAATTGTTCGGACCATATACAGGTGTCTGGCTGTCGCCTGCATAGATGTATGCTCCGGTGCATTGCTTTGACTTGTTTGACTGCAACAGGTTCTGTGCGGCTACCGTAAGCTTGTACTTTCCGTAAGGCAGGTTCTTGACAGTCTGTTTTACGTAAGCGTCGCCTACAGGGGCTGATCCTACCCAATGCTCAACGTAGTATGAACCTTGCTTGATAAAGTCGGAGTTGCCCTGTGTCTTGAGGTTGTAGTAATCCCAACCGTCGAAGTTGCTTTCGAACGATGCGTTCTTAATGTATGAGGTGCAATCCAGAGGATTCTCCTCGCTGATGTTCTTAGCCTTGTATGCGTCGATGGCTGCGTTGAGTGCGTCGGTTGCATTCACTACAGCCTCCATGTCGGCATTGGCGTCGTTATACACGGTCTTGGCAGCTTCGATAGCAGCGTTCAGTTCGGCTGCTCCATTGCCGTTGCCGTCGCCATATACGGTTGTGGCATTCTTGATGGCATTGTCGAGCGCAGTCTTGTCGGTTGCCATGTTAGTGGCAAGAATCTGCACGTAGTCCACGCACAGCTTTGCCGAGTTGGCAGAGCCGCCTTCTGCAGCCACCATTCCGATTTGAATCTTACCGCTTGTAGTCTTGTCGAGAGTGAATGAAATCTCGTCAAGAGTCCATTGGCCGATAGGGTATGAACTTACTTTTGACTTTATTGCAGTACCGCTGGCAGGAATCCATGCCAGTGTGGATGTAGCAGCAGTCTTGTCGCTTCCGTTGTATGTCGGTACCTTTATATTATATGTGCCGGCTGGAAGCGTCACATTCTGGTAGAAGTTGAATGTCTGTGACCATCCTGTTGATATGGCAAGACATCCTCCAGCCTCGCCGTCGTATCCCTTTGCTGGAACCGTGGCTTTGTTGAATGTGCCTTTGAATCCGAACTCATATACACCGGTGATGGTGTAGTTTGCTGATAAGTCGGAAACCCATCCGTCAATATTCTTCAGTTCTTGTGCCACGGCTGTGGTCGAACTGGCATCGTAGTCGAAGTTGGAGTCGAATCCCGGGTTCGACAGGAACAACTTCGTTACGTCTGTCTGGGCAAACGCATTCAGCGTGAGCAGGCATGTTGATAGTAAAGTAATAAATTTCCTCATGCTATTTTTGTTAATGATTATAAACCTGTGGCAAATATAGATAATATTTTTATTACTGCAATATCTTTATGACAGTCTTTTTGCGTAGAGTTAGCCTCAAAAATGTAGTGAAAAACACGGTTTTTGCATAAAAAAGATAAAAAAAACATGGTTTTCGTGATTTTTTGTTACTTTTTTTGATTGTTTCATAATAAAGTCATACCTTTGTCGCAGAAAAATTAAACAAAGTCCAATTGTGGTGTTTGTTTATGTTGCAGGACGGATGTTAGGTCATCGCAATAGAGACATCATCGCTTGGACGACACAGAATAAAACTGTAGAGACTTATTTATTTAAATAGTAACAACAAAAAACTAAATTCTGAATGGACGCAAAAAAAGTATTGGAAGACCTTAAGCGTCGTTTCCCAAATGAGCCAGAGTATCATCAGGCTGTAGAAGAAGTTCTCGGTACAATCGAGGAAGAGTACAACAAGCACCCAGAGTTCGACAAGGTTAATCTCATCGAGCGTCTCTGCATTCCAGATCGAGTTTATCAGTTCCGTGTTACATGGATGGATGACAAGGGTCAGATTCAGACAAACATGGGTTACCGTATCCAGCACAACAATGCTATCGGTCCTTACAAGGGAGGTATTCGTTTCCACAGCTCAGTGAACCTTGGAATTCTTAAGTTCCTCGCATTCGAGCAGACATTCAAG